>JASHSS010000205.1 GCA_030038565.1 Bryobacteraceae bacterium
AGGCGCCCCAGCCTGCGCCGGCGCGCCCGGAGCTCCGCCGGGGCCGCCGAAGCCAGCCGCGAAATACAGCTTTTTGGGCTGCCACGGCCGCAGGCCCTCCTGGATCTGCTCTGGGTACATCGAAGGATCGCCGGCCGCCCGGTAAGATTCCCGGACCAGAACCGTGGTGGCTTCGTGCGCCCGGTCGCCGCCGCGCCCCTGGATGTTCATGGTGACTACCACGTCGGGCCGCAGAGTGCGCAGCAGGCGTACGTAGTCACCTACGATATCCTTGCGGCCCCACTTGGAGATGACTTCTTCCGGATCGAAGGAATATCCATAATCGATGGCGCGCGTGAAATACTGTTCCGCCCCGTCGATGCGGTGCGCCGAAAGCAGCTCGGAAGTGCGCAGCACGGCGATGTCGCGGAACAACTCCGGGCCGATCTCGTTCTGGCCGCCATCGCCGCGATTGTTTTGCAGGTCGATCACCCGCATGCCCATGCCGTAGCCGAACAACACGAAGAGCGCGTTGGTCTCATCGTCGGGGTGCGCGGGCGCCTGCAGGAACGTCGCCGAGACGCTCAACTTGCGAAGCGCCAGACCCAGGGCTACGTGGCCGCTCGAGAACGCCACCGGGGAGAAACTCATGCGGTTCTGCGCCTCGACCACGGCGGTGCGTGGTCCCAACGCCAGGAACGCGAGGCCCAGGAGGCTCCCGCCGGCCAGGAGGGTCAGCGGCAGCCTTGGCAATCGGGCGGTTTCGCCACGGCTCCGCGGGGTCCGGGCGCCATACACCATATTTTCAGAGCGCATGCAACGCATCATACCTCTTTTGGTTCTCTCGACAGGATGCCGCCAGGGGTCCCCGAATTCAGAAACTCAACCGCAATGCCACCTGGGCCTGCCGCGGATTGGTGGCCGTGGTGATTTGCCCAAAGGTAGCCGTGTTGACAGTGGCATTGGGTTGCCCCCAATGCGGGTGGTTGGTCACATTGGTCGCTTCCAACCGCAACTCCGCGGTCACTCTTTCCCGGATCGGGAATTTGCGAACTACGTTGGCGTCGTAGACCGTCATCCCGGGGCCCCAGAGATTATCGCGGCCGGAATTTCCGCGCGTGTCTACAGACTCAAGGGCGAAGGCGGATGCCGAAAGAAATTGCTCGCCGGGCCCGTACTGACCGGGATACTGCGGTGTGCCGACGATTTCGGGAACCACCGAACAGGAAGCGCAATCGGCATTGGTAGCAGCGGCAGCCGCGGTGAAAGGCAGCGCACTGAAGTACCGGAAGATCCCGCTCACCTGCCAATTACCAAAGAGGGCGGCGGCCACTCCGCCGTTGTGCAGGAAAGGCTCGCCTTTGCCGAACGGCAATTCGTAAACGTGGTTGATGGTGAGCATATGGGCCTGGTCGAAGCTGGATGGGCCATACGACTGCTTGTAGTTATTGGGATTCAGGAAACCGCCGTCCTCGCTGGTTTCGTCGAGCGATTTGCTGAAAGCATAGGCTAATGTTACGTGGAAGCCCTTGGCCCATTGCTTTCGGGCGTTGACCTGGAGCGAGTTGTAGTTGCTGTTCACGCCATAAGCGCGAATGGTGGTAGAGGCGGTGCGGCCATACTCCAGGTTCAATATTTCCGCAGTTGGCCCGGCGCCGGGAGGGCCTTGATTGATGTTATACGAATAGGGAAGGTTGCGGCCCAGATTGGCGACCCAGCCGGCGTCCACAACCAAAGTAGGCGTAATCTGGTGCTGGAGCGTCAGGTTCCAGCTATAGACCGCGGGCAGGTCGTAATGCGACGGCATGTAGTAAAACGCCTGGTTGGGCGCCGGGTTCAGGACGCCATTGCTGGGAACGGCAAGGTAGGTAACCGGCGTAATGGTGTTGAACGGGCCGGCTGCAACATAGTTACTGGTGGTGCCTACCTGCACGTTGTATATCACCGGATATTGTTGGTTGAGGGTGCCTCCGGTCCAGCCGAAACGCTGCTCCCAGTAGCTGATGCCGTAGCCGGCGCGAAGCACGGTCTTGGATCCCAGCGTGTACGCGAGGCCCGCGCGGGGGCCCAGGTAGCCGGGCTTGGAATCTACACCGTCGCTGAGGCTGATATTGCCGTAACCGGCGATCAGCAGCGAATTGGTGGAGGGTTCGTAGTTGGAAGCCCCACCCGCATACCTTACTTTCGCCGCTTCGTAGAAGTCGTACCGAAGCCCGAGGTTCAGGGTCAGTTTGGGCGTCACCTTGTAAGCATCCTGGATAAAGCCGTCATAGTGGCTCTGCCGCATCGTGGGACTCAAGATAATCTGGGCCCGGTCTACCTCGATCGGGTCGCCCAACATAAAGTCTGCGAAGGCATTCACCGTGGTGCCGTAGAGGCCCAGCGGGGAACCGCCCGCGGCGCCCAAATAATTCTCCGTGCCGGTGGGGCCAAAGACGAAAGTGCCGCGCCCTCCGAACCCGCCGCTGCCCTGCACCTGGAAGCGGTCGTTGCGGTAGCGCACGAAATCTCCTCCCCACTTCAAGGAGTGCTTGCCAAAGCTCTTGGTCCAGGTGTCCGAGAAGGGAAAGACCGTGTCGTGATCGATGGTGGGGCACTCATAACCCTGCCCAAAACCGGCGGACCCTTGACCGATGCTGGCCACGCCGATGCCGATACCCTGGATGGCGGCCAGGCTCTGTTCGGAAATCTGGTCCGGGTTGGGATTGGCAATCCCTAAATCCTGGCTGGTGACGGTATCGGTACACGATATGTGGGCGATCCAGCGGTTGAAATTCACGCGCGCTTCCATTACCAGGCTGGAGTTGAACATATAGGTGTAATCGATGGCCCCGGTAAGAGTGTAACTATGGGAGGAGAGATCGTTGCCGACGCCGGTGCCGGTGTACATCTGTCCCTCGAAGACGTGGTTCGGCAGCGAATCGAACTTGACGGAGACCTTGGATTTCTCGCTGAAGTTCTGATCGATGCGGCCATCGAAGCCGTTGGAGGTGTAATCGGTCGGAGCCGAGAAAACGTAATTGAGGGTAAGGGGCGGCGCGCCGGCGACGACAATGTTAGGCGCGGGTACATACTGGAACAATTTCTGCGAGATGGGGCTGATTTCGCTTGGCGGAACGATGTTATTAGGATAGGGAGTGCGGCCAGCGCCGGTAGTTTGGTTCCCGGTGCTGGGGTCGTATAACTGGAGGCCGGGAACGGCGCTGAAGTTTCCAGTGAGCCAGGCAGGCTGCGCGGTGGTGGTGGTAGTTTCGGTGCTGGAATAAAATTTCCGGCCTTCATAACTGCCGTAAAAGAAGGTTCTGTTTTTCCGGATGGGGCCGCCGCCGGCGCCGCCGAAATCGTTATTAGTCAGGCCGGGCTTTGGCAGCGGCGCCTGGTTGAACACATTGCGCGCGCCCAATGCCGCGGTCTCGTTGAACTCGAAAAGCGATCCATGGAATTGGTTGGTTCCGCTTTTGGTCACGATGTTCACCACGGCGCCGCCCACCTTACCGAATTCCGCGCTGTAGGCATCGGTGCTGATGTGGACCTCGGCTACGTCTTCGGTGGCCGGATTATAGAGGGTCAAGCCCAAGGCCATATCCATGTTGTCGATGCCGTCCACCATGGTGTTGTTGGCGCCCAGAACCTGGCCGTTGGCGTCAAACATAAAGGTCAGCGCGCCGTTTTCCATGATGCCGCTGCCAGAACTATAAAGTGCCGGCACACTCACGCCGGCCATGAGGCCCGCCGTGGCCTGCACGCTGCGGTCCGGGATGGGTAACTCGACCGTCGTAGTAGCATCGACGTCCTTCGAGACGTCGCCGCTTTCCAATTGCAACAGCGGCGACTCGGCAGTGACCTGCACGGTTTCGCTTTGCGTTCCGACGGTCAACACGGCGTCGACACGGCCGACGTTGGAAACGACCAGCGCGACGTTGGGTTCACTGAATTTCTTGAAGCCCGGCTTCTCCACATCCACCCGGTATGTTCCTGGATTCAGGAAGGGCAGGGAGTAGACGCCTTCGGCGCTGGTTTGAGTGGTTCGGCTCACGCCGGTGTTCATTTCGGTTGCCGTGACCACCGCGCCGGGCACCGTGGCGCCCGAGGAATCGGTAACGGTTCCGGTCAGAGTGGCGGTCACGACTTGCGCGACGGAAGCGCCCACGAAGATCAGCGTGGCGGCGAAAAGGGCCGCCAACCGGCCCATGGGCAGATTGATGCGAGTTTTCCCCAGACCCATTCCAAACACCCTCCCAGAGCGTTTCCATACTTATACTGCCGGAGGTGACGCTTGTCAATCCGAACCCCGGACCACCACTGTCCCCCACCGTCCCCAAGACAGTTAAACCGATTACCGGCGGCAGTTTTAGTACGGCTGCGTCCGGAACTCACAGCACCGAAACGCCCTCGGCGACTGTGAGGCCATGCTTGCGGCAAAGAGATTGTGTCGTATCGAACACCACTGACGCGGTCGCCCCATCGTCCACATCCACGGGCATGCCGCCAGAACGCCGGGACCGCCACCCTCCGGCCCGCGGGGATATGTCAGGATGACAGAGGCGTCCAATACAAAATGGCTCACGGCTGACGTGAACCTGAGGTTTCGTGCTCGTCCATCAGCCGTCGAAGCAAGACATCTCCCCGATAAGCGGCCTCGACGCGTCCGGTACAAGATGGTCCATCCGGCTGGCCCCGATCTAGCGAGTCGGCGTGGCCAGCGTGTACCACTTCGTTTCGTAGCCCGCCGGCAGCACGAAAGTAGGCTTGTTCGATGGAAACAGGAACGTGCCGACGTCCCAGAACTCCAGGCCGCGGCTTCGGGAGTGCAGCGCCGCGCCCAATTGCTTGCCCAACTCCATGCTGCCATCGTACTTGGCGGCGAAAGGCGAGGAAATATCGCCCCGCACCAGCCGGTTGTAGGAGATAGCAACCAGGAAATAGGGCCGCGGCAGCATATGATGCTCCATGCGGGTGATGCGGCCGCGCACGATGGCGCCGGCGGGGATCACGACATCGCCCGATCCCGAGCGGCGCACCGGTTTCATCACCTTCGCCGAGATCAGGTCGCCGGCGGCGGCTTTGCCGGTATCGATGGGTGCTTCGAGAGCTAACTCGATCGGCAGGCCAATCGGCAGGGCCAGCGGCTCCCGCACCACCGGCTTCGCCGCGGCGCCCTCCACGTCCGCGCTGGAATCGAAGCGCAGCGCCGATTCCGCCTGGTATTCGCGGCAATCCGAAAAAGTCGTCAGGTTGCTGGTCTCCTCCGCGTTGTCCATCACGATTCCGAGCTGGCCTTCGCGGGGCAGCAGCATGTCTCCGTCGCCGATGCGCACGCGCTGGTAATCCATCGTGGCATCCAGTTGGCACATGGAACTGCCGGGCGGCAGGGATGCGGCTTCCACCGTAAAACGCCGCAGGTCCAGCGATTCGGAATCCAGCCAGAAGGTTCCATCGTAGGGCATGGTCTGCCAGGTGGCGCCGGTCTTCACGCGGTAACGGCTGGCTTCGGCGGAGACGTGATAGCGGTACTCCAGCACCTTGCGGTCGCCGTCGGTTTTCTCAGTCACGTAGTGGAAATCTACCGCGGGATTGTCGAAAACCCCGATCAGATGGGTGCCGAAAGTGCCCGTTCCAATCGGTCCCTCGTGGATAATCTCATCCACATCCCGCGTGTCGAAGCGCGTGGCGCCTGGCCAGGCGTGAATCTCGTGGCCTTCGGAAACCGTCACCTCGAGCCGCAGGCGGTCGGTGGCGTCGATCGTGAGGGGCGCGGCGCGGCGGTTGCGCGCGGCTTGAATCACTTTGCACGAGAGCGGTTCGGACGGCTCGGGCGGCGGCTCGTAGTAAATGCGATCCACCGTTTCTAGGCAGGCATATTTGGCCAGCCGCCGCGTCATGGATTGCAGATTGGCGCGGGCGCGCTCCAGTACTTCACCGGGATCCCGCTCGGCCTGGCCCCGTGCCACTACCAGCATCAGCACAGGCAGCGCCTGGCGGATCCGCAGAGACATCGTCCTCCTACTTCTTGGCCGCCACCGCGGCGACCCGCGGCTTCCAGTTTTGAGCCGCCTGATCGGTGGTCGAGACATCCGCCGGCGTGAGTTTGGCCGCCTGTGCGGCGCGGAGTTTTTCCACACTCTTATCGCCGTGCAGGTAGGCCAGCGTCAGCCAGAAATAGGCCCGCCTGGTATCCTGCTGGATGCCCAGCCCATTGGCGTAGCGCACGCCGAGCCGGGCCTGCGCGAGAGGATAACCCTGGCTGGCGGCGGCGCGCACCCAGCGAGTGGCCTGTTCCTCATCGTGCGGGATGCCGCCCTTCCCCTCGGCATACAGGCGGCCGAGGTTGAATTGCGCTTCGGCGTGGCCTTTCTGGGCCGCCAGTTCGTACCAGTAGGCCGCCTGCTTCTGGTCCTGCTGGACGCCATAGCCATCGATCAGGGACCAATCGGTGGAGGGGCCGTCCGAATCCGGCGCATTGGCCATCTGGAACCAGCGCAGGGCGTCGGCTTCATCCCGCGGAACGCCCCATCCCCGGGAGTACATCTGTCCGAGCGCGAATTCAGCTTCCGCGTTGCCCTGCTCGGCGGCCTTGCGATACCAACCCTCGGCCGTGGTGAGATCGCGCGGCACTCCTTTACCCTGCGCGTATAGCACGCCCAGGTCGAACTCCGCCTCCGCCTGCCCGGCTTCGGCGGCCGCCTTCCATTCCCGGAAGGCCGTCGCATAGTCCTTATTCTTGAATGCCTGCATGCCCGCGGCGGCATCGGCCCAGGCCCATGAGACGCCCAACAACGTTACCCCAATTCCCAACCAAACGTTACGTACAAAGGGATGTTGCATACTCCCTCCTTTTTGCTAATAACCGCCTGCTGAGTAAGTTGTAACACAATTGGGATCGGAGCGGCGGTCCGGGTCCAGGATTGTCCCGATGCGCCGTATCTCCCGTCACCGGGGGCGCGCCGGTTGGACTATTCCATGCGCAGCGCGGCGACCGGGTCCACGCGCATGGCGCGGCGCGCCGGCAGGTAGCAGGCCGCCAGTTCCACCGCCAGCAGAATCGCCGGGACGGCGGCAAAAGTGGCCGGATCGGTCGCGGTCACGCCATAGAGCAGGCTGGCCAGCACGCGCGTCAGCGCCCATGCCGCGCACCACCCCAGCGCGATGCCGGCAACCGCTTGCGCCAGGCCCTGCCGAAGGATCATGCGCGCCACGTTCGCGCGGGTGGCTCCCAGCGCCAGGCGCACTCCGATCTCCCGCGTGCGGCGGGCCACCGAGTAGGACGCCACGCCATAAATCCCCGCCGCCGCCAGCAGCAGTGCCAACCCGGCGAAAATCCCCAGGGTGACCGTGGCGAAGCGGCGCTGGGAGGTGGCCGTATCCATGAGCGATTGCATCGAGGCGACGATAAGGACTGGTTGGTCCTTGTCCACGCGGGCCACCGCGCGGCGCAGCGGCTCGAAGAAGACGCCCGGGCTGGCCGCCGTGCGCACGGCGAGAAACTGCGGGAAGAACGGCTGGCCCTGTTCCATGGGCAGGTAGATCGCTGGCGAGGGCGGCTTGTCGGGTACGTCTTCGCGGGTAGCTTTCACCACGCCGATGACCTCCATCCACGGCCGGCCGGGTTGTACGTCGATGCTCAAACGTTTCCCGATGGGGTCCTGGCCGGGCCAGAACCGCGCCGCGGCGACTTCGTTCACCAGCGCGATGCGCCGCCCGGCGGCAACATCCCCGGCAGTCCATGGGCGGCCGCGCAGAACGGGGATACCGATGGTGGCGAAGTAGCCTTCGCTCGCGGGCACAATTTCCGCGAGGGGCGGTCCGGCGCCGGCCAGGTCGGGTGCGCCCTCAATGCGGAGGTTGCGTCCGGGGAAGTTGCCGGAGAGCGGCACGCCAATCACCGCGTCCGCGGACTCCACGCCGGCCATGGCGCGCACTTGCTCCAGCACGCGCCGGTAGAAATCGATCCTGGCGGGAAAATCGGCATAGCGCTGGGTGGAAAGGTTGCCGACGACCGCGGTCAGAACGCGGGCGGGCCGATAGCCAAGATCCACCGCCAGCAGGTGCGCCAGGCTCTTCATCAACAGGCCGGCAGCGATCGTGAGCAAGACCGCCAGCGCGACTTCCCCGGCCACCAGCATGCCGCCCCACCCCCTCCGCGGTCCCAGCCTACCGGGCCCAGAGGGCACCCCAGAGGGCACCCCTCCGGCCAGCGCGGCTTGCGGATTAGCGCGTGCCGCCTGCCACGCCGGCGCCAGGCCGAAGAGCAAGCCCGAAAGCGCCGAAACCGCGGCGGTGAACAGCAGCACCAGGCCATCGATGTGCACGCGATCCAGGCCCGGCAGATCGGGCGGCGCAAGGGTCAGAACCAGCCTGCGGCTGAGGGCCGCCAGCAGCAAGCCGCCGGCCCCTCCGAGCGCGGCAATCAGCAACGCTTCGATCGTCCACTGGCCGGCCAACTGCCCGCGGCTCGCGCCCAACGCCAGCCGGATGGCCGTTTCGCGCGAGCGCGCCGCCGCGCGCACCAGCAGGAGTCCCGCGATATTAGCGCAGCCGATCAACACGACCAGACCGGTGGCAGCCAGCACGATCAGCATGGCCGCCCGCGACCCGCCTAACACCGTTTCCGCCAGCGGAACAATGCGCACGCCGCGATTCGCATTGGTGGCGGGATAATCGCGCGCCAGTCGGGCGGCGATGGCGCTCAAATCGGCTTGCGCCTGCTCCATCGAGACGCCCGGGCGGAGCCGCCCCACTACCGTGCCGCCGAGCGTTTCCCGTCTCTGATCAGGCGCATCCATCCGGAACAGCGGAATCCAGAAGGCCATCTGCCGGGTGATCGGAGCAGCGGTGTGGATGGTGACCGGAAAATTGAATCCCGGCGGCATCACACCGAGCACCAGCCAGCTTCGGGCGCCCAGGCCATCCAGCGGAATCGTTTTGCCTACAATCGAGGGATCCGATGCATAACGCCGCCGCCAGAGGCTGTCGCTCAGCACGATGACGTGGGTGTCCGGGGAATCGTCGGACGCATCGAACCACCGGCCCAGGAGCGGCTGCACGCCCAAAAGCCTCGGCAGATCGGCCGAAAGCCGCGCGCCATAGAGAGATTCCGGAAGACCATCGCCGGATGCATTCAGCATCGCCTGGCCCTGCATCCCGACGCCTTCGAGGGTATGGTTCTGCTCGCGGAAATCGACGGCATCGCGCCAGTTCAGGTAGGGTACCCATTCTCCGGTACGGACATCGACCCTCCCCAGGGTTACCAGCCGGTCCGCCCGCGGAAACGGCAATCCCGGCAGCAGCACCGCACGCACCAGGCTGAACACGGCGGCGTTCGACCCCACCCCCAGCGCCAGCGTGAGCGCCGCGGCCAAGGTGAAACCGGGATTGCGCCGCAAACCGCGGACGGCATACCGGAGATCCTGGACAAGCATTGGCTGCCTCCTGACTGTGGTCCTCAAACTGGACGCCGCTCCCAGCCGGCTGGTTTCCCAGCTTTCGGTTCCGACCGCCTTTTCTCTACATTGCCGCCATTGCTGCGCTGCGCGGCGGCCGATGGGGGTGGCTGTGATAAGCTATTCGCGTCCGCGAGGAAGGAGCTAACGATGTTCAGCGGACAGGGAGAAGACACGATGGCCACTCTCAAAGAGCAATGGAAGACGATGAAAACGACCTTCGAGACCGCCACTGGAAAGAAGAAGCCGTCAGCCAAGTTGAACAGCTTCTTCCACCAATCAAGTGGAATCGAACCCGCTGTCGATAAGATCGACAAGGCGAAGACCAAGGCGGAGTGCAAGACCGCGATTGGCGCGTTCGTCACTAAAAAGACCGAATACATCAAAATCCTGAAGCAACACCAGGTGGATTCCAACAACGTTGACTACAAGGTCGAGATCGACAAGTTCATCATGGCGCTTGAGGGACTGGAGCACGAAGCCGCGAACAAGATGATGCATATGGCGTAACTGGGGCCGGCCCGCCCAGTCGCGGGCCTTCCCCATTTCTTCGATGAGTGTTACCTCATACGCCGCTTTTAATCTCCCGCCGCGCGAAGCACAGTTTTTGGTTCTCTGCCGGATGAGGTTTCGCCCCCCTGTCCGGCTGCGACTCGGGCGCTACCGCGGTCTTTTCGCTTCTGAATGCTACTCTGGAAGTTCACCCCCATATGCCCGAATCTCCAATCACCGCCCGCGGCGAGGACTTCGCCACCTGGTATCAGGACGTGGTTCTCCAGGGCGACATGGCCGAACCGGCCGAAATCGTCAAAGGCTGCATGGTCATCAAGCCCAACGGCTATGCCGTGTGGGAATTGCTCCAGCGCGACCTGGACGACCGCTTCAAAGCCACCGGCCACCAGAACGCCTACTTTCCGCTGCTCATCCCGCAGAGTTTTCTGCGCAAGGAGGCCGAGCACGTCGAGGGCTTCTCGCCGGAACTGGCCGTGGTCACCATTGCCGGGGGCAAGGAGCTCGAAGAGCCGTATGTCATCCGGCCCACCTCCGAGACCATCATCGGCTACTTCTTCGCGCGCTGGATTCAGAGCTGGCGCGACCTTCCGGTGCTCATCAACCAGTGGGCCAACGTGCTTCGCTGGGAACTGCGCACGCGCATGTTTCTGCGCACCTCCGAATTCCTCTGGCAGGAAGGCCACACCGCCCACGCCAGCCACGAAGAAGCCGTCGAAGAGGTGTTGCGGATTCTGGATATCTACGCCGCCGTGGCCGAGGAAGTGATGGCCATGCCGGTGGTGAAGGGTGTCAAGACACGCGCCGAAAAGTTCGCGGGCGCCCTGAAAAGCTACTCCATCGAAGCCATGATGCAGAACGGCCTGGCCTTGCAGGCGGGCACCAGCCACGACCTGGGCCAGAACTTCGGCAAGGCCTTCGACGTCCGTTATCAAACCCGCGAAGGGCAGCTCGATTACGTCTGGCAGACCAGCTGGGGCGTGAGCACGCGCCTGATCGGCGGCCTGATCATGACCCACTCCGATGACAAGGGCCTGGTGCTGCCGCCGCGCCTCGCGCCCACCAAAGCCGTGCTGGTCCCGATCTACCGCAAGGACCAGGAGCGCGCCCAGGTGCTGGAAGCCGCCCATCGTATCGCGCACGAAACCGGCGCGCGCGTGGACGACCGCGAAGGCCAGTCGCCCGGCGCCAAGTTCTTCCATTGGGAGCGGCGCGGCGTGCCGGTGGTGCTGGAGTTGGGACCGCGCGACCTGGCCGCCGGCAAAATCGTGGTGAAGCGGCGCGATACCGGCGTCAAGGAGCCGGTGACGCAAAGCGACCTGGCGGCGCGCCTGCCGCGTGTGATGGAGGAAATGCAGGCCGGCCTCTACCAGGCGGCTCGCGAGCGGCTGAAGCAAAACACCGCGCTGGCCAATTCCCTGGAAGAGGTGGTAGGAATCTTGCGCGAGGCTACCGCCGAAAAAGGCGGCGGCAAATTCGTCATGGCGCACCTGAAAGACGACCCCGCCTGCGACGCCCGCATGAAGGAGTTCAAGGCCAGCGTCCGCTGCATTCCGCTGGTGGACGAATACGATGGCCCGGGCAAGTGCATCGTCACCGGCGAGACGGTGGACCGGCGGGCCCTCATCGCCAAGGCCTACTGAGCCGGCGCTTACATAACCCGCCCGGCCGGCATACAGCAAATGACGACGGGCGCCCGGTGCGCTACTCGTATCTCAGGCACACAATCGGATCCAGTTGGGCGGCGCGGTTGGCGGGATAGTAGCCGAAGAACAGGCCCACCCCCACCGAGATCGCCACGCCCATGACTACCCAGAAGGGCGAAAGCGTGGCGGGGAGCGAGATCGCCGCGCGCACCGCCAAAGCGATCAGCCCGCCCAGCATCACCCCCAGTACGCCGCCGATGCCGGAAAGCGTGATGGCCTCCAGCAGAAATTGCAGGCGGATGTCGGACTTGCGCGCCCCAATGGCCTTGCGGATACCGATTTCGGCGGTGCGCTCGGTGACCGAAATCAACATGATGTTCATCACTCCGATGCCGCCGACCAGCAAGCCGATCGAGCCGATCGCGCCGGTGAGCAGCGCCATTGCGCCGGTGAGCTGGTTCCAGAGACTCAGAAAGTAATTGGAATCGGCCACATCGAAATCGTTTTCCGCCCGCGCCGGGACGCGGCGCCGGCGGCGCATGGCTTCCACCACCTGGTCGCGGACGGCGTTCAGATCGGCATCCTCGCGCACCGTGAAGATCAGAAATACATCGCGCACGCCGGGAAAATTCTTGTGGTAGTTGGAAAGCGGAATCACGGCGAACTGGTCCACGCCGAGGCCGAAAATGCCGGGGTCCTTTTCGAAGACGCCGATGACTTCATAGAGCTGGCCATCCAGGCGGACCTGCTTGCCGACCGGGTCGGTGTGAGGAAACAAGGTATCGGCGATGGCCGCCCCGATCACCACCACGTTGCGGGCATGCTCATCGTCGAATTCGGAAATAAATCTGCCGGTGGCCACCGTGAACAGGGCGATGGCGGCGGCGTAATCCGGTTGAGCGCCGCGGACGATCATCTTCTCCACGTGCTCGCCCGCGTAGCTGATGGATTCGGGCGTCGCGGCGACGTCGAGGCGCTGCATGAACGCCGTCGAGATGTCCAGCCCCGGCACGGTGTCCTTGAGGTAGCGGGCGTCGCCGATTTCCAGGTACTTGCGCATGCGGATCTTATGCGGCAGCATGCCGCCGGTATATCCGGCCGGAATGCGGGTGATGAAGATCGAGCGCGAACCGAAGGATTTGATGCGGTCCTCCATGAACCCGTTGAGGCCGTCGATAATGGCCGCCACGGCGATCACGCTGGTGACCCCGATCACGATTCCGAGGATGGTGAGCACCGAGCGGACCTTGCGCGTGCGCACGGTATCCAGCGCCACCAGGAGGTTTTCTTTGATCTCAGCGCGGGTCATGGGCGCTCCGAGGCCGCGTATTCACCACAGAGGCACGGAGAACACAGAGACTACACGGAGAAAACCAGGGAAGCTTCTTATCTTTCTCTGTGAAGCCTCGGTGCTCTCTGTGCCTCTGTGGTGAATACAGTTCTCGCATGTTTCCCTCACTCCGTTCGCAGCGCAACCACCGGGTCCAGGCGGGAGGCCTTCAGCGCGGGATAGATGCCGAAGAAGAGCCCGATCAGCGAGCTGAGGAAAACTCCCAGCAGCGCCACCCAAACCTGCACCGAGGCGGGGAAAGAGGTCAATTCGCGGAGGGCCAGGGCGCAGGCGAATCCGATCCACACCCCGATGCCGCCTCCAATCAGGCATTGCACCACGCTCTCGGTCAGAAATTGCCGCAGAATGTCGGTCTGGGTGGCGCCCACCGCGCGCCGCACGCCGATTTCCTTGGTGCGCTCGGTGACGCTCACCAGCATCACGTTCATGATGACGATGCCGCCCACCACTGCCGAGATCGAGCTGATCATCACAAACACGGCGAAGAAGGCCGAGCTGATGCTCTGCCAGAGCGAGATGTAGGTATCCGAAGTGGCGATGTAGAAATCGTCGTCGTGGCCGGGCTGCACGTGGCGGCGGGAGCGCAGAATGCGGCGCGCCTCGTCCTGGGCGAGATCGAACGCGCCGGGCGCCTCGGCCGCCTGCACGGAAATGGTGAGGCTGTTGCGCTGCCCGCGAAATTTCAAGTAGGTGCGCAGCGGGACCGCCAGGAAGCTGTCCTGATCCTGCCCCAGCACCGAGCCGATGCGCTCGAAGGTGCCCACTACGATAAACGAGTCCGAGCCGGCGCGGATGGTCTGCCCGAGCGGGTCGATATCGGGGAAGAGATCCTGCGCCACCTTGTCGCCGATCAGGCAGACCGCGGCCGCGTGGCGATCCTCCAGGTCGGTGAAGTACCGGCCCAGTTCCACGTTGCGCGTGTCGATCGTGGCCATGCTCGGTGTGTAGCCGTAGAGAGTGGCGTCGTCCATCATGCGGTCCTTGTAGCGCAGCGAGACGTTGCTGCTGAGGGACGCGCCCACGGTTTCGCAATGCCGGCAGCCCTCGATGAGGGCGGCCATGTCATCCTGGTAGAGAAAGCGATTGCGCTGCGCCTTGGCCAGCACCGAGAAATCCGTCAGGGCGAAAGGCAGGCGGCTGACGCGGAAGACGTTCACCCCCAGGTTGGCGATCTTCTGCTCGACGTAGAGATTGGCGCCCTGCACCAGGGTCATCACAGTGATGAGCGTCGCCACCCCCATGGTCAGCCCCAGCACGGTGAGCGCGGCGCGCAGTTTGTGGGCGCGCAGCGAGTCCACCGCCAGGGACAGGTTCTCGGTAATGCCGGTCATCCTAAGGAACGATCTTACGCCAGTTCTTACCCACTTGTACGACGATTTCGGACGCGGAGTTCCCGTATACCAGGTCTTTTACTTTTTGCCCGTTGATCTCCACCGCGCCGGCTTTGATTTTGCGCACCGCGTCCGAGACCGATTCGGCCAGGCCGGCTTTGGCGAGCAGTTTATCCACGCGGATGGCGCCATCCTTCGTGACGCCTTCCGGGAAAGGGACGGTGGGAATGTCCTCGGGGACCTGCTTCTGGCGCACCACGCGGTTGAAGGTATCGGCCGCGGCGGCGGCGGCGGCAGGCGAATGGAAATCGGCTACGATGCGCCGGGCCAAGCCGATCTTGATATCCATCGGGTTGACCTCACCGGATTGCGCCTGGGCGCGCAGGGCGGCGATTTCCGCCATGCTGACATCCGTCAGCAGTTCGTAGTAGCGCCACATCAGGCCGTCGGAAATCTGCATCACCTTGCGGAACATCACCTCGGGCGGCTCGACGATGCCGATGTAGTTGCCGAGCGATTTGGACATCTTGTTGACGCCGTCGAGGCCCTCCAATAGCGGGGTCATGGCCACAATCTGCGGCGGCTGTCCGAAATCCTTCTGAATCTCGCGGCCCACCAGCAGGTTGAACTTCTGATCGGTGCCGCCCATTTCCACATCGCATTCGAGAGCCACCGAATCGTAGCCCTGGGCCAGCGAGTACATCAGCTCGTGGAGCGAAATGGGCGCGCCTTCCTTGTAGCGCTTGGCGAAATCGTCACGTTCCAGGATGCGCGCCACGGTGTATTTGGAAAGCAGCCGGATGATGTCCGGAAACTGCATTTTGCCCAGCCAGTCGCTGTTGAAGCGCACTTCGGTTTTGGCCGGATCGAGAATCTTGAAGACCTGCGTGCGATAGGTTTCGGCGTTGGCTTGAATGGCTTCGCGGGTCATGGGCGGGCGGGTGATGTTGCGGCCGGTGGGGTCGCCGATCAGGCCGGTCATGTCGCCGATCAGGAAGATCACGGTGTGGCCCAGATCCTGAAAATGCTTCATCTTGCGCAGCAGGACGGTGTGTCCCAGGTGCAGATCGGGGGCGGTAGGATCGAAGCCCGCCTTGACGCGCAACGGGCGATTGGCCTTGGCGGCGGCTTCCAGTCGTTCGCGCAGATCCTCCTCGCGGATGATCTCGGCCATCCCCTTGCGCAGGTAGGTGAGTTGTTCGTCGATGGTCATGAGTATTCAGAAAGCCGGCGGGCCGGAGGCGGTCCTAACTCAGGCCCAGGGCCGACTTGAGATCGCCGGAAAACTTGCGAATCCGCTCGACCTGTTCCGCCTGGGCCGCGATTTCCATCTGTTTGGCCACCAGCCAAGGGCGGCCGTCGCGCCATACAAGGTAAGCCAGGCCGCTCTCCGTGAGCATGCCGGAACTGCCCAGCGAGGCGAAGCCGGCGGCATCCCATTGGACCAGCGCCATGCAATCTCCGCGCGTGAAAATCGAATAGGCCTTAGCCTCGGTCATCAAGACGATGTCGAGAGCGGCCAGGCGCGCGGCGACCTCCGGAGTCACATCTTATAACGGCCCAGATCCTCGTCGTTGAGGCCCTCCAGCCAGCGCCGCAGTTCTTCGTTGTTCACCTTGTCGGTGACGGTGGCCTGCGATTTCGAGGACTTGAGAACGCAATCGTCCACGTAAATCGGACAATCGAGGCGCAGGGCCAGCGCCAGCGCGTCGCTGGGGCGCGAATCTACGCTGATCAGCTCCCCGTCGCGGTCCAGCCAGATCACCGCGTAAAACGTATCGTCCTTCAACTCGCTCACCACCACCTTGCGCAGCGCCGCATTGAGGCCCAGCAGCAAGGTTTTGATCAGGTCGTGGGTCATGGGCCGCGGCGTGGAAACCTTCTCGATCTCCAGGGCGATCGCATTGGCTTCGTACACACCCACCCAGATGGGGAGAACCGAATTGCCGTTCAGGTCCCTCAAAATAACGATGGGCATGTTGGTCACGGGATCCATCATGAGCCCGCGAATCTTCATTTCGACTTCCATGACGCCCTCCCCCACTCCATTACACCACAGTTACGCTCTCACCCACCAAAGAGTTCGGCCCCGAGCGCGTCACCCGCACCGGCAGGTACCGGCCGGTCAGCGCCGCGCCGGAATCGGGATGCGTGAAATTGAGCGTGCGATTGCAGGAAGTCCGGCCGATCCACTGGCCCAGCGCCTGGTTGCGGCCTTCCACCAGGACCTCGCGGATGGCGCCGATCATCTGCGCGTTGCGCCGGATCTGGATGGCGCGCTGCTTCTCCTGCAAAATCACCAGGCGGCGCTGTTTCTCCTCTTCCGGAATGCGGTCGCCCATCGACAGGGCGGCGGTATTGGGCCGCGGCGAGTATTTGAAGCTGAAAAGCGAATCGTACTGCACCTCGTCCAGCAGGTCGAGGGTCTCCTCGAAATCGCGCTCGGTTTCGCCCGGAAAACCGACGATGATATCGGTGGTGATGGAATACCGCCGGCGCGCGGTCTTCAGCCATTCGATGCGCCGCAGGTAATCCTCGCGGGTATAGAGCCGGTCCATCGAGCGAAGCACTTTCGAAGAGCCGGACTGCACCGGCAGGTGGACGTGGTCGCAGAGCACCGGGTTGGCGTCCATGGCGTCCACGATGGATTTGGAGAAATCGCGCGGGTGCGATGTGGTGTAGCGCACCCGGCGGATGCCCGGAATGGCGGCCACGCGCGCGATGAGCCCGGCGAAATCCCAGCCCGCGGGGGATGGATCGCGGTAGCTGTTGACGTTCTGCCCGAGCAACTGAATTTCGGTGAAGCCGCGTTTGGCGAGGCCGGTAGCCTCGGCCATGACGCTCTCGCTGGTGCGGCTGCGCTCCGGCCCGCGGGTGAACGGCACCACGCAGTAGGCGCAGGATTTGTCGCAGCCTTCGATGATGGTGATGTAGGCGCGGTGCGGGTTGTCGCGGCGGGTGAACGGGGTATCGAAGGTTTCGTTTGTATCCAGGCTGAGCCCCGTGACGCGGCGGTTGCCGGCCTCCAGTTGCACCAGCATTTCCCCAAGCCGCGGATAGCTGGCCGACCCGGCCACCAGGCTGACGTGGGGCGCGCGGTCGAAAATCTTCTCGCCCTCCTGCTGGGCCACGCATCCGAGCACGCCGAAGACCTTGTCCCTGCCGTTGCGCTTGAACTGCTGCAGCCGGCTAAAGACCTTCTGCTCGGCTTTATCGCGGATGCTGCAGGTGTTGTAGAGGACCAGCCCGGCATCCTCGGGCGTTTCCACCTGCCGGTAGCCGCGGGCCTGAAGCGTGCCGATGACCTTTTCGGAGTCGTGAACGTTCATCTGGCAGCCGAAGGTTTCGATGTAGAAGGTTTTCCCAGACACTCTTCAGATATTGTAGCTGAGCGGCGGAGGATCCCCCTGATCTCCGCGGTTTTCCGGTTTGTCGCGGGGTTTTAAGGCCTCGGCATGGTCCCGTGCGGCGCGCCACCCATCCGAGGACGCCGAACACCTTGCCCTTGTCCGATGTGCTCGAACTGCTGCAGGAGGCTCCGCCGCGGTATAGCCTTCTCCGTCCCCGCGCCAACCAGTACTCCATGGCGCACTCGACAGGCGGTTTCCGGTTGACTCGGGGGACAGGCTGCCGGATGATGGAAGGACGACGCCGTGTCGCAAGATGCCCAAGCCTCGGTCCGCTTGAATCGATGGCTGGCGTTGTGTGCGTTGCTCGGCGCGCTTTCTGGAACCGGGCGCGCCAGCATCATCGATCCGCAGATGGGAGTGACGGAGGCCGGCGACAGCACCGAGTTCACCAATGGCATTGTGTTCGGTCCCGACAGTTTTGGCGGCGGCGCGACCGAATACTACAACGGCACCGGCGGCATCATCACCAGCCTCACCTTCAGCACCGAGATCTTCCTGACTCCCGACCAGTTGGCGAGTCTGGCCTGCAACAGCTCCCAGGACCCTACTTCGCCCAACCCGTTTTTCCTGAACTGCGTGATCGACTATTTCGCGGGCCAGGGCCAGAATCCCGGTCTTCTGGAGTTCCTTTTTTACGGCACAAACTCCGGTACCGGGGGCACGGATGAAGGCATTCCACCGCTGGCTAACTTCGATATTACCTTCAACTACAATTACTCCCTCACCGTCGATTCGGGCGGATGGGGGGCCCTGGGCAACCCTACTTTCACCGCCACGGATGTCGGGCTGGATCCTTCGCCGGAACCGCGTTCGGCGGAATTGGTGGGGGTAGCCCTGATTGCGGGTGGGGCCCTGCTGGCTCTGCGCCTCTGGCGCGCCAGACGGTCCGCCCGCCGCCTGGCCCATTGGTCAGCCTGAGCCGCCCGGCGCTTCCGCCGCATTCGGTGCAGCCGCGTTACGCTGTGTACAGTTCAGGCAATTGTGAGCGCCCGGTGGAATCCCGCTTGCTAGCTCGGGGGACCGGAAAATATGTCTCGTACCATGCTGCCCGGTAAACCGTATCCCCAGGGTGCGACCTGGGATGGAACCGGCGTCAATTTCTCGCTCTATTCGGAAAGAGCCACTCAGGTGGATCTCTGCCTTTTCGAAGCTGTGGACTCTCCCAACTACGAAACGCTCACCTTGCGCGAGTCCACCGGATACGTCTGGCACGGCTATTTGCACGGAGTGCGGCTGGGGCAGTTGTACGGATACCGGGTGTACGGGGCGTACGAACCCGAACACGGCGACCGCTTCAATCCCGCCAAGCTGCTCATCGATCCGTATGCCAAAGCCGTCTCCGGGTCGCTCAATTGGGATGCTCCGGTCTTCGGCTACAAAATCGGCGACCCCGCCCAAGACCTCTCCCAGGACGCCTCCGACGACGCCTGGGGGGTTCCCAAGTGCGTCATCACCACATCCCACTTCGACTGGCAAAACGACCGCCCGCCGCTCACGCCGCTGCACGACTCCATTCTGTACGAACTGCACGTTAAGGGCTTCACCGCGACCCATCCGGAGATCCCCGAGGAACTGCGCGGCACTTACGCCGGCCTGGCCCATCCGGTGGCGATCGAGTATCTGCGCAAGCTGGGCATCACCGCCGTCGAGCTGATGCCGGTGCACGATTTCGTGGACGACAAGCACCTGCTGGAGCACGGGCTGCGCAATTATTGGGGCTACAACTCGATTAATTTCTTCGCTCCCGAGGCCCGTTACAGCTCCTCGGGCGACCGGGGCGAACAGATCGGCGAATTCAAGGCCATGGTGAAGGCCCTCCACCGCGCGGGAATCGAGGTCATCCTCGACGTGGTCTACAATCACACCGCCGAGGGGAACCAGATGGGGCCGACCCTGAGCTTCCGCGGCATCGACAATGGTACTTATTACCGTCTGGTTACCGACAATCCACGTTATTACATGGATTTCACCGGAACCGGCAACACCCTCAACGTGCGCCATCCGCAAGTGCTCAAGCTGATCATGGACAGCCTGCGCTACTGGGTTCAAGAGATGCACGTGGATGGCTTCCGCTTCGACCTGGCCTCCGCCCTGGCGCGCGAGCTGCACGACGTGGACCGCCTTTCCGCCTTCTTCGACATCATCAACCAGGACCCGGTGGTTTCCCAGGTGAAGCTGATCGCCGAGCCCTGGGACGTGGGCCAGGGCGGCTACCAGGTGGGCAAGTTTCCGCCTTTGTGGGCCGAATGGAACGGACGCTATCGCGACGTGGTCCGGCGCTACTGGAAGGGCGACGACGGGCAATTGGCCGAGCTGGGCTACCGGCTCACCGGTTCGAGCGACCTCTACCAGCGAGATGGCCGCCATCCCAGCGCCAGCATCAATTTCATCACCGCCCACGACGGCTTCACCTTGCGCGACCTGGTGAGCTACGACCGGAAGCACAACCAGGCCAACGGCGAGGACAACCGCGACGGTTCAAACGACAACCACTCCTGGAACTGTGGCGCGGAAGGCGAAACGGAAGACGCCGCCATTGTGGAACTGCGCCGGCGCCAGGTGCGCAATTTTCTGGTCACGCTGCTGCTTTCGCAGGGCGTCCCCATGATCTGCGGCGGAGACGAGTTGGGCCGCACCCAGCACGGCAACAACAACGCCTACGCCCAGGACAACGCCACCAGTTGGTTCGATTGGAATCTGGACAAGGCCGGCCGCTCGTTGATCGAATTCACCGCCCGCCTGGTGGACCTGCGCCGCCGCCATCCCAATCTGCACCGGCGCAAGTTTTTCCAGGACCGCCGGATCGACCCCGGCGCCGCGTCCCGCCAGGTCAACGGCCACCAGGAACTGGACATCACCTGGCTGCGGCCGGACGGAAAGGAAATGACCCCCGAGGAGTGGAATCAGGGCTGGATCCGGTGCATCGGCCTGCGGCTGAGCGGGCGCACCCTGGACGATGTGAACGGTTTCGGCGAACCCATTCGCGACGAGACTTTCCTGATTCTGCTGAACCCGCACCATGAGCCGATCCGCTTTTTCATGCCGGACTGCCGGGGAACAGCCTGGGAATTGATGCTGGATTCCGCAGCACCCGCACGCGAAGAAAAGCCCCTGGTGGCCTCCGGAGAGGCGCTGGAACTCATCCCCCGCTCCACGGCTTTGCTCCGCGAGATGACCGATTAGGGGGACCGCCCGGAGCGCCCGCCGGGCGTCAGGCACGGGAGACCGATACAATCATCGCCATGCCGCTCCCGATCCTTCGCAGCGAGCGCCTGCTCCTCGAACCGTTCGCCGCCGCCGACCTCGACGCTCTCCACGCCTTGTGGACGGACCCGGACGTCCGCCGGTATCTATGGGACAACCGGATCATCTCGCGGGACCGTGCCGCCGGGGCGCTGGCCAGCGCCATGGGCGCAGCCGACCAGCACGGCATCGGCTATTGGACGCTGCGCCAGGACCGCGCCCGGGACGTCCTCGGAGATGTCGGCTTCCAGTTCATCCCACAGACCCCCGATATCGAGTTGATGTGCTCCCTGCGGCCGCAATTCTGGAACCGTGGCCTGGCCGCGGAAGCCGCCCAGGCGGCATTGGAATACCTCTGGCGCGCCACACCCTTCACGCGCGTTTTGGCGCGGGGCGATCTCCCCAATGAGCGCTCCGTCCGCCTCATGGAACGCCTCGGCATGTGGCACTACTCAACAGGCACGGCTCTGATCACGTACGTTCTCGACAGGCCGGCCCGCCCCACCTTTTAGTATCATCGACACGATCCTGCTGCGGCCCCGGCCCTTTCGCAATCCGGACCGAGTGGTGCGCCTCTTCGAGACCGGCCCCGCCGATCCAAGGGCGCTTCCAAGATACACCAATCCGCCCGGTGCCGCGCAACGGTTTTCCAGGTTTCCGGATTCCGCCGTCAGTCCTTCTGAATCATCACTTCGGTGGATTTCACAACCACCCGAACCGAGTCGCCTTTCTTGAGTTTGAGTTCCTCCGCGCTGGTCCTGGTAATCACGCTCTCGACGATGCTCTGGCCGACTCTGACCACCACGTGCGCCATGATGTCTCCAAGCCGCACGTCCTCCACTGTGCCCGGTAACTGGTTTCTCGCAGAAAGTGCCATATCCCTATTAGGCACTAAAACCGGCCAGGGCGGCGAACCGCCCGGCCCGGCTTCACGTGCTCGACGGCTCGTCGAAGGCTTGCTCCAGCGGCGGCCGCGCGTAGCGCACCCAAAGCGCGTGCACAGCGTATAACGAACAGCCGATCGCCACGGCCAGCACCGCATTGACGGTGAGGACGCTGACCACCGTGGCAAGAAACGCCGCCGCATCCACGCGGGCCATTTTGGGCAGGCGCCGCCAGGCGCTCCAATCCAACAGGCACAGGCCCATCCAGGCGGTCACGCCGGCCAGGGCGGGAATGGGGATATGCGCCACGAAACCGGAGCCCAGCCGCAGGATCGCCAGCAGCACCACGGCATGGAACAGGTTGGCCACCGGGGTGGTGCCGCCGCAGCGCACCACCGCCAGGCTGCGGGCCGGAATTCCCACGCTGAGCGGCGCGCCGAAGGCCGAAGCGCACAGATTGGCCAGACCGTAGGCGCGCAGTTCGCGATCGGCGTCGGAAGGCTTCATGCGCTTGTGGCGCCCGCGGAAATGCTCCACCACGCGCGAAGTAATGAGGATGTTCACAGAGGAGACGAAAGCCAGCGCCACCGCCGATGGCAGCAGAGCCAGAATTTGTGGGAGGCCCACAGAAAGCGTGGCCAGCGGAGGCAGCCCGGGGGAAAGGAATCCCACCTCCTTCTCGCGCCAGCCGAAGAAGCGCGCCATCAGGATAGCCAGGGCCACACCGATCAACGGCGCGGGCAGGCGGTGGGAGAAGCGCGCCGAAAGCGATGCCGCCACAATTACCATCAGCCCCAGCACCAGCGGCACCATGCGGGTTTCCATAAGGTGGTGCGTCACCGCTACGAACTGGCTGATGGTCGAACCGGCCGCGCGCGTCAGCGGCGAGGAGACCCCCAGGATAATGTCCAGTTGCGATACCAGCATCATCGCGCCGATGCCGCAGGAGAATCCCGAAACCACGGCCTGGGGAACGCGGGTAATGTAGCGCCCCAGCCGCAGCACGGCGAACGCGATCATCGCCAGCGAGGCCAGCAGGCAAAGCAGGGCCGCGCCGCCCAGCCCGTGCTGCCGCGCCGCCAGGGCGATGAAAGGCACCGTGGCGCTGGCCGTGCCGCCGATCAGCACCGGATTACGGCCCGCCAGAGCAATCACGGGGGCAGTCAAGATAGAGGTGAACACGCCCAGAACGGGCGGTAACCCCATGAGCGAAGCCATGGCGAGGCCGTAGGGCAGCGCGATCAGAGCCGCAATCACGCCGCCCGAACAATCCCCCGCCAGTCGCTTCCAGCCGTAGCGGCCGCCATTGGGGCCTCTGCGATGCAGAATGCCCCGAACGGTCAAGCCATCACCTTGGCGAAGGCGGCTTGGAACTTGAGCATTTCTTCTTTGGTGCCCACCGTGACGCGCACGTGCGTGGGCCAACTCGGCCATACCCGCCCGATGACCACTTTTTCCTTAACCAGGCCGGCAATCACCGGCCGCGGGTCGCGCTTCACATCCACCATGAAGCAGTTGGAAACCGAAGGCACGTAGGAGAAGCGCTTCCGCTCCAGGAAGTTGAACGTATCCTGGCGGACTTCGGCGATGATCCGCCGGCGCGTCGGAACCAGGTCCTTCACCTGCAGGCTGGCGCTCGCGGCGGCCATGCCGGTAATCGGCAGCATGCTGGTGTGGCTGTAGATGCTGAGTTTCTGGAGCAGGTCCGGACGGGCCAGCGCGGCGCCCGCCCGCAATCCCGCCATCCCGTAAATCTTGGAGAACGTGCGCAGGATGATGACGTCCTTATCGGCGGCCACCGCGGGGCTGTGGAACTCCGCGCCCGAGATATGCGTGTAGGCCTCGTCGATCATCACAATGGCGCCGGCAGGCTTGTTGGCGATGAGCCATTCGATATCTTCCTTGGGGGTCAAGGTCCCGGTCGGGTTGTTGGGATTGCAGATGTAGATCAGCCCCGCGTTTTCGACCGCCGCCATGGCCCTTACATCGTGTGCGTACCCTTTGTCCTTCACCAGCGGAATCGAAACCACCTTGGCGCCGATATACCCCGCGGCGCGCCCGCCGGCCTCGTAGCCGGGGTCGCCCGCCACGAACGGCTTGGAGGGCGATGTGAAGGCGATCACAGCCTGGTGCAGAGGGGCGCTGGAGCCCGGGAAGATCTGCACATGGTCCTTCGCCAAACCCTCTTGCTCGGCCAGGATGCTTCTGACCTTATCGCCTTCGCCGAAGCGGTAGCGTCCGCCGAACGGAATCATGCTGGCGCACGCTTCGCGCGCTTCGGGGCACGGCCCCATGGGGTTCTCGTTGGAGTTGATGAATACGGAGTCCGGGGGAGCCTCGACTCTGGAAAGCTGGGCCAGTGCCGGCTCATTGAAGAAAGGCATGGCGGCCACGCCGCCGCCCACCATGGCGGCAATTCGGCCAAAGCTACGGCGCGAAAAGCCGCGGTTCATAAATTCACGTTTCAGATCCACGTTTAAGACGGATTGCATAGCTTTCCCTCCCTGGTTTTGGAGTCCCGTGTCCAATGAGATTATCAGGTTCGGCCGGGGTTGTCGAATCAAATAATCTGATGCGCCGTATCGGAATGGGCGAATGGGGGAGTTGCCCGGTGTACACTGGCAGGTTGCGGAAAAAGGCGTCTGTGCGGCCGGAAACCCGAAGGGAATGGCAGGCGATTCGCCTGCCTGTCGGGAATTCCGCTCCCATCACCCGCCGGGATCTCTTCGCGCTGACGTTCGGTTACCTGCCCCTGGCCGCCCAGCCGGCCGATCAGCCCGATGCTCTATCGCTGGCGGAGGCGCGTCCGGTCCTGGACGACTTCTCCGCCGAACTGCCCGCCGGCTTGAGCGGAGATCCGCTCACCGCGGCTTCCTGGCAGGAGTGGGCAACCGCTCACGACCGCGAAATCCGTTCGCGCCTGCAACGCGGCGACGCGGATTCCATCGTCAATCTCCTCCTCTTCGGCACTTCCTTCACCGCCCAACCCCGTTGCACCATTCAGCAGGTGGAAGCCGCCGGCGGGGATGCCGAAGCGGCCTCGCAGTTGATCCGCGCGCGCGTCCGCGATTTTGCCGCCGCGGTAGCCCGCCCTGGGACCAACGAGCGCCTTCTGTTCGCGGCGGGGTGGCTGCACGAACAGGGCGCCGATCCGGTGGGACCGGCGGCGGCCAGCCGCATCGCGACCGTCCTGCTGGAGAACACCTTACGCGTGGTGCGCGAGCAGCAGGAATACAACCGCGCCATCGCCGAAGCCAAACAGAAGGAGGACGCGGCCCATCTGTTCATCGAGCGCTCCAGCCTGTATCGCGGCCGGGGGCTGTCGCTGGACACTTCCTTCCGTCCCAATTACGGCATCGAGCGGAGCCTGGCGGAGATGCAGTCCGCCGGCCTCCTGCGACAGGTGCACCGAGCGGCGGTGCTCGGTCCGGGCCTGGATTTCACCGATAAGCGCAGCGGCTACGATTTCTATCCGGTCCAGACCTTGCAGCCCTTCGCGTTAGTCGATTCCCTGCGCCGCCTGCGCCTGGCCGATTCCGGCGGGCCGGCGGTGGCAATTCTGGACCTCAGCGGCCGGGTGCTCCGTCACGTGCGGCGCGCCGTGGATCAGGCCCGCGCGGGATCGGCCTATACCGTACAACTGGCTTTGGACCGAGACACCCAGTGGCGGCCGGCGACGGTGGATTACTGGCGCAGATCCTGTGCGGAGATCGGAACCGAAATCGAGCCGCTCCGTCCCCCGCCGGGCGCCGCCGTGCGCATGCGCGCGGTGCGCATCCGTCCCGATGTGGTCCGGCTTCTCGAACCGTTCGATCTCGAAATCGTGATCCAACACCTGCGGCTTCCCGATGAGCGCCGGTTCGACCTCGTCGTAGCCACCAATATCCTGGTCTACTACAGCCCGTTCGAGCAGGCTCTGGCTCTCCAGAACCTGGCCGCCATGCTGCGCCCCGGCGGCGTCCTGCTATCCAACAACGTGCTGCCGGAAGTCCCGGGAGTGCCTATGCATCCGGCGGGCGCCACCAGCGTGGCGTACTCCAACGATCCGGACGATGGCGACCACATGCTCTGGTACCGCCGGGTGTAAACTGGCCCCATCAGAGGTGACCATGCGGATTATCGTTCCATCCATCGCCATGGGGATCGCTTTCGCACTGGCAACCGCGGCCGGCGCGGCTTCCACGGGCGGGGCCAGGATGCTCCTGTACGTCGATAACAGCCTGGGCAATGACATCAGCGTCATCGATCTGGGCACGCTCAGAATTGTGGACACCATCAAGGTGGGCGATCAACCCCACGCGCTGTGCGCCCCCGCGGACGGCCGAAGGCTCTTCACCACCATCGAATCGGAAAACACCCTCAAGACCATCGACACGGCGACCGGCAAAATCATCGGGACCATCGCCGTGACCGGCAAGCCCAACGAGTGCGCCTCGACGCCCGATGGCCATTATGTAGGCGTGCCCATTCGCGACGGCAACAGCGTGGATATCGTCGATATGGGGCGGAAAGCCGTGGTGAAGGTGCTCCCCGTCAAGATTCCGCACAACTGCTTCAACGCCGGAGACCCCAATGTCCTGTACGTGTCTTCCATGGGTAGCAACGAGATCGACGTCATCGACCTGAAGAAGATGGACTACTCGGCCAGGGTCCCGGTGGGCGGCATTCCCCGCCCGTACGCCGTGTCGAACGACGAAAAGACCATCTACACCGCGCTGACCAGCCTGCACGGATTCGCCATCGCCGATGTTCCCGGCCGCAAAGTGGTGGAGCGCGTGGAACTGCCCCCGGCGCCTCCGCTGAACTGCCCCCTGGAGGTCAACACTCCTACCCACGGGTTGGCGCTGACTCCCGATGGCCGGCAACTGTGGGTCACCAGCCTTGCCGATGGCGGAATGTACGTCTACGACCTGGCCACCCGCAAGATTTCGCCCATGATCCACGTCGGTAAATGCCCCAACTGGGTAGCCTTTTCGCCCGATGGCAAGTATTGCGTGGTAAGCAACAGCGACGATAACGACTGCTCCATCATCGACGCGCATACCCACCGCGAAGTGGCCCGCGTGAAGGTCGGCAAAGGCCCCAAACGCGTGCTGGTGGTAAGGGTGCCCACGGCCTAAAGTGGGCCGGCCCGCTCAGCCCCGCAGCAGTTGCGGGTACCTGGCGGCGACGGTCAGAATCAACTCCCCGAACAGCGTATTGGCCCACGCAAACCACTTGCGGGTGAAGCGCGCCGCGTCGTTGCGGTCGAAGGATTCGTGCATGAAGCCGGTACCGGCCTGGGTCGCCTTGAGCGTGGCGAGGCAGGCGGCGACTTCCTTTTCGTCGCTGCTGGTGAGGGCGCGGCCCATGATGCCCAGCGGCCAGATCATTCCCAGCCCGGCGTGCGGGCTGCCCAGACCTTCAGCGGCCGTGCCGCGGTAGAAGTACGGATTGTCATCGCTGAGCGAGAAGGCCCGCGTCCGGCGATAGAGCGGGTCGCCGGCCGGCAGGCTGCCCAGGTAAGGCATGGCCAGCAGCCCCGGCATGCCGGCATCGTCCATCAGCACCGCGCTGCCGTATCCATCCACTTCGTAGGCGTAGATCTCTCCGTGCCGCGGATGCCGGACCGTGGCGTTGCGCGCCAGCGCTTCCCGGAGTTCGGCGGCGAAATCGCCGCATTGGCGCGCGAACGCGGCATTGTGCAGGTCGTTGTGAATCTCCTGCAACTGCTCAAGGGCGGTCACGGCGAAGAAGTTCGAGGGCACCAGGAACGGGAAGATGCAGGCGTCGTCGGATGGGCGGAAACCCGAAAAGATCAGCCCGCAGGGCCGCCCCGGATTGCCGTAGCCGCCGTGGGGCAGGGAATCGGTCGCCACCGGAGAACTGCGCTGGAAGGAATACGGCCCGCGGTCCTTGTTCCGCTGCTGCTCGCGAAAGGTCTGGACAATCAGCGCCGAGGCCTTCTTCCAGTCGTCGTCGAAACACGCCCCATCGCCGGTCGCTTTCCAGTAGCCGTGCGCCAGCCGCACGGTGAAGCACAGCGAATCGATCTCCCACTTGCGCTCGTGCAGCTCCGGCTTCATGCGCGTCAGGTCCTTGGCCCAGGGGCTTCCGGTGGGACCGTAGTTGAAGGCGTTGGCGTAGGGGTCGATGAGCACGCAGCGGGTCTGCCGGTGGATCACGCCGGCCAGCATACGTTGCAGCTTGGGGTCCTCCCTGGCCAGCGGGAGATAGGGCCACACCTGGGCGGTGGAGTCGCGCAGCCACATGGCGTCGATATCGCCGGTGATGACGAAGGTATCCGGCTTGCCGTCCAGTTCCCCGGCGCGCACGGTGGTGTCCAGGGTATTCGGAAAGCAGTTTTCGAACATCCACGCCAATTCCGGATCGGCAATGGTCTTCTTCATTTCCGCGATGCGGCTTTCCACCGCGGGGCTGGTGAACTTGCGTTCGTCCAGGGGTGGGCGGCGGCTGGGGAAAGTGGCGTCCGCGGACAGGCGGGCGGCCTGGAAACCGAGAGCGGCGGAGGAGGCAAGAAACGCTCGGCGAGTAGTCATGGGCCTGCTTCTATGGAAGCACATTGCAGGGCCGCGTACCCGGCCGGCGCGCGGGACACCGCCGGCCGGGGCCCGGCAGCCTCGCGGATGACCTTGCCGCGGGCGAGGCTGCCATCGCGAGCGCCGAAAACCGCGACCCCGGCGGCGCCGCCCGGCTATTCCGCCTGTTTGGCGATCAGCACCAGAAAGAGAGCCCGGTCCGGGCCGTTCACGCTGCTCCGGCCCACTACCAGCTTCTGGCCTTCCTTTACATCCACCACGTCGGTGCTGATGCCCGTGTCCAGATAGTTGATCTTGCCCTCGCCCGCGGGAATCGGCGTCCGCAGGCCGGCGCGGAGACGGTCGAGGCGGATCATCCCTTCCGGTTCCATGGTGGAAGACCCGACCCTGAACTGGGTGACGCGGTTGCCGCTCAGGACGCCGCTGGTGTCGGCGCCCACTCCCGACCGCGAGCGCAGCGAGAGCGCATCCAGCAGGGAGTAGGTCTTGAACGGAAAGGTTTTCTTGAGCGTCGCCACGGTGCTTTCGAGATCGCCGGGGACGGGGCTGCCGTCCGGGGTGTTCTGGTCGCTGGCCACCACGAAGTAAACCGTCAAGTCGATGTCCTTATGGCCGGCCGAGGGCACGTCGAGCTGCTTGATGGCGTCTTCGGCGGTGGTCACGTTCGAGCGGCGGCCGCTGAGCGCGATCACCTTGAGATTCTGATCGACACGGCGATCCACGCCGAAATCGGCGAGCAGGTTCGAGACCGCCTGCGGGTCCGCGTATTTCAAAGTGACCAGCTTTTGAATGCGTTCGTTGGGGTCCTGGTTGGTCTGCGCCGCTAAGGGCAGGGCGAGGGCCAGGAAGAAAATCAGGCGTTTCATTTATTCTCCTTTGGGGTTGGTAACCCAGTAAATGACCACGTCGGGATCGTCGGTGACGATCTGGACAGTCAGCGGCTCTTCGGGCGGCGCCGGCTTCGAAGCGCGCGGCGGAGGCCCGGTTTTCCGAAGCACGCCGCGGGGCGGCGCGGGGCGCACGGGCATCGTCAGAAAGGGCGCCCGCGGGCGCGCCAGCGCAACCTGCGGGGGCGGGACCGGCCGCCGGATGGTCCGGTCGGCCATGGCCAGCCACAGCGCGCACAAAGCCACCGCCGCCAGGGCCGCCCCTCGCAGCCATCTCCTGCGCCACCACGGCGCGGGTTGCAGTCTGGCCAGCACTCGCGAGCGCAGGGCGGTGAAATGGGCCGGCGCAATCTCCTCGCGATGGCCGGCACGCATGGCTTCCAGGCACTCGATCATGCCGCCGGCAAAGATCTGGCAGCCCGGGCACTCGGCCAGGTGGCGCTCCACCTCCAGGCGGGTCGCCCGGTGGGCCGGAGCGTCCAGGTCGCCGCCGGCGTAGAGGGCGATGGCTTCCTCCCATTCGCGGCAGTTCATGCGCGCCTCCGGAAGTAGTGTTCCATGAAGCCCTTCATTTTGACCCGCGCCTTGGAGATCTGCGACCGGATGGTGGCCTGGCTGGATCCCAGCGCGCGGGCCACCTCTTCGGTGGAGAGGCCCTCCAGGTCGCGCAACACCAGGGCGGCGCGCTCTTTTTCGGACAGCCGGCGCAGGCTCAGGCGAAGGGCGTGGCGGCGTTCGGCGGCGAAGCTGGCCTCCTGCGGATCGGCTTCCGCGGCAGTCGCCGGCACGGTATCGGCGTCTTCCATCCCAACGGCGGCAGGGCGTTTGCGCCGCAAATCGTGGCACACGTTGACCGTGACGCGGTACAGCCAGGCGGGGAACGCGCCGCTCGATTCGACTTTGCCGAGATTGCGATAGAGCCGCAGAAAGACTTCCTGGGAAGCATCCTGGGCGTCCGCCAGGTTCCCCAGCAGGCGCAGCGCGGTGACCAGCACCAGCCGCTCATACTGCCGGATGATGCGCTCGAAAGCCGCCAGATCGCCGGATTTTGCGGCGGCGATCAGGCGCGAGCGGTCGTCGGGGCCATCCATCGGAGCCACAGTGGCCGGAAAAGTCAGGATGCTCATTCCTTTCACTAGAGAGAACTGCCGGGGAGGCCGAAACGTGTATGGGATTTTTAGGACTAGAGAGGCGGCGTTTTCACCACGGAGGCACGGAGGCCACGGAGAAAGCACGGAGAACAACCAAGACAAGAAGGTCTCCGTGCCTCCGTGGTGAAAAACAGGGCTGCCCCTTCAAATCCCGCTGGCGCGAACCCAGAAGCTCTCGGTCCAACGGGCGCCGGGGGCTACGCTTTGCATCGCGGAGTATTTTCCATCGTGCGCCAGGTTGACTCCGCTGGTGATGGCGGTCATCGGCTCGAAGCAGATGAAGTCGCGCGTCTGGCCGGGCGGCGGGGCGGGTTCCCAAACCACTGCGACCGGGTATTTTGGCCCGAAGACGGCCTCCACCGTGCGGCCCTGGGCGGTGATCGAAAAATGGGCCCGGCCGGAGGAGTCGCGCTCCAGGTCGGTGAACCCGTCATCCAGGGTGCGGTCTCTGAGCGGCAGGGGCGAGGGCAGATCCATGGGTTTGAATTCGCCGGTGGGAATCAGGCGCGCGTCAGCCACCACCCTCTGACGCGCCGGAATGCGGGCCATCCATTCGTCGCGCGGAATATCGGGGATGCGGTAGTAGGGGTGAAAGCCGACCATCAGGGGCATCGGCTGCGAGCTGAGATTGTGGACTGTCAGCCGCACCTCGAGGACCCCCTCGGCCAGGCTGTAGGTCATCTCGTATTCGTGCGCGAAGGGCCACTGCGCCATCAGGTCGGGTTCCTTCCAGAATTCCAGGCGGCTAGTGACGTGGGCGGAATGCGCATCGGCGGCCACTTCGGTGACCTGCCACAACGGGGAGTTGCCCAGCAGGCCGTGAATGGGCAGATCCCCGCGCACGTTGCCGAGCGCCGGGTTGAAGGCGTATTTCTTGCCGTTGGCCCAGAAGCCGTGTTCGGTCATCCGGTTGGCCCACGGCGCCAGCAGCGGAATGGCGCACAGGCCCGGACGCGCGGCGAATTCGGCGATATCGGCATACGGAAAATGCAGGATGTTGTGGCCGTGCACCTTCATCTCGTAAGCCAGATTTCCGATGGAGGGAACCACGGAGACTTCCACCCCGTGGGCCGCGTCGCTCAAGCGGACGATGGCGATACCGTGGTCCTCGATCTTCCGGGCGGCGTAAGGTTGGGCCGGGCTGGAGGCGGCCGCCGCGACGAGCGCCGCCATCGCTATGGCTGTTGCTTGCATGACGTTCCATATTATCCTGCTGTTCAGAGGTACCCAAGCGTGAATCGAAGATCCTTCCTGACATCCGCCGGGCTGGCCGCCGCCGGCGCCGCCGCGGCTCCCCGGAGAGCCACGGCCGCCGTCGCCAAAATGAAGATCACCCGCGTGCGCATTTACACCCCGCCCGAACTCAACACCCTTTTCAACCAGAGCAACATGGTGGTGACGGTGGAAACCGATGCCGGCATCGTGGGGGTGGGGGAAGGCGGCGCCAAAGACACCCTGGAGCAGTGCGCCGGCCGTTTGATCGGCCAGGACCCGCACTACATCGAAAGGCTCTGGCAGGATATGTCGCGCTCGTTCTTCTATCCGCCCGGGCGCGAGAAACTGCACGCCCTGGGGGCGCTCGACCTGGCGCTGTGGGATATCAAGGGCAAAGTCCTGGGCCTGCCGGTCCACGCCGTGCTCGGCGGGACGGTGCGCAACTACTGCGAATGCTACAACACCGCCGGCACGATTCCCGGCATCAAGCCGGGGATGAGCATCCGCGAGCGGGCCCACCTTACCATCGAAGCCGGCTACCGCGCGTTTCGCATGGGCGCCGCGGACGTGCACGGCGGCAATACCTTCAACAGCCGCGAGCGTCTCAACCAGGTGCTCAAGGATTGCCAGGAGGCGCGCGAGGGAGTGGGGGAGAATGGCGACTTCTGCATCGATTTCCACCAGCGGTTCGACCTGGCCGAAGCCATCCGCGGCTGCGAGTTGATCGAAAGCACGGCGCCGTTTTTTGTGGAAGACCCGGTGCGCACCGAGGCGTTCCAGCAGGATCTGCCAATCCTCCGGCGCTCCGTGAAGGTGCCCATCGCGGCCGGCGAAGAGTGGGGCAACCGCTGGGACTTCAACCACCTGGTGGAGGAACACGATATCGACTTCCTGCGCGCCACCCTTCCCAACGTGGGCGGCATCACCGAGATGGCGAAGGTGGCGGCCATCTGCGAGACCCACTTCGTGGGCATCGTGCCGCACTTCACCGGGCCGATTGCCACCGCGGCCCTGGTGAATACGCTGGGGACCTACAGCGGCCCGGTGCTGATGGAATACAACTTCGAAGGGCGCACCAACCCGCAGGTGCCGGTGTGCCTGGACTTCAAGCAGGGGAAGCTCTATCCCAACGACCGCCCCGGCCTGGGCGTGGAGCTAGATATGAAGCAGTTGAAAATGATCGGGGAAGTCACCGAGCCGATCCGCAACCGGCAACTCTACTACCGGCCGGACGGATCGATCACCAACTGGTGAGCCGGCGGCGGGCGCGCAGGCACCCGGCTCACGGCGCGGGCGTGGTCCCAGGTTTCAGCAGATTAGGCAGTTGCTCGGCGGCGTGGCCCAGTGTGCGCGCCAGGCTCAGCTTGGCCAGGTTGTGGGCGAACACGCTGTTGATGAGGTCCAGTTGCGCACTGGAGAGGGTTTGCTGCGCCTGCACTACCTCCAGCGTATTGACCACTCCGGCTTGCATGCGCGCGCGGGTCATCTCCAGGGTTTCCTGGGCCACGTCCACATTCTTGCGGGCGACTTCCACCTGACCGGCGGCGGCTTCCAGGTCGAGGTAGACCTCGCGCACCTCGGCTTCGATCTGGCTGCGGGTGTCTTCCAGTTCGGCCTGCCGCTGGGCCAGCGCCGCCTGAGCCTGCTGGATGTCAGCGGAAGTGCGGCCGCCCTGCCAGATCGGAATATTGAGGGTGCCCGTCACGGCGAAGGCGCCATGCGATTCGGAGGGGTTGGTGCCGATCACCTGGTAGTCGCCGCTCAGCGCCAGCGAGGGCAGGCGTTCGGCGCGCGCCGCGGCCAGGGCCTTGGCGGCCGCCTCTACCTGGGCCTGCGCGGCTTTCAGATCGAGGCGCTCCCGTTCGGCGCGGGCTATGGCTTCTTCCACGCTCTGAACCGGCGCCGGGCTGTAAGGGAAACTGTCGGTCAGTTCGTATGCCGGATTGGGCGGCAGCCCGGCCATGCGCGCCAGATTGATCTTCTGCTTGGCCAGGTCGTTACGCAGGGTGATGATCTGCTGCTGCTGGGTGAGCGTCCGCACCTGGTTCTGGTCCACGTTGAGCCGCCCCAACACGCCTTCCCCGTGTTGCTCCACGGATTGGTGGAACACGGCGTTGGCCGTATCGAGCTGCGTCTGCGCCGCATCCAGGCGCGCCTGCGCCGCCAGCACCTGCAGATACGCGCCGCCCACCGCCAGGGTTACCAGGTCGCGTGCGTCGTCCATGCTGTAACGGCCGGCGCGGGCGGTGGCGCGCGCGGAGCGATAGTTATTGATGGCCGCCAGGTTGGCGACATTCTGGGTGACGCTGGCCTCCAGGCTGAAATAGTTGAACGGCCCCACGATGCTGGGAATGTGGAAGAGGCCGGCGAAGGCTGGGGGCAAATTGAGGCGGAACCCCAGCGCCGCCAGATCCGTCTGCTCCACGGTTTCGCTCAGCGCGCCGTTAATATTGGGCAGCAATGCGCTGCGGGCGGTCCGGAACTGGGCGCTAGTCTGCCGCGCGGATTGCGCCGTGCCGACCGCTCCCAGGTTGTAGGAAAGGGCCCGCTTGAGCGCGTCGGCCAGCGACAGCTTGCCCGAAAACGGCAGGCCCGTGACGCTCGACATGCTGCCGCCGTAAGGCCCGGAAATCTGCACGCTTGGATTCAAGGTGTTGACGCTGGTGGTGGTTCCCGCGACGGGCTGCTCCGCCGCGTTCACCGAGCCGCCCTGGTTGTTCCGGCCGGAGTTCGGCAGAGTCAGGGCGGAGGGCGGAGTGGGCGGCGGCGGAGCGAATTGCGCCTGGGCGGCGGCGCCCGCCAGGAGGGTCAGAACCACAACTTTGCCGATCGGTTTCATGGCGTGTCTTTTCATTTCGAAGTCGTCACCAGTTTGCGCATGGCCGCCATCAATTGCCGCTGATCGGCCGGGGAGAGCACCGCCAACTGCTGCGCCTGGGCCCGCCGTACGCGCGGCAGCGCGCGGGTGAACAGGTGGTCGCCGGCTTCGGTGCGCTGCACCCATTGCACCCGGCGATCCCGCGGATTGCGCATCCGGCGAAGCCACCCGCGGCGCTCCAGTTCATCCAGCACCGCGACCAGGGTGCTGGGGTCGACGCCGAACAGGTCCGCTATCTCATGCTGCGAAACGTCGCCCGAGCCGGCGATGGCCAGCAGCCAGAATTCCTTCGCCCGCAGCTCCAGGGGCGCAAGGGCGCGATCCAGACGCAGCCGCGCCTCCAGCCAGACCTTCCAGTTGTAAAACCACAACTCCGGCGCAGCCGATTCCACGGCGGCCATGATCTTCGTGGCGGGATGTTTGGCGGCGCGGGTCATGCCTACAAAGTCCGCCGGAAGAGCAGCGTGGCGCCGGAAAGCACCACCGTGGAGGTCAATACCAGGGCGAAAATGTCGCCGGTGACGGCGGAGATGCCGATATCCTTGAGGAGCAGCGCGCGGAAGGCGTGCACCGCGTAGGTGAACGGGTCGCACACCGACATAAACCGCAGCCAGCGGGGAAAGCCGGCGATCGGATACACCGCGCCGCTGGGAAAAAACAGCAGCGTGTTGAGCACGCCGAAAATCGCCCGCGGCACCAGCGGGTCGCTGATGCGCGCCATGATGAAGAACATCATGCCGATCAAGGCGATGGAAGTGAGCACCACCATCAGGGTCAATTCCAGAAGGCGCATCGGCTCGAAGAAGTTGGGGACCTGCGCCACGACGGCCCCCAGGATCAGAACCGTTTCGCCCGCCAGCACCGCCTTGATCACGCCCGAAAGGTTGAAGCCCAGAATCAGCTCCCACTTGGTGATGGGGGTCACCATGTAGCCTTCGTGCAGGCCGCGCGACTTGTCGTCGATGAATAACATACCGCCGCCGATCATGGCGGTGACGAAGATGGCCAGGACCATGGAACCCGGCAGCAGGTACTTGATGTAGTTGATGTAGGGATAGACTTCCACCACGTCAAGCGCGGCCTGCTGCGCCTCGCGCGGCGCGACGGCGGGCATGTTGATGGAGGTCACCAGTTGGGACATCTGGTCGCCGATGGCCCCGGCCACCGAGCGGTCGGTATTGTCGGTGATCAGGGCCAGGTGCGGCTGGTGCTGTTCCAGCAGATCGCGGGAATAGTGCTGGGGAATGATCAGAACTCCGCTCAGCACGCCTTTGCGCAGGTCCACCAGGGCGAGTCCTTCGTCGGTGTAATCGAAGGGCAGGAAGGTGCGGGCATTGGCGCCCACGGCGCGCACACGCTCCAGCACGTCCACCGATTTCGGTCCATGGTCCAGGTTGACCACCCCCAGGTTGACGTTCTTGATGTTGCCGCCGAAGGCGTTGCCCAGAATCACCAATTGCACCAGCGGCAACACCAGCGAGGCGAACAGCAGGGCCGGGCTGCGGCGGAACTTGCGCATATCGCGCTCGACCAGGGCCAGGGCTCGCTTCATCAGTGACCTCCTCTTTTTGCCGGACCGGCGAGAGCGGAGGCTTCGCCCTCCGCCAGCGCGTGGCCGGTGTAGTGCAGAAAAACGTCGTCGAGGCTGGTCGATTCCACCGACAGGCTTTTCAGCTCCAGTTTGTGCTCGCGGGCCAGTTCGACCAGTTCCTGCGCGGAAGCCGGGCCCCGATCGCTCGAAAGGCGGTAGGTGGCCGATCCCAGCGCCTGCACCGACTTCACCGCCGGCAAGGCTTCCAGGGCGGCCCCGCCCCCGGGCAGGTCGGGCGCGAACTGCACTTCGATGCGGCTGGCGCCGGGTACCGAGCCTTTCAGGGCCACCGGGGTGTCCAGCGCCACCATGCGGCCGCGGTCCACGATGGCGACCCGGTCGCAGAGGCGGTCGGCCTCGTCCATGTAATGGGTGGTGAGAAACAGCGTGCGCCCCTGCTGGGCGCGAAGGTGCGAGATCATCTCCCAAACCGAAATACGCGAGACGGGATCCAGGCCGGTGGTGGGTTCGTCCAGAAACAGAATCTGCGGGTCGTGCACCAGGCCGCGGGCGATCTCGAGGCGCCGCCGCATGCCGCCCGAGAGCGTGGCCGCCAGGGCATTGGCGCGATCCGCCAGGCCCACGGCTTCGAGCAGGTCCGCGGTCCGCTGCCGCCGCAGCGCTCCGGTGATGCCGTACAGGCGGGCGTGAATGCCCAGGTTTTCGGCGCAGGTGAGTTCCGGATCGCTGGTCATGTTCTGCGGAATTACCCCGATCGAGCAGCGCACCGCGGTGGGGTCGTGAATGATATCGTGTCCCGCCACGATGGCGGTGCCTTTGGAGGGGGGCACCAGGGTGGTCAACATGCGGATGAGCGTGCTCTTGCCGGCGCCGTTGGGTCCGAGCAGGCCGAAGATCTCGCCGCGCGGCACCGTGAAACTGACGTTATCCACCGCCAGCAGCGCGGCAAAGCGCTTGCTGATGCCTTTGACTTCGATGGCTACGCCGTTGGGGGCCTGGGCCGGCTGTTCCATATGGAATCCTAGTCCTTTACGTTGTGAGCCTGCGGAGCAGGCGGTAGGGCCGGCACCGGCAGCATCACCCAGGCGGTCATGCCCAGGGGAAGGCGGCCTTCCGGATTCGGCACGCGGACGCGGATGGCCACGGTCTTAATGTCCCGCTTCACCCGGCTGACATCGCGCTGGGTGGCGAAATCGGCTTCCACGGCCTTATAGATCACGGGACCCGAAAGCTCCGCGCCCGAGGGCAGCCGGACCTGCAGCGTCTGCCCCATGGCGATGAGATCGGCATAGGTTTCCTCCACGTCGGCATCCACCCAGGTGGAGCTCAAATCGAAGAGCGTGACGATCGGGCTGCCCGGGTTCACCACCTCGCCCTGGCGCGCCGCCCGCAGCGTCACAATGCCGCTCGCCGGTGCGTAGATCCGGGTCTGGTCGAAGCGCGCTCCGGCGGCGGCCGCATTGGAGCTGGCCTGCTCGGCGGCCGCGCGCAACGCTTCGGTCTGGCGCTGCTGCACGCTGATCTGCCGTTCCTCCTGCTGCGCGTCGGCCAGGGATGCCTGGGCCGCCGCCACGGCGCGGCGAACGGCGTCTCCGTTGGCCTGCGCGGCCGCCACGGCGCGCTGCACAGCCGCCACATTGGCCTCGGCCGCCAGTTCATTGGCCTTGGCCGAATCCAGATCGGTTTGCGCCGTGACCAGGTCTTGGGGCGGATTGATGTCGCGCTCCACCAGCGGGCGGATGCGGTTGAAATTATCCTGGGACTTGACCACCGCTGCCTTGGTTTGGACCACTTGCGCCTGCGCCTGCTCCAATTGCGCGCGGGCTTGCGCCGCCTGCGCCTCGGCCTGCTGGAGTTGGGCCTGGGTCTGGGCCACCTGAGCATCGGCCTGCTGGACCTTGGTGGGCAGGGTTTTTTCCAGCAGTTCCTGCTGGGTGGCCGACTGCTGCGCGTTGGCGCGGGCCTGGGCGATGGCGTGATCGGCGGCGCGCTGATCGGCGCGCAGTTCGTCCTGGTCGAGGACGGCAATCAGATCGCCGGCCTTGACCGCCTGCCCGTCATCCACCGCCAGGGTCACGATCCGGCCCGTGATCTTGCTTCCCACCACCACTTCGTTGCCATCCACCGTGCCGGTGAGCACGAGGGTTTGCGGGCGCGGGCGCTCCGCCCACCAGATGGCCGCGCCGATGGCCACCAGCAACACCAGAAAAATCGCTCGTCGTTTCATGCGCAAGACCTCATTAACTTGGAAGGGCCGGACAAATACATTGTAAGCCAAATGATTTGGCTTTCCAATGAAATTTTTGCGCGATGTCGGATCGGACACAATCCGTTGAGGCGGGGGAACACCGGGGGCGCCGGGGCGGGGAGGACGCCGGCCGCCGCCCCGCTCGCGACAATCCATCGGGCCGGTCACCACCCGGTTGCCAGAAGCGCTCCCTCACCGTCGCGCCTCTGATTCCGGCGCGCGATGACACGGCCGAGGGGTCCCCGTGGTACCACCACGCGGTCGCCGGAAGCATTCCTCACGGCCGCGCCTCTGATTCCAGCGTGCGATGACACGGCCGAGGCAGTCCCCGTGGTGCGAGTAATAGGCCGAGGTCCGCGGCCGCGGATAGCGCGCCCGCCGCGCCAGATTCGCGAGGCATTGGTGGGGCGGGCCTTTGGCCGGCCCCGTGGAGGCGAGTCGCCAGCCCCACCGCCGGGTCGCGCAGGTCCGTGGCAGCCTCGGGTTACACTTTGGCTGTGATGCCGAAGTGGGTCAACCTTCCCAATTGCCTGACCCTGGCGCGCCTGGCGCTGACGCCCTTCATCATCGAGGATATCCTTGACGGGCGCGCCCTGGCGGCGTTCGTGCTCTTTTTCGTGGCGGCCTGGACCGATGTTCTGGATGGGGCCGCCGCCCGGCATTTCCAGGCCGGCACCAAGGCCGGCGCTTATCTCGACCCCATCGCCGATAAGTGTCTCTTGAGCGGTGTATTCCTGTCGCTGGCGGCGACCCACCGAGTGCCCTGGTGGGTGGTGGGCATCGTGTTCGGACGGGATCTGTACATTCTGCTGGCGGCGCTGATCATGATGCGATGTACGCCCATCCGGAATTTCCCCCCCAGCGTTTGGGGCAAGCTTTCCACGTTCGCCCAGATCGCGACCGTGGCGCTGTGGATGGGGCGGGATTTGTTCCAGCTTGAAGCATTGGATGCACTCTCATCCGCAATGCTATGGGTTTGCGCCGCTTTGGCGATTTGGAGCGGTCTGCACTACACCTGGCGCGGGGTGCGGATCTGGACCATGGGGGGTTATATCTCAGGTGTACATTGACGGGTTGCGCGACCGGGAGTAGTCTAAAAGTGAGAGATGGGGTCACGCCATGACTCGCTACCTGCCGGCGCGCCATTATCTGGGTTTTGCGATCAGCGCGGTCGTTTTGGCCGCTCTGGTGGGGTGGTTCGCCTTCACCTTGCGCTTGAATCTGGCTTACCTGCCGGCGGGGTTGTTCCTGCTCAGCGCCGCGGTGTTGTTCGCCATGGCGTTTCGTCCGGCGATTGAAATCCACGAGGGTTATCTTTCGATAGGCAAGCGGATCATCCCCTGGATGGATATCCGCAGGCTGGACCGCACCGGCCTCGTTTCGCCCCTGATTTTGCGCATCACCTTGTTCGACGATTCGCGCCTGATGCTGATTTATCCTGGTGATCTGGATTCCTGCAACAGCCTGCTGCGGCATTTGCGGCGGCTCTCGCGCGATGCCCTGATCGACGGCGTGCCCTACCGGCAGTACTGGGGCGAAGTGCTCGCCCCCGGCGCCAACGACCGCAAGCAGCCGCCGGCGC
>JASHSS010000019.1 GCA_030038565.1 Bryobacteraceae bacterium
ACGCACCGCGTGGGCTTTGCAACTTCAGAAGAGCCTGCGGAGACTGGCTTGGGCGGCGCGGCTGGACGGCCTGGTCGGACGCCTGCTTCATCGTGTGCGTTTGCGGCTTCGCCGGGCGCGAGCGGTTTGAAGGGGCGAGGCAGGCGGGCCGCGCCGGCCTGCCACACCAAGCTGGGGAACGAAATCACGCGGACGAAGACCTGGACTAGAGGGCAGGCGAAGGCGCATTCATGCTATTCTCCCGCGGTCATGGCCTTCAGAAAGCGGTAATAGAAATCCACGCCTTCGAAAAACGCCTCGACGCGCACGCGCTCGTCCTTGCCGTGGGCGCGGATATCGTCCTGGTCGATGCCGACGCCGTTGACGCCGTAGCTGGGAATGCCGGCGGCCATGGTGTGGACGCTGTCGGAAGCGCCGGTTTCCATTACCGGAATCACCGGCGCGCCGGGCCACATTTCGGCGGCTACCTTTTCGAGCGGCCGCAGCACGTCGGGCGGCGGCAGCACGGTGGGAAACCCCTGGCTGTCGGGCGCGCGGTCTTCCACTGCTCCGCTGGATGCGACGTAGCGCACCGTGACCTGCGGATCGGCGAACACGTGGAGCAGCGCCTGGCGCGTCTCTTCGGGCGAGTGGCCGGGCAGGATGCGGCAATTGACGTTGGCCTGGGCCGTTTGCGGAAGCGCGTTATTGGCATGTCCGCCGGCGAGGCGCGTGGGCACGCAGGTGGTGCGGAGCATCGAATTGTAGCGCGGGTCGCGGCTGAGCCGCGCGACTGCCTGCGGATCGGGTGGGGTGTGCAGAATGGCGTTCATGTCGGCTTTCACGCCGGCCGATTCGAGCGGGGCGCGGCGCTCGAAGTAGGTGCGCGTCACGGAGTTCAACTCCACCGGAAAGGGCGCGCGCTCCAGCCGCGAAAGGGCTCCGGCGATGTGATAAATGGCATTATCCGGCGTGGGCAGGGAACTGTGGCCGCCGGGATTCAGGGCCGTCAACTGGAAATCGGCGTATTGCTTTTCGCTGGCTTCCAGGTCCACGTTCACGGGCTTGCCGTGCATGGTGGTGAGGCCGCCCGAATCGGCATTCAGGACGAAAGCGGCATCGATCAGATCGCGATGATTCTTGAGCAGCCAATCGACGCCGTTGAAATGGCCGCCCTCCTCGTCGGCGGTGAGCGCCAGAATCAGGTCGCGATCGGGGAGGTAGTGCTCGCGGTGAAAACGGATGAAGGTGGTGATGAGGATGGCGTCATCCACCTTCATGTCCTGGGTGCCGCGGCCGTAGAAGTAGCCGTCTTTCTCGACGAACTGGAAGGGGTTGGTGGTCCAGTCTTCGCGGCGCGCCTCGACCACATCGAGATGGCCGATGATCAGGACGGGCTTGTGCGCCCCGGAGCCGTGGAAGCGCACCACCAGGTTGCCCTTGCGATCGTTGGGGCCGAGCACCTGGATATCGCCCGCGGGGAAACCGGCATCGGCGAGGCGGCGGGCCATGGCTTGGGCGGCCTGGGTGGTGCTGCCCACCGAATCGGTGGTATTGATTTCGATCAGCTCGCGAAAAATGTCGCGGCTCAACTGGCGGGTGGCATCGTCGGGAGACGCGCCGGGGAGCGCGCCGGCCGCGAGGAGGAGTAGGGCAAATCGCATGACCTATTGTACGGGATGGGTGGGACAGGCCCGCCCCACCGCACCGCAGGGGTGTTATCGTGTTCGGGTGCGGAGGAAGTTCGCGCCGCGGTTCCCAGGAGGGACATGCAACTCCACACTCTCGATTGGATCATCGCGCTGGCTTCGGTGGCGATCTGCTTTATCCCGGCGCTGTTCTTCGGCAAGCGGTCGGGGAAGAGTACGGCGGAATTCTTCGCCTCGGGGCGTTCGGTGCCGTGGTGGCTCGCGGGACTCTCGATGGTGGCCACCACGTTCTCCAGCGATACCCCCAACCTGGTGGCGAATTTTGTGCGCACGCAGGGCGTGGCGGGCAACTGGCAGTGGTGGGCGTTCACGCTGACGGGCGTGGCCACGGTATTCTTCTATGCGCGGCTTTGGCGGCGGTCGGGTGTGCTCACCGACCTGGAGTTTTACGAGTTGCGCTACTCCGGCACGGCGGCCAGCGCGGTGCGCGGCTTTCGCGCGGTGTACCTGGGGCTGCTGTTCAATTGCATGATCATGGCCACCGTCAACCTGGCGGCGTGCAAGATCGCGGCGGTGCTGTTCGGCTTCAGCCGCTGGCAGACGCTTCTGGCGGTGGGGCTGCTGAACGTGGTGTTCGCGGCGCACTCGGGCCTGTGGGGCGTGCTGGTCATCGACATGATTCAGTTCTTCATCAAGATGACGGCGGTGATCGCGGCGGCCTATTTCGCGGTGGAGCTGCCGCAGGTGGGCGGCCTGCACGGCCTGGTGGACAAGCTGTCGCACGTGCGTGGCCCGGGCGGCTTGAATTACCTGAACATGCTGCCCGATTTCAAAAACAATTGGGACCTGGCGGTGGCCGTGTTCATCATTCCGCTCGCAGTGCAGTGGTGGGCGGTGTGGTATCCGGGCGCGGAGCCAGGCGGCGGCAGCTACATCGCGCAGCGCATGCTGGCTTCCAAATCGGAGAAGGACGCCCTGGGCGGCACGCTGTTTTTCAACGTGGCGCATTACGTCCTGCGGCCCTGGCCGTGGATCCTGGTGGGGCTGGCGTCGCTGGTGGTTTATCCCCAGCTTTCGGACCTGGGGAAGGCCTTGCCCAATCTCGATCCCAAACTGCTGGGGCACGACATCGCCTTTCCAGTCATGCTGCGCTTCATGCCGGTGGGTTGGATCGGGCTGATGCTGGGCGGCCTGGTGGCGGCCAATTCGTCCACCATCCTGACGCACCTGAACTGGGGCGCGTCCTACCTGGTGCACGATTTTTACCGGCGCTTCTTAAAGCGCGGCGCGGCGGAGCACCATTACGTGGTGGCGGGCCGGGTGGCTACCATCATCCTGTTTGTCTCCTCATCGGCGTTGGTGTTCGCTTTGGATACCGCGCAGGAAGCCTTCAACCTGATTCTGCGGGTGGGCGCCGGCACCGGGCTGCTGTACCTGGTGCGATGGTTCTGGTGGCGGGTGACGGCGTGGTGCGAGATCGTGGCCATGATCAGTTCGTTCCTGGTGGCCGCGGCGCTGCAGGTTCTGCTCAAGAACGGAGTGGACATCGGGGCTTCTCAAGGATTGCTGCTGACGGTCGCGGTCACCACCGTGTGCTGGATCGGGACGGCTTACCTCGGCCCGCAGACGGAGACGAAAGCGCTGATCGATTTCTACCGCAAAGTGCATCCCGCCGGCCCGGGCTGGGCGGCCATCCGCGTCAAGGCGGGCATACCCACGGGCGAGATGGAGGAAGCTGGTTCGTTCCCGCTGGCTCTGGCGGGCTGGGCGGCCGGTTGCATCATGATCTGGTCGGCGCTGTTCACGGTGGGCAATTTTCTGTACGGGCGGTTAGGCTACGGTTTTGGCTTGCTGGCGGTCTTTGCGGTCAGCGCGGCGGCGCTCATCGCCGTGGTCCGCCGGCTTTGGAGGTGAGCATGAAGGGCGAAGACGATTTCCGGAAGGCCTCGCGGCGGGACGTGCTGCGGTTTGCGACGCTGGCCTCGCTGGCGGCCGGCAGGGCGGCGGAAGCGGAGCCGCAACCACCCACCGGTGCAGCGGCGGGGAGCATGCAAGGCGTGCCGTTCGAAGCGCGCGGCCAGGTGCGGCTGGGGGTGATCGGGACGGGCGGGCGCGGCAATTCACTGATCGATAATTTCGCTGCCATGCCGGAGGTGCGCATCGCCGCGTTGTGCGACGTGGTGCGCGACAAGGCGCTGAACACCCAAGCCCGCCTGGAGAAGGCCGGCAAACTGCCCGTCGCTCCGGTGCTCTACACTGATGGCGACCACGCCTTCGAGAACCTGGTGAAGCGCGACGACCTGGACCTGGTGGTGGTGGCCACGCCGTGGGTCTGGCACACCCCCATGGCGGTGGCGGCCATGAAGGCGGGCAAGCACGTGGCCGTGGAAGTGCCTGCCGCGCGCACCATCGAAGACTGCTGGCAGCTTGTCCGCACCTCCGAAGCCACCCGGCGGCATTGCATTCAGCTCGAAAACTGCTGCTACGGCGAGAACGAGCTGATGGTGCTGAACATGACCCGCGTGGGCCTCTTCGGCGAGCTGACCCACGGGGCCTGCGCCTACAACCACGACCTGCGCGCGGAGTTGTTTTCCAACCAGGGCGAGGGCCTGTGGCGGCGCTTCGAGCATCTCAACCGCAACGGCAACCTCTATCCCACGCATGGCCTGGGGCCGGTGGCGCACTACATGAACATCAATCGGGGCGACCGCTTCGAGTACCTCACCAGCATGAGCTCGCTCTCCGCGGGCCTCGAAACCTACCGCAAGGAGCACGTGCCGGCCGGCGATCCGCGCCAGAAAGAGGTGTACAAGGAGGGCGATTTCAATAGCAGCCTGATCCGCACCAACCAGGGCCGCGTGATCAACCTGGAGCACAACGTTTCCTCGCCGCAGCCATACGACCGCGTCAACCTGATTGCGGGCACCAAGGGAATCTTCCGCGATTATCCGCCGCGCATCTACATGGATGGCGACGCGCAGGAGGAATTTGGACCGCTCGATCCGTACAAAGCCCGCTTCGAGCACAGCTACTGGAAAGAGACCGGGGAACTGGCGCGCCGGCTGGGAGGGCACGGCGGAATGGATTTCGTGATGGCCTACCGGCTGGTGAAATGCATTCGCGAAGGCCAGCCGCCGGACATCGATGTCTACGACGCCGCGGCCTGGAGCGCTCCCGGCCCCCTGAGCGAGCTTTCGGTGGCCCGAGGCAGCGCGCCGGTGCCGTTCCCCGATTTCACCGGGGGCAAATGGCGCCTGCAGCGGGCCGTGCTGGAGGGCTGACCGGCCGCCCCGATTATCTCTGGCCGAACGGTTAGCCGTCGTACAGCGGCGGCTCTCCCGCGGGCCGGGTTTTCCAGCGGCGGTGAATCCAGAGCCACTGATCAGGATACTGGCGGATGACGGTCTCCAGCGCCGATTGCAGGGCCTGGGTATCGCGCGCGGCATCGCCAGTGATGGGAACCGCGGGGTAGAATCGCAAGACGTAGCGGCGCTCTTCCTCCGACCATAAGGCGAAGCCGGGAATCACGGCCGCCCCGCTGTGGGCCGCGAGTTTGGCGAAGCCGGTGGAGGCGCAGGCCGGCAGACCAAAGAAGTTCACGAAGACGCCATCGGCGGGCGTGGCATTTTGGTCGATCAGGATGCCCACGGCCTGATTGGCGGCCAGGGCTTTCAGAATGCCGCGCGCGAAATCCTTCTTTTCGATGAGGTGGTTGCCCGTGAGTGTGCGGCGGCGCTCCACCAGGCGGTCGATCAGGGGGTTATCGAGCGGCCGCACCACCACGTGCATGGGCGCGCTCATCAGGGCGTAGGCGAAGGCGCTCAGCTCCCAGTTGCCCAGATGGGCGGTGGCGAACAGAACGCCGCGGCCGGCGCGCAAGGCGGTTTCCACGTGCGCGGCGCCTTCCGAGCGGATCCAGCGGTCCAGGCGGGCGGCATCGATCGAAGGGAACCGGGCGAACGAAACCAGCAGGCGGGCCAGCGAGCGGAAGACCCCATCGGCGATCCGGCGGCGCGCGCTTTCCTCGAGCGCCGGCATGGCCAGGGAAAGATTGCGCAGGGCCACGCGGCGCAGCCGGGGAAGAGCGAGATCCAGCAGCGCGCACCAGCCGCGGGCGATCCGGCGGGCCAGCGGCAGGGGCGGCCATTCCAGGCTCTTGACCACCGCCAGCGCCAGCAGGTACTCGGTCCAATTGCGAAACGCGGAGCGCCGGCGCATGAAGACGCATTGTACCGTTGTGGCGGGGAACGGCCAACGGCCAGGCTGACTTACGGTCAGGCTGACTTACAGTCAGGCCGCCGCCAGCCAACATCCGACGGGCGAGACCCGACAGTCCGCCACATCGGCCCAGGCCAGCCCCAGCCCCTTCAGCGAAATTTCCAGCCGGATTATGGAGGGCAGATCCTCCTCCGAAGCGCTGAGGAATTCGGCCAGGTACAACAGGAAGACCAGCGGGTGCGAGGCGTTCTCGGGCCGGTGATGGTGGCGGAGCGCCATTACCAGGGGATCCGGCAGACGCCATCCGGCGGCGATCTGCGCGCCCCACGCGGCGTGGTCCGTGCCCAGCAGCAGGTTCTCCGCGTATACCGGGGGACACCCTTGCCGTTCCAACCGCTGGAGGAGCGCCCAATCGTAAAGCGGAACCGGGAGCAGGGCGATCCGGCCTACGTCATGCAGCAATCCAGCCAGGTAGGCTTCGGCCGGATCGGTCGCGCCGGACAGCGCGGCCAGTTGCTCCGCCAGGTCGGCCACTTCAAGGGAATGCGGCCATGCGGTTTCCAGCCTCGGGGAGCGGAACACCGGACTGAGAGCCGCCGAGAGGATCGCCTTTCGCGTGGCGGCGAAGCCCAGGCGGGTGATGGCCGCGGGAAGCGTGGAGATTGGCGCGGGCGGCCCGAACAGGGCGGAATTGGCGAGCCGCATGACCAGTCCGGCGGTGGCCGGATCGAGGCTGGCCGCGTGGGCCACCTCGGCCGCGCCGGCCCGCGGGTCGCGCAGGATGTTCAGGATGCGGAGAGCCGCTTGGGGAAAGACCGGCACCCGCCAGGCTTCGACCGGAGGGATCGCCTGCGCTCGTGTGGACTCCACCATGGCATTCAGGGCAGCCTCCGGCCACAGACCGGCTTCCACGCCATCGCGCAAGCCCTCGATGATTTCGCCGGGATCCTGGCCGTAGATGGGCTGCGCTTCCATGCCCTGGTCGAAAGCGTCCGCGAGGCGCAAGACGCCGGCCAACCGCGATGCCAGGGGCGTTCCGCTGCCGGGAATTTCGTAGGCGTTCAGGACTTCCCGCAGAGCCTCGGGGACCGGGCTGGGCAAAGCGGGCGCGGGCGACGCCTCATCGAAAACGTCGGCCAGCAGCCGTTGGATGGTCTTCGGCGCGACCCGGCCAAGGCCGTGGTGATGCAGTACGGAGGCGGCGTAAAGCAGGGCGTTTTCTTCAGGCGAAAACGGCAGACGATGGGAAATCAGCGAGGCCACCGCGGCAGTGCGGCGGCAGTGGGCCCGGACTTCCGCAGCGGCTGGAGGGATCGCTCGGGTTGGGGAGCGCGGCTGCACCGTCAGAATCCGGACTTCTGTAGGGTCTTATCGGGCAGGTTCTCGAAACCTTGAAACTAAGGTGCGGGATGCGAGGCCGGGCGCCGCTCCCCGCCGTCGCGGGCATTGTTCGGAAGCCGGCTGCCCGGATTGGTCCCGTTACGGACGGATTGGCGGCCGGCCTGGAACAACTGGGGCGTGAACTCGATCAGGTAATTGCGCCAGTTGAACCAGCTATGGGCGCCGGCACTCTCAATGAAAACCGGGGCGAAGCCGTGCTTCTTGAGCAGTTCCACGGTGGATCGGGTGTTGGCGATCAGCCGGTCGTCCTTGCCGGTGCTGAGCCAGATCAGCCTGGTGCCTCTCTTGAGGCTGGCGTTGTCCAGGTCGGCTAGGTGCGTGGCTTCCCAATCCGGACGGGCAGGCTGCGCCGCGGCTGAAGCCGGCGCTTCGGGACCGCGGCCGCGGCCGCCGCCGCCCAGGGTCGCGCCGGAGCTGAAAACGCCGATGTCGGCGAACATATCCAGGTGCCTGAAGGCGATGTCCAGGGTCTGCCCGCCCCCCATGGAAAGTCCGGCGATGGCGCGATGCTGCCGGTCGTTGATCGTTCGGTAGTGCTTCTCCACGTAGGGCAGCATATCGGTCATGAATTCATTGGTGAACGGGCTCACTGTCGCGGTTGGCATTTGGGCAGCGCCGCCGCGGCCCGCGCCGGGTGCGATGGGCTGGTGGCCGGCGGGCATCACCACGATCATCGGCTTCGCCTTGTTGGCGGCGATCAGGTTATCGAAAATGAAATTCGCGCGCCCCACGGATATCCAGGCATCGTCGGTGTCGCCGGCTCCGTGCAGCAGGTAGAAGACCGGGTATTTCTGGTTCCCCGCTTCATATCCCGGCGGGGTGTAGATGTGCATGCGGCGGGTGGTCTTGAGCACCGAGGAGTAGTAGAAGATCTCCGCCACGGCGCCGTGCGGCACGTCGGTGGTGTCCATCATCTCCGCGCCGGGCACCGTGAAGAGGCTCCACATGTTGGTGTTGGATTCCGCGCTGCGGGTGTTGACCGGGTCCAACACGCGCACGCCATCCACCTGGAAGACGTAGCGGTAGGCGCCCGGCGGCAACGGCCCCATGGTGGCTTCCCAGATTCCGGCATCGTTTTTGGTGAATTCGGGACCACCCTCCGGGAGCGGCGCGGGAGGCATGACCGTGGAGATATTGGTGCCGGTGATGTCGCCCGCGCCACCGCCGGTAAACAGGATGGTGATATCGCCGGCGTTCAGCGACACCTTCTCCGCTTTGGGAGCGAGAATGCGGAACACCACCCGCCCATCCGGCTTCACTTCCGGAGAAACCACGCTCGGCCCGCGCCCCCCACGCCCGCCTGCCGGAGGCGCCGGTTGCGCAACCGCGGCGGCTGCCAAAATCCCCGCCGCTGCGGCAGCGGCGAATGTACGCATCATGGCGCTCTGATAGGTCATCCTGGACTCCTTCGGGCACGAGTATAACACCCGGTGCCGCGGCCGGCGGGCGCCTCTTTCCATGCTCTCCAGTTTCGCGCCTTGTACCGCCGGTGCTTCGAAACCGCGGGCATGCTCATGTCGAACGGCTCGGCGAGTTCTCCCGCCGGGCATTCGCCCGGAAGCAGGCGCGCCAGGATGGCCCTGCGGATGGGGGTTCGCCAGCGCGGCGCATGTGCCGCTCAACCGATCGCCCGGCATGGTGTACGGCCGGGGTCGCCGCCGGGTTTGGAGTAGAATCCGTACATGCGAGAACTGCTGCTGGTCTCCGTGATGGCCGTATCGGCCTGCGCTCAGAGCGGATCGCTGGGGGCGTTTACCAATTCGGACGACGTGGGAGATCCGCCCATCAAGGGGTCCGCGGAATTCGACGCCTCCACCGGCCAGTACCGCATCACGGGCTCCGGTACGGATATCTGGGGCAAGGCGGACCAGTTCCACTACCTCTGGCGGCGGATGTCCGGCGACTTTGCGGTGACAGCCACGGCCCGATTCCTCACCGGGGGGAACGACCACCGCAAGGCCGTAATCATGCTCCGCCAGTCTCTGGACGCGGATTCGCCGTTTGTGCACCTGGTGATTCACGGCAACGGCATGCCTGGAATTCAGTTCCGGAAAAGCAAGGGCGGCGACGTAAACACGGTCGATCTCCCCATAGAAGGCGCGGGGACGTTCCACCTGAAACTGGCCCGCAAGGCTTCCACGATTACGGTGTGGCTCGCCAAGGACAACCAGGCGATGAGGGAATTGGGAACCACCCAGAACCAGTTGGGCAGTCCGGTATTGGTCGGGCTGGGAGTCAGTTCCCACACCCAGGCCGCGGTCAACACGGTGTTGTTTTCAGATGTGCAGGTGGCGGAATCGAGCCCCTCCGCGCAGAACGTAGACCTGGGCGCATTCACCAGTTCCGGCGACGTCGGCAATCCTGCACGCAAGGGATCCACGGAGTACGACGCAGCCAAAGGGGAGTACCGGGTCACCGGCTCCGGCGCCAACATCTGGGCCAAAGAGGACCAGTTTCAATATGTCTGGCGGGAGATGCCGGGCAACTTCACGGTGACCGCTACCATGCAATTCCTCGGGCAGGGAGAAGCCCATCGCAAGGCCGGGATCATGGTCCGCCAATCCCTGGAGACCGATTCGGCCTACGGCGATTTCGTGATCCACGGCAATGGCATGCCGGGCCTGCAATGGCGGAGTGCCCGGGGAGAAGACACCAACGCCTTCGATCTCCCGTTCGACGGCCCGGGGAAGTTCACGCTGAAACTGGTCCGCAGCGGCGCGGGCATTACCGTCTCCATAGCCAAGGATGGCGCGGAGTTGAAGCAGGTTGCGCGTACCGAGGTCACCCTCCGGAACCCGGTGCTGGTGGGACTGGCGGTCTGCGCGCACAACCCCGCCAATTCGGAGACCGTCGTGTTCTCCGATGTAGCGGTGGAATCCACGGTGCCTCCCGGCAGCCATTAGCTGATTTGGCGGGCAGCGATCTGAGTGCCCCGGGCCGGCCAAAGGCCCGCCCCACCAACTTCGCTAGGGCCGCGCCGCCCGTGCGGCCACACTTCGCGGGTGCCACAATAGAATGGAATCGGCGTTTCCACGGGTGTCCCCGGCGGAAACGATGGAGGTACCAGCCATGGATCGACGGCAATTCCTGCAGGGATCCGCCGCGTTGGGCGCGCTTGCGCCTGGCTTGCTTGCGGAAAACGACGCGGCCGCCCAGGAGCGGGCACTCGCGGGGGCGGGCGGCCCAACGCGCCCGGCGGAATCGCAGAAAATCGGGCGGCCGGTGCGGGTGGTGAGCGTCGGCTTCCACCCGGGCCTGCCCATCGCCGGGATTGCTGCCCTGGTGGACCAGGAGGGGCAGCAAGGCGCCGATCTCATCGCTCTGCCCGAAACCTGCCGCGGCCAGGGCGCCCAAACCGAGGAGGGCCTCGACGGCGAAACCGTCACCGCCATGGCCGCCCTGGCGAAGAAGCATGCCACGTACATCGCCTGCCCGATTGACCGCCAGGATGGCAGCCGGCGCTGGAACTCCGTGGTCCTGCTCGACCGGCGCGGCAACGTGGCCTTCGTCTACGACAAGATGTATCCCGTCTGGCAGGCGGAGTGCGTCAAGACTCCCGCCGTCCATCCCGGCGAGTCGGTAGGAGTTTATGCCGCGGATTTCGGCCGCGTGGGGTTCGCCATCTGCTTCGATGTGAATTGGCCGCCGGTCTGGCAGCGGCTGTCGGACCTGGGGGCGGAACTGGTCATATGGCCCAGCGCCTACTCCGCGGGCCGATCGCTCCAGGCGCACGCGATTCAGTACAACTACTATGTCGTGAGCGCCACCTGGACCCCCGACTGCCTGATCTTCGACATCGATGGCGAGCAGATTGCGCACGACCACAACAATCGCGATAATGCCAACATCACTCGCGCCACCCTCGATTTGGACCGGTGCATCTTTCACCAGGATCTCAACCTTCCCGACAAGCTGAACAAGTTGCTCGCCGAAAAGGGTGAAGACGTGGCGCGCGAGAAGTGGCTGCCCATGGAAGGGTGGTTTGTGATGAAGGCCAAACGCCCGGGAGTGAGCGCGCGCGAACTGGCGCGCCAGTACGGGCTGGAAGAACTGAGGCCCTACATTAACCGGAGCCGCTGTGAAATCGATAAATGCCGCGGCTTTGTATTCTCCTGAGCGCGGCGCGGCCTCGAATCACACTTTCGGTAAAACGTACGGAGCGCGGTATTCCTTGGCCATCAGCCGGTTGGCTTCCTGGTCGTCGCCGAAGTTTTCGTTGCGGGAATCGAAGCGCACGTCCCGGCCCAGCTTATAAGAGATGTTGCCGAGGTGGCACAGCATGGTGCTGAGGCGCCCGATTTCCACATCCGAGTTCGGCCGCCGGCGGTTCTTCACACACTCCAGGAAGTTCCCTTCATGCGAGCCGCCGCCAGGCTTGGTGGTTTCCACCCGCCCGTCTTTCCAGTGGATCTCCCATCCGCTATCCGTCACGATCAGGGTTCCCTCCGTGCCATAGTAGGCCGTGTAGAAATTGGCCGGACCGCCGCCGGAAGGGTGCGGCAGCAGGTAGTCCGTCGCAAAACTGCGCAGCTCGAAGTTCAGCATCATGTCGCCGTAATCGTAGCTGACCACCTCGGTATCGGGCACTTCCTTGGCGTCATGGAGCCAGTAGATGCCGCCGGTTGAGGAGATCCGTTTCGGCAGGCACTGGTAATTTTCGGATCCACGCATGAGCTGAATAGCCCATAGACCCACATCCAGCACATGGATGCCCTGGTTTCCGATTTCACTGTTGCCGTAATCCCAGAAGAAACGCCACAGGTAGTGAAACCGGTTTTCGTTGAACGGGCGCTTGGGCGCCGGGCCGAGCCAGCGGTCGTAATCCACGCCGGGAGGCGGCGTGCCGTCCGGCGGTTCGCCGATGCTGACGCGAATCTGATTGATCCACGCCTTGATTAAGGGCACCTTTCCGAGTTTGCCGCCCGCCACCACTTCCACCGCGCTGCGGAAGTGTTCGCCGCTGCGGCGCTGGGTGCCCACCTGGAAGACGCGGTTGTACTTCCGCGCGGCGTCGCGGATCAGGCGCCCCTCCTGGATGGTCTGGCACAGGGGCTTCTCGCAGTACACATCTTTACCCGCCTGGCAAGCCAGGAGGGCGATGCGCGCGTGCCAGTGATCCGGAACCGCAATCACCACGGCGTCGATGTCCTTATCGTCCAGCACGCGCTCGAATTCCTTTTCGAAGCGCGGCTTTTCTCCCTGGGCCTTTTCGATGTCGGCGCCGGTCTTGTCCAGGATGGCGGGGTCAAGATCGCAAAAGGTTTTGAAGCGCGCGCCTGCCTGCACCGCCCGCAGGGCCACCCCGCGGCCCTGATTCCGTCCGCCGATGAGAGCCAGCGTGACCTTTTCATTCGCCCCCAGGGCCGCTTGATTCAGGTTCACGAAACCGCCGGACGCGAGAGCCGCTCCGGCGCCCTTCAGGAATGACCTCCGATTCTGCGTCTCCTGCATGTTCACCTCCCGATGGTATCTCTATTCTGGCTCACCGCAGCGGGGTTGGGTATGGGCTTGGCTTCGTGGCGCGTTGCGCGCCGGGCACAGACGGCGGATCGGGCAAGCGGATCGGGCGCCGAGCTTTCCGGCGCCGTCGGGAGGGCCTGGTGGCCAGCACGTGGAGACCCCAGGGGTCCGTAGCGGCGAGGTTGCGAAGGAAATCGGATTCACCTAGATCCCCGGCTCTATGCGAAATCTTGTCCGGAAACTGGCGAGACACTAACCCGCCTCACCGCGCCGCCAGGCCATCCACCAGGATTTTGGCCAGATCGGCAATCAGCAGCAATCCGGGATTATCCGGTCCATAATCGACCTTCGGGATGCCTTCCACCGTGATGGCCATGGCGATGCGGCCGCCTTTCGTGTACACGATCCCCACATCGGACCGCAGCGCGTCCAGCGCTCCGCTTTTATTGGCCACCGGCACATCGCCCACCCGCCTTCGGATGCCGTGGTTGTCCTGGCAGCGCTTCAAAATCCCGATCATCTCCTGGGATGCCGCCGCGCTCACCAGTTCGCCGCGCTCCAGTCTTTCGAGAAT
>JASHSS010000206.1 GCA_030038565.1 Bryobacteraceae bacterium
CCCGACGCGATACTCCTACCTGGCGCCGGGCCTGATGAATGGTGATGACGAAGCGGCGGCGCTGAGGAACCTGGAGAACCAGCCGCCCGAAGCGCTGATGTACCAGGCGCTCGACCGCAGTGAGTACCTGCGGGTCTTTCCGCATGGGTGGAAGCTCAATCACCGGTTCCCGAGGATAGAGGATTGGATCGCGCGTGAGTATGTGCCGGTCGAGCCACCGGTTTATGTCGGCGGCTACAGGCTCTATGAACGGGCCAGGCGCACCGCGCCTGGCTTCGATGGCGGGTAATTCGCGCCGATCCGCCCGGTTCCACCGGGCGCCGCGCCCGGAGTGCCGGATGCGCGGCTCCCAACGCGCCCGGCTGCCGGGGAAAGGCCACTGGCCAGGAACCCAGCCCTACGGGGCCGAATCCGGGATGGCGATCAAAGGGGAGGGGGAAGCTTTGCGTGAGCTTCAGGAGGGTTGATTCAACGGATCGCGGAACGGGGAAGCAGACAACCCTCCGAACCCGCCGCGCGCGGAGCGGGTGGGGGCAGCAGGCAGGCTGCGGAGTCCGGGAAGGGGGAGATCCGCAGGCTAAAAAAGCGGGGCGGCTTCGGCCGCCCCCAGGGCCGGAGGCACCGGAATTTTTCTAGTATTGCCGCGAGAGCACGGTGCGCAGGGGCGGCTGATAGCGGGGCGGTTCGGGCGCCTGAGGGGAACGCTCCAGCACCAGCGAGCGCAGCCCGGGCATGCCGGGGCGCTGGCCCTTCTCGCCGGCCGGCAGCTGGCCGGTGGTGAGATTCTTGAGGCCGAACAAGGCCAATTCAAAGCGGTCCTTCACTCCCACCTTCTGGAACAGCCGCGAAAGATATACCTTCACGGTGCCTTCGGAAATCATCAGGGTGGTGGCGATCTCCTTATTCTTGAGCCCCTGGGAAAGCAGGCTCACCAACTGGCCTTCGCGCTGGGTGAGGGCCACGCGGCGGGCGCACAGGAAACTGTCGGTGAGGGCCTTTTCGAACCACAGTTCGCCGGCCTGGACCTTCTGCAGGCACTTGACCTGAAGGTCCGTAGGCAGGGTGCGGCGCAGAATTCCACGCACCCCCAAACCCATCGCCTGGAAGGCCAGCTCGGTGGAGATATTGTTGACCCAGAGCACGATCTTGCTGTTGCCCAGGGCGTGCTTCATCTCCGTGAGCACGGCAAAGGTGATCTCCGAAGTCAGATCCAGCAGGACCAGATCGGGGGATCCCTGGGCCACCTGCTCCATGACACCGGCCACGGAGGTACATGTGGGGAGGAGGTCGAAACCGTCCACCTGCCGCAATACCGACTCCAGTCCCTTGGCGAGAATGGGTTCGTCGCTGTAGAGAAGAATTCGCGTCATAACTTTCTCTTTCCTTATAATGACTCCGAGCGGCGGGCGGCGCGGAGTATTCCCCGTCGCCGGATGCCCGCTGCTCCCATCAGTTCATTTGGATTCTCCAATGATTTACGACTAATGTCAACAACAAACAATCACAAAAACGTTCGTAATTCGGTCGATTTTCGGGCGAAAAAAGACTCCAGAGAGCTTGCTTGAAAATCCATAATAAGACAATATAATCTTTATTTTCAGTGGATTGTGGAGACACACGGGAGCCTCGCCGGGGAGCGGAAATAACCCTGATAATTCTCCCCTGTTAACCCATTAACTCTAGTACTACAAGGTTGGTTGCGGAGGCAATTTCCCGGTTCGCAGGCGGAATTTCAAGCTCCGGGGGAAGGGTTTTTGGGGGGGATAGTAATGGATAGTGGTGGTGAATTGCCCGAAGCCCGTTTTGTTCTAATAACCTTCGGGAACACGCCTGTGTAGCCCATTTACGATATTGATGCCGCTGGGCGGGGGCGCTAAATTCGCAGATGTCGAACCAAACGGCAATGAAAAATATCAACCGGCGAGAAAGCCCGCGAATCGAAATCAAGCTGCGGTGCCACGTGACATCTCCGGCCTTGTGGATGCGCAACCCGATGTACACGGAAAACATCAGCCGCAGCGGGATGCTGGTCGTGTGGCGCGGCGAGACGGCCCTGCCTCTGCCATTCCTGAACCAGATCGTGACGATCGAGGTGGAACTGCCGGCCAATCACGGGTTCGGGCAGAAGTGCATTCATTGTCAGGGCACCGTGACGCGCATTTCGCAGGCCGATCCGGAATGCCCGCTGGTGGCTTTGCGGATCAACTATATGGATTTCAGGGCGTTCCACGACCGCCTGCGGGTGATGGAAAAACTAACCCCGCCGGTGGTCAACGCCTGGATGGCTTAAACGGCTATGAAAGCGGCGTCCCCATCCCTTGCGGTAAAGTTCCTGCCCTCGCTGGCGGACTTCGCCTTTCTCATGCCGATCGTTTTTCTGCTCACGCGCATGGATGGCATCCCCACGTTGCTGGCCGACTGCGATACGGGCTGGCACATCCGCACCGGCGAATGGATTCTGGCGCACCACATGATTCCGGCGCGGGACATTTTCTCCTTTTCCAAAGCGGGGGCTCCATGGTTTGCCTGGGAGTGGGGATCGGACGTGGTGCTGGCGGGCCTGAACGCCGCGGGCGGGCTGAAGCTGGTGGCGGTAGCGGCCATGGCGCTCCTCGCCACGACCTTCGCGCTGCTGTTTCAACTGGTGCGCCGCCGGGCCAATCCGGTGGTGGCGGTAGCGGTTACCCTGCTGGCGGCGGCGGGCGCCTCGATTCACTTCCTGGCCCGTCCGCACCTGTTCACGATGCTGTTCCTGCTGCTGTTCGTGGCCGCCCTGGAGCATGTGCGGGAGGGGCGCGAGCGGTTGTGGGGAGTGTCCTACCTGGCGATCCTGCCGGTGGCCACGATCGTGTGGACCAACCTGCATGGCGGATTCTTTATCGGCCTGGTGGTGATCGGGGTCTACGGCGTGGGCGAGGGGCTGCGGGTGGTTCTGGGTCCGGACGCGGGGCGCGCCAAGGCCGCGCGGGAGGCCGGGAAATATTTTTTGAGCGCGGCGGCGGGCCTGGCCGCCAGCCTGATCAATCCGTATTTCTATCATCTGCACGTGCACATGGCGCAATACTTACGGGACCCGTTTAATTCGCAGCATATTATGGAATTCCTATCGCCCAGTTTCCATGGCGCGCAGGCATACTATTTCGAGGCCATGATGGTGCTGGGCGCGGCGGCGGCCTGCTGGAACCTGGTGCGCGGCCGGTATACGGAAGGCGTCCTGATCCTGGTGATGGCGCACGCGTCGCTCCTGGCCGTGCGCAACATTCCGCTGTTCATGATCGTGGCGGCGCCCTTTGTGGCGGCGGCCATGGAGGAATGGCTGGACCGGCTGCCGGGGTGCGACGTGGCCGGGTGGTTGCGGCGGGCGGCGGCGGGATATCAGCGGGTGGCGGCGAATACCGCCGCGATCGAAGCCTTGGGCCGCTGGCACGTGGTGAGCGCCTTGGGCCTGGCGCTGGTGGCGGCGGTGGTTTACGCTCCCCATCCGCCCCGGCGGTTCCGCGCCGAGTTCGACCCGAAGAGCTTTCCGTCGGGAGCCCTGAAGGTGTTGCGCCAGGATTCGTCGGCGCGGATTTTCGCCCATGACCAGTGGGGCGACTACCTGATCTGGAACCTGTACCCGGGCCACAAGGTGTTTGTGGACGGGCGCACGGATTTCTACGGGGACGATTTTGAAGAACACGTCCTGGGCGTGATGAACGTGAAGTACGACTGGGAAAAGACGCTCGATAAGTTCGGCGTCAACACGATTTTGCTGCCACCCAACGCGCCGCTGGCGGGGGCTCTGAAGGAGTCCAGCCGCTGGCGGGTGACTTACGACGACGGCATCGCGCTGGTCTTCCGGCCGGCCGGAGCGCGGGCGCAGCAGACCATTTCCGCCGCCAGCCTGGGGGGCGGGACAAGCCGTGATCGAGAGATCACGAAAACCATGAAGCGTGATCCGGCGATCACGGCAACCCAATCCAAATCGAAGACTTAACAATAGGAGCGAACAAAAATGACGACGTATTTTCGCAATTTATGGAATGACGAGCAGGGGCAGGATCTGATTGAATACACCTTGCTCATGGCGTTCGTGGCGCTGGCTTCCGCAGCCCTGTTCATCGGCGCGGGCAAGAGCATCTGCGGCATCTGGTCGATTTCCAACAGCTCGCTGTCCAACGCCAACACCGTGGCCAGCTAGACGGGGGTCAGGGACCAGCGGGTGGTCCCTTTTTCCGCCAAACCGGTTCCGGTCGAACTCTTCACCTAGGAGCGAACACAATGACAGCATTTCTGGACCGTTTATGGAGCGACGAACAGGGGCAGGATCTCATCGAGTACACCCTACTGATGGCCTTTGTTGCGTTGGCTTCCGCGGCACTTTTTCTGGGCGCGGGCAAGAGCATCTGCGGCATCTGGTCGATTTCCAACAGCTCGTTGTCCAACGCCAACACCGTGGCCAGCTAGCCTTCGGGGGAAGGGCCTTGTGAGCGGCGGCGGCCGCCGTCTCGCAGGGTCCCGCCCGACTCCAGCCGGTTCGCAACCGTGCGGAGGGCGTGGATATGAAACAGCAACCAAAAACCGCGGCGCGAGTGGCGCGGAGGAATGTGGTAAGCGCGCCGCGGAAACCAAGCCGATTCGGAGGGTCCGGCGGCGGGAGCAGGAAGCTCCCGGACGCGACGGAGTATTGACATGAACAAGAGATTTCTAGGGGTTCTGGTTTTCGCCTTCGTGGTGGCCTCGGTGGCCAGCCTGATGCTTTACCGGTTGCTCAACCGGCCGCAGCCCACCAAGGCGGCTAGCGCGATGTCGCAGATAGCCATCGCCACGCGCAACCTGGAAGTGGGGTCGGTGCTGAAGGAGCAGGACATCCAGTTGGCCGACTGGCCGGGGCCGGCGCCGGCGGGTTCCAGCACGCGGGTGCAGGACCTGGTGGGGCGCGGCGTGATCATGCCGGTGTACGCCCGCGAGCCGCTGATCGAATCGCGGCTGGCGCCGAAGGGCGCGGGGGGCGGGCTGGCGTCCATGATTCCGCCGGGAATGCGCGCGGTGGCGGTGCGGGTGAACGAAGTGGTGGGCGTGGCCGGCTTCGTGATTCCGGGCATGCGCGTGGACGTTTTGATTTCGGGGAACCGGCCGGGCGGCGATAACAACCTGGGCACCCTGACGCGCACCCTGCTGCAGAACCTGGAAGTGCTGTCGGCGGGACAGGATTTCAAGAAAGACCAGGAAGGCAAGCCGGTGACCGTGCAGGTGGTGAATCTGCTGGTGACGCCCGAGCAGGCCGAGCAGCTGAGCCTGGCGACCAGCCAGACCAACGTGCAACTGGTGCTGCGCAATCCGCTCGACCGCGACGTCGCCAAGACGCCCGGCACGGCGCTGGCGCTGCTGTTTACCGGCGACAAGCTGAAGCTGAACGAGCCCGCCGCGCCGGCGGCGGCCCCGCGGCCGCGGGTAGCGCCGCCGGCTCCCCGCATAGCCGAGGCGCCGCCCAAAAAGGAAGCTCCCTTTGTGATGGAGATTCTTTCCGGTGATAAGAAAAGCGAACAGAAATTCGAAAACGGGGGGGGCAAATAAGTGCCACGACTACGAGATTTCCTGTGCGTCCTGGCAATGGGCGCGTGCGGTTCCCTTTTAACCTATCACCAGGCCCTGGCGGACGGGGCCAAGGGAACCCAGCAATCCGGGCCGGCGGGTGTGGAAAAGCTGGTGGTGACGGTCGGCAAATCCATGATCATCGACAGCCCTCTGCCGATCCAACGGGTTTCGGTGGCCAACGAGAGTCTGGCGCAGACCGTGGCGGTGGATCCCCAACAGGTGCTGATCAACGGCAAACAGCCCGGAGAGACCTCGCTGATCGTGTGGCAGCGGGGCGGGGCCCGCATGGTTTACGACCTGACGGTGCGCATGAGTCCCGGGCGCCTGGAAGCCGTCCGGCAGCAGATCGCGCGCGATTTTCCGAACCAGGACGTGACCGTCACGTTTGAGAACGACACCGCCTTCGTGCGCGGCACGGTGAAGGACCTCAACTCGGCGGAGCAGGTCATGACCATCGCGGCCACCCTGGGCAAAGCCGTGGACCTGCTGCGCGTGGAAGTGCCGCCGGTCCAGACGCAGGTGTTGCTGCACGTGCGTTTTCTAAGCGTGGACCGCACTACGGCGTTGAACCTGGCGATGGGCCTGGCCAGCGGGTCTTTCAATACCGTGGGAGCCATTGGAACGGGGGGCCCGTTGGTGACGCCCGGGACGCCCACCTCGCCCTATTCGACCTTAGCCACCGGCCTTTCGAGCGCCATGAACATCTTTCTGTACCGCAGCGACATCAACCTGCTGGCGGGCATCCAGGCGCTGTCCTCGAAAGGCCTGGCGGAGGTGCTGGCGGAGCCCAATGTGCTGGCGATCGACGGAAAACAGGCCAGCTTCGTGGCGGGCGGCCAGTTTCCCTTCCCCATGGTGCAGGGGGGCGCGTCCGTGGGCGCGGTGACGATTGCGTGGAAGGAATACGGTATCCGGCTGGACTTCCTGCCGGAAGTGACCGCGCGCGGCACCATCCGGCTGCAGGTGGCGCCGGAGGTGAGCGCCCTGGACTACTCCAATGCGCTGACCATCTCGGGTTTCACGGTGCCGGCCCTGACGACGCGCCGCGTGCAGACCCAGGTGGAGCTGGACGACGGCCAGAGTTTCGTGATCGCCGGCCTGCTGAACAACCAGGTGACCGAGAGCCTCTCGAAGATTCCCGGGATCGGAGATATTCCGCTATTGGGGAAGCTGTTCCAGAGCAAGGTGCTGAGTAAGAACAACACCGAACTGCTGGTGGTGGTGACCCCCGAAGTGGTGCGTCCGATTCCCCAGGGACAGCCCACGCCGACGCTCAACAACCCGATTCCCTTCATGAGCAAGAACAGCAACGTACCGATGCAGCAGCCCAGCCTGGGGCAGACCGGTCCGGTGCCGGTGAAGCCGACCACGGCCACGCTGCCGGCCGCGCAATTGCTGGAGGAGCGCCGTCAGGGGCAGGCGGCGCCGGCCAACACGGCTCCGGCGTTTCAGTTGATGCAGGTGCCGGTGAATCCGCCGCAGCCCAATCCCAATTCGGGCCTGACGCCTGCCGGGCTGACCCCCACCAATCCGAATGGCGGAGGCGGGGGGAACGGTGGCGGCAACGGCGGGGGCAACGGCGGGGGCCACTGAGCCCGCGGAGAGCCTGGGAATGAGGACACTGGTATGTACCCGCTGACGATCGGCCTGGCGATTGAGAATCGCGACCTGTGGGAACAGGCGCAGAACTGCCTGGCGGAGCTGCCGTTCCGGGTAACCGTGGAGCACCAGGACGTCGGCGACCTGAGCAACCTGCTGGACCGCCTGGAGCGCATGCGTCCGGACGTGGTGCTGATCGACATCAGCACCTGGAAGGAGCCGCTCGAGGGGCTCATCGCGTCCATCCGCAAAGCCGTGGGCGACCCCATGATCGTGGCGGTGAATAACGCGGCCGACGCCGATTCGATTCTCTCGGCGCTGCGGGCGGGGATCAACGAATACCTGTTTCCGCCCATCGGGGAGCCGCTGCGCAAGGCGCTCGAAAAGCGTTCGGCGGAGCGCAGCCGGCCGGGCAAAGGGGCCAAGGACAAGGGCAAGAGTTTCGGGATGCTCTCGGCCAAGGGCGGATGCGGGGCCACCACCCTGGCCTGCCACGTGGCGGCCGAACTGGGGCGGCAGAATCAGAAAGTCCTGCTGGCGGATCTGGACCTGGATGCGGGGATGATCGCGTTCCTGACCAAGACCAAGTCGGTGTACTCGATTCTGGACGCGGTCAACAATATCCACCGGCTGGATATTTCGTACTGGAAGGCGCTGGTTTCGAATGGGATCCCGGGGGTGGAAATCGTGTCGTCGCCGCCCACGCTGGCCTCCAAGCAGCAGCCCAAGGACGACCAGATACGCCACGTGATCGCCTTTGCGCGGCCGCATTACGACTGCGTGGTGGCGGATCTCGGGCGGAGCCTGAGCCGCATCGCCATGGCGGCCCTCGAGGAGATCGACGAAGTCTGCCTGGTGACCACGCTGGAGGTGCCGGCGCTGCACCAGGCCAAGCAGATCATCCAGACGCTGCTCGACAGCGGCTACGGCAAGAATCGCATCCGGCTGGTGCTGAACCGCACGCCCAAGCGCCTGGACATCGGCGCGGCGGAGTTGGAGAAGATGCTGGGGGTGCCGATTTTCAGCATGATTCCGAACGATTATCCGGAGCTGTACGAGACCTACGCCGAAGGCCGGCTGCTGAACCGGAATTCCGAGCTGAGCCGCGAGATCACCCGGTTTGCCTTAAAGCTGGCGAGTATCGAAGACGACAAGCAGGCCGGTCCGAAGAAGCGGTTTGCGTTATTCAAGGCGTGAGAAGCGCGGAGGCCGCGGCCGGGCGGCAGAACCGGGGCGTTCTGACCGGGGCGGCGGGACGCGCGGCGGCAAGTTTAGGACGATAGGGACGATAAGAAGTTAGAGCCGAAGTCGAAAGCGGAAGCCGCCGCCCCGGGGAGGGCGGCGGAGAAGGAACAAAATGGCTGCGGGATACAGTACGGCGAACGGACGGGGCGAGAGCAAGGAGACCGGGTGGGTCAACCGGTTGTTCCAGCGCGAAGGCTACACGCCCGAGTACCAGGAGCTGAAGTTCACGCTGCACCGGAAGCTGCTGGACCGGATCAACCTGGAGGCGCTCTCCTCCATGGCCGGGGAGCGGGTGCGGGCGGAGATCCGCGCCGCCGTGGCCAAGCTGGTGGAGGAAGAGAAGACGCCCCTTTCGCTGGTGGAAAAGGACCGCGTCATCGAGGAAATCCTGGACGAGGTCTTCGGGCTGGGGCCTCTCGAACCCCTCCTGCAGGATCCCAGCATCAGCGACATTCTGGTGACCACGCCGCACAAGGTGTACGTGGAGCGGGGCGGCAAACTATACCGCACGCCGGTGGAGTTCAAGGACGACGCGCACCTGTTGCGGATCATCGAGAAAGTGGTTTCGCGGGTGGGACGGCGGGTGGACGAATCGTCGCCCCTGGTGGACGCGCGGCTGCCGGACGGCTCGCGCGTGAACGCGGCCATTCCGCCGGTGGCGGTGGACGGGCCGCTGCTGTCGATCCGGCGATTCGGGCGGCACGGGCTGCGGGGCGAAGACCTGGTGGCCAAGCTGGCCCTGACCGAAGGCATGCTGGAGCTGCTGAAGGCGTCGGTGAAGGCGCGGCTGAACATTCTGATCTGTGGAGGAACCGGCGCCGGCAAGACCACCCTGCTGAACGCGCTGTCCTCGTACATTCCGGAAGACGAGCGCATCGTGACCATCGAGGACGCGGCCGAATTGAAGCTGCAGCAGGTGCACGTGGCGCGGCTGGAGACGCGGCCGGCCAACGTGGAAGGGGCCGGGGCGATCCACATCCGGCAACTGGTGATTAACGCCCTGCGTATGCGGCCCGACCGCATCATCGTGGGCGAGGTACGCGCCGACGAGGCTCTGGACATGCTGCAGGCCATGAACACGGGTCACGACGGCTCGCTGACGACCATCCACGCCAACACCCCGCGCGACGGCCTGGGCCGCCTGGAGGTGATGGTAGGAATGGCCAACGCCAACATGGGGGTCCGGTCGATCCGCCAGCAGGTGGCTTCGGCGGTGGATCTGTTCGTGCAGGTGGCGCGCTTCTCGGACGGCACCCGGCGGGTGACCCACATCACCGAAGTGGTGGGCATGGAGCAGGACATCATCACCCTGCAGGACATTTTCCTGTTCGAGAAGACCGGCATCAGCGAAGGCGGCAAGGTGCTGGGGCGTTTCCGGGCGACCGGCATCCGTCCCAAGTTTTACGACCGCCTGAAGGCCTGCGGCATCACCCTGCCGCCGCAGCTCTTCCAGACGGTGGTGGAGATCAGCTGATGCCCGTCGGAGTGATCGTATCGTTCGCCGTATTATTCGCCCTCATCCTGCTGGCGGTGAGCGTGGGCCTGAAGTTTTTCGACGCCCGCCGCAAGAGCCAGATGAACAACATGCTGCAGACCGCCGTGGGCGAGCCGGTGGTGGCCATTACCAGCCTGCTGAAGGAGATCGAGCCCGAGACGCCGACCGGTTTTCACGGCCTGCTGAAGAGCATGCACTTCACCCGGCACGCCCAGGAGCAGCTGCAGCAGGCCGGATTGAACTGGTCGCCGACGCGCCTGGTGACGGCCATGGGCCTGATGATGATCCCGGGGCTCGGCTTGGGGGCCATGGTCCCGTTCCTGCTGAACGGGCCGACCACGGCGATCGTGCTGGCGCTGGTTCTCGGCGCGACGCCCTATCTGTACGTGAAGCACAAGCGCAAGAAGCGGCTGGAGCGGCTGGAAGAGCAATTTCCGGAGGCCCTGGATTTTCTGGCGCGCTCGATGCGCGCGGGCCACGCCTTCTCGATCAGCATGGAGATGCTCGGCGAGGAGCTGGAGGACCCCCTGGGGATGGAGTTCCGGGCGCTGTTCAACGAGCAGAACCTGGGGGCCCCGCTGGACATCGCGCTGCGCAATTTCGGCGAACGGGTGCCGCTGCTGGACGCGCGCTTCTTCATCTCGTCGGTGCTGCTGCAGAAGCAGACGGGCGGCAACCTGAGCGAGATTCTTTCGCGCCTGGCATACGTGATCCGGGAGCGATTCCGTCTGAAGGGCCAGGTCAAAGCCGCCAGCGCGCACGGGCGCCTGACGGCCACCATCCTGACGGTGCTGCCGGTATGCACCATGGTGGGCCTGCTGGTGGTGGCGCCCGGATACCTGCAGGGGATGGCCGCGGATCCCGACGGAAAGTGGATGATCGGCGGGGCCATCGTGGCGCAGATCCTGGGAAATTTCTTCATCAAGAAGATCATCAACATCAAGGTGTGACATGGTACTACCGGTCATCATTTGTGTTTGCATGTTCGCGATGCTGATGCTGGGGGGAGCCTGGGTAGGGTACCGGGTGTATTACCGTCCGGCACGGCTGTTGCGGCAGTTGGGCACGCCGGTAATCGGCGATGCCCGCCACGGGGCAGTGGACGAGCGCGCCGAGAGCGAGCCCAGCGCGCTGGTTTCGGTGCTGCACCAGATCGGCTCGCGAGTGCCCTCTTCGGATGCCGAGCAGGCCACCCTGAAGGCCAACCTGGTTCAGGCGGGCTTCCGCTCGGAGAATGCCGCGGCGGTGTTCTACGGGGTACGCATCCTGACCACCGTGATGATGCTGGTGGTGAGCCTGATGCTGGAAGCCCAGATGCCTGCGAACCCGGCCATGAAGATCGCGCTGATGGGGTTCGGGTGCATGACCGGGTGGATTCTGCCGCGCATGTTCCTGGAGCGGAAAGTCAAGAAGCGGCAGGAGATTGTGCGGCTGTCACTGCCCGACTCGCTGGATCTGCTGGTGGTTTCGGTGGAGGCCGGCCTGGGCCTGGACCAGGCCATCCAGCACGTGGCGCGGGAGCTGATGGTCAGCCATCCGGTTTTGAGCGAGGAACTTTCCCTGGTGACGCTGGAGATGCGGGCGGGCAAGCGCCGTTCCGAGGCTCTGCGCAACCTGGCCGAGAGGACCGGTGAGCCGGAGATCCGCAAGCTGGTGGCGATCCTGGTGCAGAACGACCGTTTCGGCACGAGCATGGGCGAATCGCTGCGCACGCATTCGGATTTTCTGCGCACCAGGCGCCGGCAGGAGGCCGAGGAGCGTGCCGGGAAAGTAGGCGTGAAGCTGGTATTTCCGATTTTCTTTTTTATTTTGCCCTCCATGCTGATTGTGGCGGCGGGGCCCGGCATTTTACAGATTTTCAAATACCTCTTCCCGATGATGAGAAGCATCGGGTAGGACTAAACAAGGAGCAACAAAGATGACCGAATCGACTCTCATACAACTCGGGATGTGGCTGGCAGCCGGCGGAGCACTGCTTATATTTCTGAAACGGCGGCGCAGCAAACGGGCCCCACACTAGGCGGTGTCCGCGAGACCGCCGCGGGCGGCGCGCCCGGCAGGGCGTCTTGCCGGCGGGGGGCTACGGCGCCAGGAAGCAAACCGGACCGCTCTTTGTCAGAACCCTCCCGGTTCCGGGTTGGGAACGGAGGCTGGAAGAGGGCGGTCGAACCCATCTAAGAGGGGAGGAATAAACCATGATAGGACTACAGGCAGCCATCTGGCTGGGGGCGGGCGTGACTCTGGTCATGCTGCTCTCGCGGCGCCGCCGCCGCCGTCCGGTGCGGTGACCGAAAGGACGGAAAAAGAGGCGCCGGAGGCAGGCCGAAAGGACGGGGATCTCCCTGCCCTTCCGGGGCAGCGCGCTGCCGGTCGCCTGAAATGCTGGTATGCCGATTGAGACTCTGCTCGAGAGACAGAATCCGGATGGCGGATGGCCCTACAAGCGGGGCGGTTCCTGGACCGAGCCGACGGTGTATGCCATCCTGGCGCTGCTGGGAGCCGGGGAGCGGGATGCCTCGGGGCGCGGCCTGCGTTGGATTGTCTCGAGGGTGCGGGCCGATGGCGGCTGGGCCGCGCGTGACGGCGTGGACGAAAGCGCCTGGGTGACCGGCCTGGTGGCGCTTCTGCCTCCCCAGCGGTTGGGGCGGGAGCGGTACGAAGGAGCCATCCGATGGCTCTTGCGCACCATGGGCGAAGAGACCACGTTCACGTACCGGCTGCGCAAGCTTCTGCGGGGCGATTCGGGGGCGCTGGAGCCGGGATTTGCGGGATGGCCGTGGGTGCCCGGAACGGCTGCCTGGGTGGGTCCCACGTCGATCGCCATGCTGGCGTTGCGGCGGGCGGGCCGCCAGGGCGCCTCCAAGGCACTCGCCGAACGGCTGGATGAGGGGCGCCGCTTTCTGGTGTCGCACATGTGCCAGGAAGGCGGATGGAATCATGGCTCCGTACATGTTCTGGGGTATGAAGCGCACCCGTACCCGGAAACCACGGGGCTGGCTCTGGCGGCCCTGGGCGGGGTGAAATCGGCGGAAGTGGATCGCGGCCTGGCGGTGGCGCAGCGGTTTCTGGCCGAGTGCCGGTCGGCCGACGCGCTCAACTGGCTGCGCCTGGGCCTGGCGGCGCACCACCGCATGCCGGAAGGGTATTGCGCTCCGGCGCTGACCTGCCGCACCACCGCGGAGACGGCCGTGGATTTGCTGGTGGGCCAGGCAGACAACCCCTTGTTGGACGGCGGACCGGCGGAGGAACGGGTTTGAGCATGGGGGGCCCGGTAAGCAGGCGGGAGTGGTTGGCGGCCTCGGCGGTGACAGCCACCGGGGGAGCATTAGCGGCGGGAGCGCTGGCGGGCCGAGCGGTATCGGCTGGCAGCGACCGCCAGAGGCCCGTTCGCCCGGCCACGGTATCGATTACCCGGGCGCCGGCTTACGGACAAGAGGTTTACGCCACGGTGCGGGAGATCCTGCAGCAACACCGGCTGGACGTGCGCGGCCGCAAGGTGCTGCTGAAGCCCAACCTGGTGGAGTTCGAACCCACCAGCACCATCAACACACATCCGCTGGTGGTGCACGCGGCCATGGAAGCGTTCCTGGCGATGGGCGCGGCGGAAGTGCGGATTGCGGAGGGTCCCGGCCACCGGCGCGACACGCTGGACCTGGCAGAG
>JASHSS010000207.1 GCA_030038565.1 Bryobacteraceae bacterium
GGCGCCGCGGGCACCCAGTATGTGTTCAGCACCTGGAGCGACGGCGGCGCAGCCTCCCACACCATCACGGTGACGGCATCGCCAGCCACCTACCTGGCCAACTTCACCACCCAGTATCAGCTCACCATTGCGCCTTCGCCTGCAGCCGGCGGCACGGTGACCCCCACCACCGGTAGCTACTACAACTCGGGCACGGTGGTGAACGTCTCGGCCAGCCCGGCCAGCGGCTACCAGTTCAGCAGTTGGAGCGGCCCGGTGGCGGGAGCCAACAGCGCCTCCACCACGGTGACCATGAGCGCGCCCGAGACCGTCACCGCCAATTTCTCCGCCTTGACCGGCATCACCATCCAGACCAGCCCGGCAGGCCTGCAATTCACCGTGGATGGCGGGGCAGCGCAGACCGCCCCCCAGACGGTCAACCTGGCAGCCGGAACTCATACCATCGCCGTGGCAACCACGCAGCCGGGCGCCGCGGGCACCCAGTATGTGTTCAGCACCTGGAGCGACGGTGGCGCAGCCTCCCACACCATCACGGTGACGGCATCGCCAGCCACCTACCTGGCCAACTTCACCACCCAGTATCAGCTCACCATTGCGCCTTCGCCTGCAGCCGGCGGCACGGTGACCCCCACCACGGGCGGCTACTACAACTCGGGCACGGTGGTGAACGTCTCGGCCAGCGCGGCCAGCGGCTACCAGTTCAGCAGTTGGAGCGGTCAGGTAGCGGGAGCCAACAGCGCCTCCACCACCGTGACCATGAGCTCACCCGCAACAGTGACGGCGGCCTTTAGCGCGGGTCAAGCGCCTGCCCAGGTGACGAACCTCTCACCTGGCATCGGGGCAACGGGCGTCTCCACACCCGCTACTCTGATGTGGGGCGCGGTGACGGGAGCCACTTCGTATAGCGTATACTTCGGCACGTCTACGCCGCCGCCGTTAGTTACCAGCACAACCAACACGAGTTACTCAATAACCATTAGCCTGAACACCACTTACTATTGGTCGGTAAGTTCGGTGAACTCTTTCGGCTCTACGTCCTCGCCCATCTGGTCCTTCACGGCTACCTCCCAGACCACCTGTTCGTTCGGCCTCACCCCTGCCTCCACCAGCCTCTCGAACACCGGGACCTCCACCGTGGAAAGCTGTCCCAATAACTCCGCCCAGCCCAATTGCGGGGTCACCCCGGAGGTCCCTCGGTCCTTCACGGTTACCCCAAGCTCCACCTGCGGGGCTTGGACCGCGACGTCATCCAATCCATCCGTCCTTCAGATCACCTCGGGAGGGACGCCCACCGCGCCCGCCACCGGTGTGGGCGCGGTCGGGTTTGCGCTGCTCAACAACACCCATACCGGGCCGCAGACCTATGACATCACGGTGGCCAGCGAATCCTCGTCGGCCACTTTCACGGTCACCCAGGCGGGGTCTGGGGACAGCCAGACGTATCGCGAGGTCTACGGCTTGTACGAACAGCTTCTGGGCCGCGACCCCGATCCCGGAGGCTTCGCGTTCTGGACTGGCGTGGGCGCGAGCGGCCTCGGCCAGATGGCCGACTCGTTCCTGACCAGTCCCGAGGCCTTCAACAGCGACTTTGCCGTCATGGCGGCTTACCAGGCTGCGACCGGCGCTCCGCCCACTTACTCTCAATTCACGGCGTCCGTGGCGAGCATCCGGGCAGGCACGCAGACCTTGACGGGCCTGTTCAACTCGCTGACAGGCGGCGGCTACACGGTGGCCACTCTGTACCAGAATCTGTTGAACCGCCAGCCGAGTGTGAATGAAATCACCCAAACCAACAGCACTGGAATGGCGGCCTCGTTCGAAACTCTGATCGGATACCCCGGCGGCGCCACACCGATGAGCACCCCCGACAACGAGTTTCAAAGTACGGGAACGTACCACACTGCGGCCGCGGCCGACCACACCAATTCCCTATACGTGCAGATGGTCTATTACGTAACCGTGAGCCGGGATCCCGACCCGTCCGGCTTTGCCTTCTGGCTGGGCGTTGCCAATACCGGAGGCCCCGGCCTTCTGTTCCAGGGATCGGCGGGCTACCCTACACGGATTCAGATCCTGGGGCCGGGCACGCCGAACCAGGGTTTCATTGGAAGTCCGGAGTTTCAGGGTCTCTTCGTCAACTGAAGTTACTCCGGCATCGGGCATGGCCCACGGCCGGGCGCCCTCGATCCATCAATGGCGCAGGCCGAATCTTTCCGCGAGGCGCTTCAATATGGAGGAGTTCTGTTTTGCATCGCCGTAATGCGCCATCGTCGAAAAATCAAGATCCGCATTGCCGAAATCGGCGGTCGGGTCGGGCGCTTCCGGAACCGCGATCGGCGAAACCGCGCGTTTCTCGATGAGGGATGAGGCGGTCTCGACAGACAGCGGCACCGGCGCCCCAGGCTCCGCCAGGGCCAGGTTGACAGCGGCGGCCCGAACGTAATTCAGCCCCACTACGGGAGATTCGTCCCCGTAGGCCATGAGCAGAGCGCTATCGCATATCGAGTTGATCAGCCGCGGGATGCCTTGCGACCATCGGGTAACCCCGGCGATCGCATCCTTCGTGAATGGCTGAGTGTCCCGCCCGCCCGCCTTGGTCCATCGAAAGCTGATGTATTGGTGAACTTCGGAAGGGATCAGCCGGTCGATATACAGACGCATGGCGATCCGCTGCTTGAATTGCCGCAATTCGTGGCGGTTCAGGAGATCATCCAATTCGGTTTGGCCCGCCAGCAGGATCTGAATGAACTTGCCGGAATCGCTTTCGAAGTTTCCGAGAAGCCGGATTTCTTCCAGCACCTCGAGGCTCAATTTGTGGGCCTCATCGATCACCAGCACCGCCAGCCTGTTCTCCTGGTGAATCCGCGCCAGGAATTCCTGGAGTTTCCAAAGGCGTTGGGCCTTGCTTGTGGGAATAGCCGTGATGTCGAAATCCAACATCACGCCTTCGAGGAATTCCGATGCCGTGAGCGTCGGATTCAGGACGATGCTGGATTCCACGCGGTCCGCCGGCAAGCGCCTGAAAACACTGTGGATCAAAGTTGTCTTCCCCGTCCCCGCATCGCCCGTCAGGACTACGAAACCCTTGCGCTCCAGGATGGCGTAGGTCAATCCGGCAAGCGCCTCGCGATGCTTCGGCGGGAGGAAGAGGAATGATGGGTCGGGCGTGAGATTAAACGGGAGCTGGTGCAACCCAAAAAAGTCGTTATACATCGCAACGGAACCACCCCTAGTTCCTGCTGAATTCCTTAAGGATAGCAGGCAGGGAGGGCGCACTTCCAGAATAATTCGCTCCGAACCCGTGCCACAAGTCCCACCAGTACCGCAACTCGGCGGGCGGGGTGCCGTTATTGCGGCAGCCGCAGATCCAGAAAGCCGGAAACCTGCTGAGCCGCCGGAGGGTCCAGGTTGGCCAGCACCGCCACCACGTATCCCGAATGCGGGTAGATCCGCAGATCACCGTTCATTCCCGGCGCGCCGCCGCCATGGCCCACCGCGCCCAGGCCGTCCTTGCGCTGGTCTTCGAAACCGTAGGCGTACTTTCCGCCTCCGGTGTCCACTTTGCCGGTAATCAGTAAGTCGGTGTATTCGGCGTTCAGCAGCTTGTGGCTCATCAGCGCCTCGGCGAATTTCTCGAGGTCGCCCACCGTGGAGTAGCCGCCTCCGGCCGAGGTCCCCCGATAGGGCAGCGTATCCGTGTTGGGCGTCCAGGGCGATCCCGGCCGCGGCTTCATGTAGCCCACCGAACGCCCCGCCACGCTTTCGCTCTCCGGCTCCGAGCCGGTGCGGCTCATGCCGGCGGGCTTGTACACGTGCTCCGCCACATAGTCGTAGTAGCTCTGGCCGCTCACCCGCTCGATCACCACCCCGGCCAGCACCATGCCGTAATTACTGTAAACCCATCGGCTGCCCGGTTCGAACTGCGGCCCGCGCTTGCCATATAGGGCCACATAATCGTCGAGCGTTTTCAACTCCATCCGGTGGGCGCTAAATTCGGATCCGAAGATATCGCCCGTGCCGCCGGTGTGCGTCAGCAACTGGTGAATGGTCACCTTGGAGGCGATTTCCGCGTTGGGATAGTCCTTCACATATTGGCCCAGCGGGTCGGTGAGTTTGATCTTGCCGGCCTGTACCAGTTGCAGCACCGCAGTCGCGGTGAACATCTTGTTCATCGAGCCGATCCGAAAGCGCGTATCCAGCGTGTTGGCGATTCGCTTCTCCCGGTCCGCCATTCCGTAAGCCCCGCTGAACAGCACCTTGCCGTTGCGGGCCACCAGTACGGTTCCCGAAAAACGATCCGCCGCGGTGTCTTTGTCGAGCTTCGCGCCGAGGGCCGTGAAGATCTCCGCCTCCGTCATCTTGGGCCTGGGAAAATCGGCCGGGCGCGCAATAGCGGCAATCGGAAACCTGGTGATGAGGTGCGGCTCTTCCGGCTCTACCACCACCAGGAACCGTCCAAACTGGTCTGAATCGCGCTCCTCGACCAGGCCGGTGAGCGTGGTCGGCGTGGCCTGCAACAGGCCCCGCAATTCGAA
>JASHSS010000208.1 GCA_030038565.1 Bryobacteraceae bacterium
GCCAACGAGACCGGCCAGACTGCAGAGGACATGCAGGCGATCCTGGCTACACCGCCTGACGCGGCAGCGGCCGCTCGTTTGAGCGCAGAGCCGGCCTTCAACGCCCGGCTGCGCACCACCTGCGTGGCCACGCGGCTGAATGCGGGTCACGCCAACAACGCTCTGCCGCAAACCGCGCAGGCCATCGTCAATTGCCGCATTTTGCCCGGCCACTCGCCCGAGGAAATTCGCAGGCAAATGATCTCCGTCTTTGGTGATGCCAAGCTGAGCGTGGAGTACATTTCGAGCCTGGGCGACATTTCCGCTTCAGCTCCTGACCGCGAAGCCATGCTTCCGCCCGCGCCCAGCCAGGAAGTGTGGACGCCGCTGGCGACCCTGACGCAAGCCATATGGCCGGGGATCACTGTCACTCCCGTGATGGAGACCGGCGCCAGCGACTCGATCTACTTCACCCAGGCCGGCATCCCGAGCTACGGCTACTCGGCCATCGCACTGGAGCGCGACGATGTGCGCGCGCATGGACGGGATGAGAGGCTGCCCATCGATTCGTACTGGAAATCGCTGGACTTCTTCTATGCGTTTGCCAAGCAACTTGGCGGTACGGCGCAGGAGTGATAGAGCTTTTGGGCGGCCCGCTGAGAGTGCGCCTCCGCTGTTAAACTGAAGATTGATGATCCTCCCGTTTGTCCGCGAGATGTTCGCGGAGCTGGAGCAGGCCCCGGGATTTGAGCGCATTCGCAGGCACCTGAGCCTCGGTGCGGGGCGGCGGCGTGTGTCCGGGCTGACGTCAACGGCGAGGGCGCTCTACCTGCCGCTGATGGCGCGCGCGGCCAAGCAGCCGGCGATTGTGATCGTGGCCGACAACAAGGCTGCCGAGGCGCTGGAGCCGCTGCTGAAGGCCGGATGCGAGCTGACCGGCGCCGTGGATCCCGAGCGCGTGGTGCGGTTTCCGGCCCACGATGTTCTTCCCTTCGAAAATCTTTCACCGCATCCCGACGTACAGGAGCAGCGCGCGTCGGCGCTGTGGAAGTTGGCCACGGGCGGAGTCGACATCCTCATCGCGCCTGTGGAGTCGGCGGCGCTCAAGCTCTTCGATTTGGATTACTACGCCGGGCTGGCGGTGACGCTCAGGCGCGGGGAAGAACTGGACATCGAAGTTTTGACCGCGCACCTGGCGAGCGTGGGCTACACGCAGATGGATCTGGTGGAGATGCCGGGCCAATTCACGCGGCGCGGCGGAATCCTGGACGTGTATTCGCCGGAGGCCGATCGGCCCGTGCGCGTGGAGTTTTTCGGCGACGAGATTGAGACCATCCGCAAGTTCGACCCGGAGACGCAGCGCTCGCAAAGCGCGCTCGACGAAGCGCAACTTTTGCCGCTGACCGAAACGCCGGTGACGGAGCGGCTGCTGGCCGCAGTGAACGGCAGACTGAGCGGGCAGCGCCTGGAGATCGAAGACGCGGAAATGGCAGCCGAAGCCGCCGCAGAGGCCGGGCTGAGCGTGTTTCCGGGATGGGAGTTTTTCACGCCGGTGGCCGGCGCGGAGAGATCGCTGCTGGCGGTGGCGCCGCGCTTCGCGTTGTTTATCGACGAGCCGGCCATGGTGCGCAACCAGATTGATCGCTGGTGGAACAAAGTGGAGCAGCGCCACGAGCGGTCGGGAATCGGATCGCTGATCCGGCCCGAAGATCTTTACCTGCGCCCTGAAGTGCTGCAAGCGTCGCTCAAGGCGCACACGGGCCTTGATCTCGATCAACTGGGCGCGGTGGATGTGCTCGAGGATGACGCTACGCTGGGCGAGATCGAACTGCCCACGCGGCCCACACTGCGCTTTCATGGATCGATTCCCGCGCTCACCGAACAACTGAAAAACCTGATGGCGGCAGAGACGCACATTGTGCTGGCCGCGCCGCATCAGGGTGACGTGGAACGGCTGGCCACCGTTCTGCGCGATTACGAGATTCCCTACCGGCTGGGCAGCCGCGCGCCGCGGCCCGGCGAAACCATGCTCGATGAAGGCAGCTACCTAGCCGGCGATCTGCGCGTGCCGGTGATTGTGCGTTCGCCGCTGGCGGCTGGCGTGGTGTTCGCCGACGCCAACCTGATCGTCTTTGGCGCCAACGATCTGGCCGACGAAGCCGACGTGGCAGCGCGGCCGGAGCCCAAGCGTTCGAAGACCGCGGCGTTTGTCTCGGACTTCCGCGACCTGGGCATCGGCGATTACGTGGTGCACGTGGAGCATGGAATCGCGCAGTACCAGGGCTTGAAGGAGGTCGCCCAGGATGGGCTCTCGGTGGAGTTCATGATTCTGGAATTTGCCGAGGGCGCCAAACTTTATGTCCCCTTGACGCGACTGGACCTGATCCAGAAATACCGCTCCACTGACACGGGACCCGCGCCGGTGCTGAACCGGCTGGGTTCGCAGCAATGGACCAAGACCAAGGCGCGGGTGCGCAAGGCCATGCAGGACATGGCCGCCGAGTTGCTGAAACTCTACGCCGAGCGGCACACCGTGGAGGGGACCGCGTTTTCAAAGGACAACGAGTTCCAGCGCGAATTCGAAGACGCCTTCGATTACAGCGAAACCGACGATCAGGATTCCGCCATTCGCGCCGTGAAGGCAGACATGGAGTCG
>JASHSS010000209.1 GCA_030038565.1 Bryobacteraceae bacterium
CGCTTCAGCCGTCGCCGCGGCCCGGTGCGCGACCTGCCCGCGCCGGTGCGCGCCACGCCGGTGGAGTTTCTTGAGGCTTTAGGCTCGCTGTACGCCGAGGCCGGCGCTTCAACCACGGCCGTCGAGCTGGCTTACGATCGCTTTCGGCGCAAAATGGGCGGGCTGTGCGGACTGAAAGCGGCCAGGATGAATGCCGAAGAGCTGGCCGCTGCCTTGCGCCGCCGTTTTCCCGGCGCCGCGCCCGAATTGGAGAAAGATTTGGCCGATTGCGAAGCGGCCATCGCGAGCCAGGAACTGAAACCCAAGCACGCGCTGGCGCTGATTCAAACGCTCAGCCGCCACGGTGAGACTCTTGACGCGGCGGTCCGCGCCGGCGTGCAACGATAAAGATGAGCAAATATCGCTCGCCTCAGGTCGAGGAGATGGCATGAACGAGGAAACTGGTTTGGGATCGGACGCGCAGGCGCAGACGACGCTGAAGGCAACGCAGCAACTGTTGGCTGCGGCGCGGGCGGAGCTGGGGCGCGTGATCGCCGGGCAAGGCGAAGTCATCGGCGAAGTCCTTGTGGCCGTGCTCACGCAGGGCCACGCTCTGCTCGAAGGCGTGCCCGGCATCGCCAAAACGCTTATCGTGAAGTCGGTCGGCCGGCTGCTCGGCCTGGGATTCCAGCGCGTGCAGGGCACACCGGATCTGATGCCCGCCGACATTCTGGGCACGACGATTTTTCGGCCCGGCTCTGATGCCTTTACTTTTCATACCGGCCCCGTATTCACCGACCTTCTTCTGGTCGACGAGATCAATCGCATGCCGCCGAGGACGCAATCGGCGCTGCTGGAATGCATGGAAGAACGCCAGGTGACGAGCGATGGCGTGCGGCGCCCATTGCCCGCGTGGTTCACCGTCTTCGCCACCGAGAATCCCATCGACTTTGAGGGCACGTACCCGCTGCCCGAGGCGCAACTCGACCGCTTTCTGCTGAAGATCAAGGTGAGTTATCCCAGCCCGGACGAGGAACGAATGATGCTTGAACGGCATCAGGCGAGCGGCGGAACGAATCTGCTGGAACAGGCCGACATTCAGCCGCTGGCTGCCGGGCTGCTGGAGGGTGCGCGCGCCGAGATTCGCGGCATTCGCGTGGAGGCCGATCTCTACGGATACATCCTCGACCTGGTGCGCCGCACCCGCGAGTGGCCCATGCTGGCGCTGGGCGCAAGCCCGCGCGCGGCCATCTGTCTGTTGCGCGTGGCGCAGGCCTTCGCGGCCTTTGAAGACCGCGACTACATCATTCCCGACGACGTGAAGCGCGCCGTTTTGCCCGCGCTGCGCCATCGCATCCTGCTCAAGCCCGAAGCGGAGCTGGAGGGCTTCGATGCCGATCGCGTGCTCACCGATGTTCTGGCTGCGGTTGCGGTACCGAGGGGATGATCTCGCCATCGCTCCATCCCGAACCGGTGCGCGCAGTATGCCGGCCGCGCGGCCGATTCGCGCTCGGGCTCACGCCGCGCGCCATCTGGCTGCTGGCTTTCGGCCTGGTGCTTGCCCTGCCAGGATTTTTTTCGCCGCGCCTCGCCTACGGGATGTTGGTATGGGATGTGCTGGTGATTGTGGCAATCCTGCTGGACGGCTTGCGTCTGCCCGTAGCCCAATCCATCTCCGTCGAGCGCTCCTGGAGTAACGCGCCCTCGCTCGACAGCGAAACCGAGGTCGAGCTGGCGGTGACGCAAAGCGGCGCGACCATTCTCGACTGCCGGCTTACTGATGACCTGCCCGAGGCGCTGGTGGCTGTGCCGGCCACACACAGCCTGCGCGCGTATCCGCGGGTTCGCGCGGCGCTGCGCTACAAAGTCGAGCCGCGCGATCGTGGGGATGTGCGCGTGGGCGATGTTTTCATCCGCTATGCATCCTCGCTCGGCCTGGTTGAAAAGTGGGCCATGGCGCCGCTCGCGCAAACCGTCCGCGTGTATCCGGCGCTTCGCCAGGGCGAGGACCAGGAGATTTTTCTCGCCCGCGGCCGCCAGATCGAACTCCAGCTTCGCCAGGTGCGCGAGCGCGGGCTGGGCCGCGACTTTGAGAGCCTGCGCGAGTACCTCGAGGGCGACGACCTGCGCGACGTGTGCTGGACGGCGACCGCGCGGCGCGGGCAGTTGATCACGCGGCGCTATCAGAACGAGCGCAGCCAGGCGGTGTGGATCGTCCTCGATGCGGGAAGGTTGCTGCAAGGCAGAATTCTGCGCGATGAAAGCGGACCTGACCGGCGCGGGCACTCGAAGCTCGATTACGCATGCTCGACCGCCGTGGCTCTGGCGCAACTGGCACTCTACTCCGGCGATCGCGTGGCGCTGCTGGTCTACGGCCAGCATGTGCAGCAACGCCTGCTTCCCGGCCGAGGACCGATGCACCTGCGCCAGATTGTGGAGGCTCTTTCGCAGGCGCGCACCGAAGGCAGCGAGGCCGATCATCTGCGCGCCACAGCCACGCTCAATCGCTGGCAACGGCGCCGGGCGCTGATTTTGTGGATCACCGATCTGGCCGAAACGGCCATGCGGCCCGAAGTGATTGACGGCGCCATGCAGTTGCTGCATCGCCACGTGGTGCTGTTTGTGGCCATGGCGCAGCCCGACGTGGACGCCATTGCCAACGCGCGCCCTAAAACAGTGGAAGAGATGTTCCGGGCCTCGGCGGCGCAGGAGCTGGCCACGCGGCGCGAACTTCTGCTGGCGCGATTGCGCGAGCAGGGCGCACTCACCCTCGATCTCGATCCCGACCAGCTCACCGCGGCGGTGCTGAATCAATATTTGAAGGTGAAAGAGCGAGCGATGGTGTAGCCGCGCGCACCGGCTGCGCGCCTTCGCCCGCCGCCCGCACCGGCCGGAACAGCCACACCAGCAGCAGCGTGAACAGCACTCCGCCCACCGCAAATTTCAACCGGACGGGAGCGTCCGACGGAGAGAAAAATCCCTCCAGCGATCCGGCAATCACGAGCAGGGGAATGATGCCCGCCACCAGGCGCGTGGCCTCGGCTCCGGCCAGGGCCACGGAGTCGCGCCAGCGGTAGAGCCCCGGAAACAGCACGCCTTGGGCCAGGCGCAGCCCCGCGGCTCCGGAAAGAATGATCGACGGGAGCTCCAGCGAGCCGTGCGGCGCCACAAAGCTCCACAGGTCCACGGCCATGCCGTGCTGCGCGCAGGCCACGCCGATCACGCCCAGCAGCATGCCGTTCTGGAACATGGAAAAAATGGTCAACAAGCCGCAGAAGATGCCGCCGGCGAAGGTGACAAAGCAAACCGTGAGGTTGTTGGTCATGATGCGGCTGCTGGCGTACGGCTTGACGGCGACAATGGAGTGCGTCCACATCTCGTGGCGCTGGATGGTTTCGACCATCTGCGGTCCCAGCATGTGGCGCATGAACTGCGGCCGCGCCAGCGTGAGTACCGAGCCCAGCGTGGCCCCGGCAAGCAGGAGCACCAGCGAAAGCAGCACATAATGGATCTGCCGCTGCACCAGCGCCGGGTACTCGTCGCGCAGGAAGAGGAAAATCTTTTTGAAGCCTTTGCGCCGGCTGGAATAGATGATATGGTGGGCGCGAG
>JASHSS010000210.1 GCA_030038565.1 Bryobacteraceae bacterium
CCTGGGCGTTCGGGCTACCCAAGGCGAGTCAGCGCCCGCGGTGTTACAGTAAAAAGCAACCGGGGAGGGCCGGATGAGGCTGCGATTGATCATGGCGTGCGCGGCGGCGGGAATGCTTGCGCCCGCATCGCCGAGCCAGCCGGCGGCGGACCGGCCGCGGTTCGAAGTGGCGTCGCTCAAGCCCAACAACGGGTGCGAGAATCGGGGCGGAAACCTGAGTCCTTCGCCGGGGCGTCTGGCTTTGCCGTGTGTCACTCCGGGATCCCTCATCCGCTTCGCCTACGGCACGTTCGCCGACGGCGCCACCATCAGTTTTCAGCCGCTGCGGGTGGAGGGCGCGCCGGGTTGGACCGAATCCGAGTACTACAACCTGGAAGCCAAAGCCGATGGACCCGTGCGCACGGAGATGCTGGCGGGGCCCATGCTCCAAGTGTTCCTGGAGGAGCGCTTTCAACTGAGGACGCATCGCGAGGCGCGCGAGATGCCAGTCTATGCCCTGACCGTGGGGAAGAGTGGCCTGAAAACGCCGCCCCTGGCCGATGGAGCCTGCACGCCCATCGATCTGACCCATCCGCCGCCTCCTCCCGCGAAGGGCGATCCCCCGCCAAATGTGTGCGGCCTCATGATCCTTGGGCGCGACCCGAAAGGGACCGGGGCCACCTGGATGGAGGTGCGCGGGGCGACCCTGACGGAATTCGCGCAGCGGCTCTCCGGCCGCGTGGATCGCCCGGTGGTAGACAAGACCGGCATCGCGGGCAGGTACAATTTCCGTCTGGACTTCATGCCGGACACGCCGGGACGCGGCGCGCCGGGCGCGGGGGATGCGGGCAATCCGGCCAATCCCGCGCCCGAGACGGCATCGGCGCCCTCGATCTTCGACGCTCTACAGGAACAGCTCGGGATGAAACTGACGCCGGAAAAGGGCCCGGTTTCGTACCTGGTGATCGACCACATGGAGAAGCCAACGGCGAATTAAGCGGGAGCAACTGGTCTCATGGTCTTCACGAAGCGGCTGCGCGATGGAGTCCGGCGAGGAGAAATCACTTGCAGCGTGAGGATCTGGATGCGTCCCCACGTCAAGGTCGGGGCGCGCTACAAGATGGAAGAAGGCGAAATCGAGGTGGATTCGATTCAACCGATCGGTTTCCCGGATATCACTCCGCAGTTGGCGCGCGAGTCCGGCTTCCTGGGGATCGTGGATCTGCTCAAGGTCGCGAAACACGGCCGAGGCGAGAACATCTATCTGATCCGGTTCCACTATGTGGGTCCAGGCGCCCGCCGCGGGAGGCGTGGTGCTGGCTAGAAGAAGATATGCCCGACCGTAAGCAGTCCCGCCGCGGCTTCTTCGGCGCTTCCGCGGGCGCCACCATGGCAGTCGCTTCGGCGCTGGCCGACCCGCCGCAGGCAGCCGCCCAGGCGGTGGGAGTGAAGCGCGGAGATCTGCCCGACCTGACCATCAAAGAGGTGAAGGTCTACGTCGCCGACATCTCCGGCTTCCACCGCTTGAACGGCGGCGAACCCGGCGAGATCGTTTCCATCGTCACCGCCAGCGGCCACGAAGGCAACTACACGCTGGGCAACCGGGGGCCGACTCCGAATTGGCTGGAGTGGGCCAAGCCCGCGCTGGTGGGCAAGAACGTCATCGACCTGCTGCCCTCGATCACCGCCACCTCGGGCCTGAAAGCGACGTTCGGTTTCAGCGGCGGCCAAACCGCGGGCCGGGCCGGCGGCGGTGCGGGCGCAGGGCCTGCCGGCGGCCGCGGCGGCGCTCCCGGAGGCCAGACCATGGGCTACGGCCTGGGCACTCGCGGCGGCGGCACCTGGCCGAACTACTACACGTCGGCGGCCGAAATCTGCATGTGGGATATCCTCGGCAAAGCCGTTGACCGGCCCATCTACAAGCTCCTGGGCGGCGGCAAAACCCGCATGATGGCGTATGCCAGCTCGCAGCATCTGCCCAACGTCGAAGATTACGTTCCCGACGTGCTGAGCGCGAAGGAGCAGGGGTACAAGGGATACAAGATCCACCCCGGAGGCGGCCAGCGCAAGGATGGATCGAGCATCCCGGCTTACGTGGGGCACATTGAAGAGATCAAGCAGGTCCGCAAGGCCGTGGGCGACGATTTCGTGCTGGCGCACGACCCGGTGCAACGCTACAACCTCTACGAAGCCCTGAAAGTGGGGCGGGTTCTCGACGAGCTGGACTACGCCTGGTTTGAAGATCCCATCCGCACCGTCGATATCGACGGCCTGGTGGAGCTGAACCGCGCGCTCGACCTGCCGTTGCACATCGGAGAATTCCTGTTTTCGATTTCCGACTTCGCCGAATACATCCGGCGCGGCGCGCTCGATGTGGTGCGCCTGATCGCCGATAATGTAGGCGGCATCAGCGGTTCCATGCGGGTGGGCATGCTGGCGGACGCCTTCAACCTGGAGTGCACGCCGCACAACTGGGGCAATCCCACGGACCTGGCCGTGCATTTCCACCTCGAACTGGCGCTGCCGAACGCGTATTGGTTCGAGATGCCTCATCCGGTGACCTTCGTAGACCGGCCCTATCAACCCAGGTTCCGCATCGACAAAGAGGGCTACGTGCCCGCTCCCACCGAGCCGGGCCTGGGCTATCCCATCGACCGCCATGAACTGGATAAGATCCTGAAGAGGATCGATGTATAGGAGACAAACCATGCCGCAATACGATTCCCGCTCCGGCAGGCGCGCATTTCTCCAGAGCGCATTCTTCCAGACTCTGGGCGCCGGCGCGCTTTCGCTGGCGCTCGCGGATGCCGCCCGGCCGGCCGAAACAAAACCCATGCGCGGCGTTTTTCCCATCGGGCAGACGCCGGTCACGCCGTCGGATCGGCTCGATCTGGAGTGCCTCCAGAACGAAGTCAAATTCTGCAACCGTTTCCGGGTGCACGGCTTCGCGTGGCCGCAGATCGCCAGCGGCTGGGACACGCTCTCGGAGAAGGAGCGCATGGAGGGTGCGGAGGCCATTCTGTCGGCGGGGAAGGGCGGCAGGACCGCGCTGGTGATCGGCGTGCAAGATAAAGAAGGCAACATCGGCCAATCCACCGCGTATGCCAAACACGCGGCCGCGAACGGCGCCGACGCGATCATCTCGCTGCCTCCCCCGAAGGCCGGCGACAGCGCCATGATCGAGTACTACAAGACCATCGGGAAGGCCACCGATTTGCCGCTGATCGTGCAGAGCCAGGGCGACATGAGCGTGGATCTGATCGTGGAGATGTTCCGGCAGGTTCCCACCATGAAGTGCGTGAAGGACGAGGCTGGCAATCCCCTGGCGCGGGTGACGCAAATCCGCGAACGCACCAACGACCGGCTGGCGGTGTTCTCCGGCAATGGCGTCCGCACCATGATCGACGAGATGCGCCTGGGCTTCTCCGGCCACTGCCCGAACACGGTGTTATCCGATTTCTATGCGGCCGCCTTCGACCTTTGGCACGCGGGCAGGAAGCCGGAAGCGTTCGACATGTTCGGCAGGCTCCAGGCCTTCAGCACGATTGTGGGCGCGAACCAGTATTTGATGGTGGTGCGCGGCGTGTTCAAAGAAGACACCAGGACCCGGACCAACAGCACCATGGGCGGGCGCGGCGCGGGCGGCGGAAGAGGCGCGGCGGCTCCGCTGGATGAGGCCACCAAACAATCGGTGCGCGACGCCTGGAACGAATTCATGAGGCCCTACCTGCGGGGGTAAGCGCTCCGGGCGGCTTGCCGGTCAATCCATCCATTCGTCGGCGGGATCGAACTTGGGCAGCGCCACAATCAAAACCTTCATCACGCCGATGGCGCGGTGGCGCACGCCCGGCGGAATCATGATGCAGATGCCGGGTCTTACGGGGAGTATCTCATCATCGAGTTGCATTTGGGCTCCCGGCGCGCACTCCAGGAAATAATAGGTTTCGGTGATCCGCTTGTGGTAGTGGAGCTTGGCCTGGGCGGTAATGGAGGTTACGTGGACGGTGGCGGGAAACTCCGGCACGTCCTGAAACGCCCGCCGGGCGGTGCCGCACGGGCACGGGACCCCGGGAATCTGGTCGAAATCCGCGACCGAATACCGCCGCGCGGTGGCTGCCGGATGGCGATCCATGGGACCATGATATCGAATCGGTGCCCGGAGGTTCTATGAAATCGGAGATTACCAGGCGCGGGCTGGTGAAGACCGCCGCCCTCTTGCCCTTGGCGGCGGCGCGGGGAACGGCCGCCAATTCCGCGGTTACGGTGGGATTGATCGGTTCCGGCGGCCGCGGCACGTTCGACGCCGGTTTGCTGGTGAACCATATTCCCAATGCGCGGCTGGTAGCCCTCTGCGACATTTTCGACGACCGCATCGAACGCGCCCGGAAGAGCATCCCGCTGCCGGATCCGAAAGTCTACAAGGACTACCACGAACTGCTGGCCAGCGGCGTGGATGCCGTGATCATCGCCACGCCGGTGTTTCTTCACCCGGAACATTTCGAGGCCGCGGTCAGAGCGGGCAAGAACATTTACATCGAAAAGCCGGCCGGCCTGGACGTGGAAGGCTGCAAGCGCGTGATCCGGGCGGCTGACTCCGCCGATCGAAAGCTGAATATCGTATTCGGCTTTCAACAGCGCTACGGGCAGGGCTACCGGAAGGCGCGCCAGATGGTCGCCGATGGCGCCATCGGGAAGATTCACATGGCGCACGCGCATTGGATCAAGGGCGCTTACGGTGAAACGCCCTTGCCGGCGCCGCGTAATTACGACGAGAAGATGCGCCAGTGGACCGTGTGGCGGGACTGGTTCGGGGACATCATCGTGGAGACGTATTGCCACGGAATCGACGTGCTGAACTGGTTCATGGATGGCCGCCCGTCGAAGGCGTACGGAACCGGTGGACGCACCGTCGAAAAACGTGGCGACATCTCGGATCACTGCGACGTCACTTTCACCTACGCGGATAATGTGCAGGCGGTGCTGACGGGTTCGCAGATCGCGCCGCCGCTGTTCCGCTCGGTGAACGAGCAATTCTACGGCGCCAAAGGCGTGATCGAGACGGCGCGGGAGTACTGGACACATTACCGCGGGAAAAACGATACGGTGACGGAGAAATCGCCGCGGGAAATTACCATCGATTCGCTGGAGACTTTCATCCGCAACATTCAGAATGGGACGCCGGAGAACACCGGAGTCCGGTCGGCCGAAAGCACCCTCACCGCCATCATGGGCCGCATGGCCATCGACCAGAAGCGCGAGGTCACCTGGGAGGAGGTCATGAAATCGTGAGACGGAAATGGGCCATATTGAGTTTGGCGGCAGCGGTTCTGCCGGCGGCTGAACCATCCAATCAACTCACGCCGCAGGAAAAGCGCGAGGGATACGTCCTGCTGTTCAACGGAAAAAACCTGGACGGGTGGGAAGGCAATCCGGTCTTGTGGTCCGTCCGGGACGGGGCGATTGTCGGAACCACCGATTCCCATCCGATCCAGGAGAACACGTTTCTGATTTACCGGGATCGGTTCGCCGATTTCATCCTGCGGTTCGACATCAAGCTCCGCAACCACAACAGCGGGGTTCAGTTCCGCAGCACCGTGCTGCCCAACTTCGTCGTGACCGGCTACCAGGCGGACGCTTCCGAGGTGGGCGATCATTCGGCATGGGGCAATTTCTACGAGGAAAAAGGCCGCGGCAGGGATGTGATGAAGACGCCCGATGAGGGGTGGCAAAAAGCCAAGTCCGTAGTGCGTCACGGCGATTGGAACAGCTATGAGGTCTTCGCGCAGGGCAGCCGCATGCGCCTGACGTTCAACGGCGTCGAGACGATCGACCTTACCGACGATAAGGCCAAGGATGGGGTGATTGCCTTGCAGTTGCACGCCGGCGCGCCGATGCGCGTCGAGTTCCGCAACATTCGGCTGAAGCCGCTGCGGTGACGTTCGCCCGGCCGGCCGGCTTCCTTCCTGCTATGATTTCCAACATGTGGCGCGACCTCCGTTACGGCTTCCGCCAGTTGGCGCGCTATCGCACTTCGAGCGCGCTGGTGATTCTGCTGCTGGCCGTGGGCCTGGCCGCCAATACCCTGGTCTTCGGCCTGGTCAACGAGTTGCTGCTCAAGCCACTCGCGGTGCGCAATCCCGATAACCTGTTTCTGCTGGAAGAGAACCGCCAACTGCAAGTGCGGCCGCTTACATTCTTTCCCTATCGCGAATACCGCGACGTAGTGCTCAAGAATCCGCTGGTGTCTGCGGCGGTCGCCGAACAGGGGTACTACGAGGCCGACCAGTTTCCAATGCGCTCCGGCAACTCGGTGCGGGTGGTGGTTACGCAGATGGTCTCGCCCAATTACTTCACCGAACTGGGCGTGCGCCCGTACGCCGGGCGGCTGTTGACCGCATCCGATGCGGAGGCTTCCGGGGCGTTGCCGGCAGTGCTGAGCTACCAGTTCTGGCATTCGGAATTCGGCGGCGACCGCGCGATCATCGGGCGTACCATCCGGATCAAGGAAACGCCGTTTCTGGTGGTCGGGGTGCTGCCGCGCGAGTTCCACAGCTACGATATCGACCGCGCGGCCGATGTGCGCCTGCCGATTTCGGCCGCCCGGCTGCTGCGCGGGGCGGAGGTGGACGAACTGGGCGCGAGGCTCGTGCCTTCATTCGTCGTCCTGCTGCGCCTCGCGCCGGGCGTGTCCCCCGCGCAAGCCGCCGCGGCGCTGCTGCCGCCCATGCAGGAGCTGGAAGAGTGGAGCATGCGCCAGTTTTTGGCGCGGCACAAAGAACTGGCCGCCACGAGTATCAATGGCGCTTTGGCGGATATTCGCAATTATCGCCTGGCCGCGGTCCCCATAGGCCGCGGAGCATCCCAGCTTCGCGATCAATTCGCCGCCGCGCTGCGCCTGCTGCTGGGCGGCGTGATCCTGCTGCTGGTGGCGGTTTGCGCCAACGTGGCGGGACTGCTCACGGCCAAAGCCAACCAGCGCCGCAAGGAGATGGGCATTCGACTCGCGGTGGGCGCGGGGCGCTGGCAACTGATGCGCCAGTTGTTCACCGAGCACCTGCTGCTGGCCCTGGTGGCCGCGGCCTTGGGAGCCGGCCTGGCTTACGCGCTGGCGCCGTCGCTGGTCGGCCTGTTGCCGGCGCCGCGCGATTACGCGCAACTGGGCAGCCCGCTGCTTCTCACCATCACCCCGGATGCGCGCGTGCTGGCCTTTCTGGCGCTCCTCACGCTGGCCTGCGTGCTGGCGTTCGGTTGGCTGCCCGCCTGGCGCGGGTCGCGCGTTTCGCTGGCGGAGGAATTGAAGATCGCGCGCGGACAGGCGCCCTCCGGCGGCGCGGCGCGCATGCCGCTGGCCGTGCAAGTGGCCTTCAGCGTGGTGCTGCTCTCGGCGGCGGGCCTGATGCTGCGCACCTTCTGGAACCTGGAACACCTGGACGCCGGGTTCGATCGCGGCCACGTGATCGAGATGACTCCCGACCCAGACGCCTTGGGCTACACTCCCGCGCAGGAGTCGGCCCTGTATCAAAACCTGCGCGACAAGGTGGCGGCCCTGCCGGGAGTCGAATCGGCGGCCCTGGCTTCGCGCGGCGTCATGCGCGGCGTGGGCCTCAAAATGACCCTCGCGCCGGAAGGCATCACGCTGCCGGCCAACACCTTCCTGAATACCAGCGGCAACAATGTGTCGCCGGGTTACTTCGCCACCATGGGGATTCCCCTCGTGGAGGGCCGCGACCTGACTCTGGAAGATGTCGGCCGCAGGCCTCTGCGGGCGGTGGTCAATCGCGCCTTCGCCGACGCCTTCTTTCCGCATCAGGATCCCATCGGCAAAATGTTGGTCCAGGGAACCGATGGCACGAAACTGCCGACCTATACCATCGTGGGCCTTGTGGCCAGCGCAAAGTACCGCTCGCTGCGCGAACCCGACGCGCCCACCATCTACACTCCGCTGGCCGAAGGCTTCAGCGGTTCGCTGCTCTACGCGCGCACCCACGGCTCGCCCGCGCGCATGGCCGGCGCGCTCCGGCAGGCGCTGGCCGAGGTCGACCCGGCGGTGCCGCTGCGCGAGATCCTGACGCTCGATCGCGAAGTGGAGACCTCGCTCTGGCAGGAGCGTCTGGTGGCTCTCCTCTCGGCTTTCTTCGGAGGCGCCGCGGCGCTGCTGGCGGGCATCGGGCTGTACGGATCGCTGGCCTGCTCGGTGGAGCAGCGGCGGCGCGAAATCGGTATCCGGGTAGCCGTGGGCGCGAGGTTGGTGCACGTCGTGCGGGCTCTCTGCGGGCCGATCGCTCCGGCAATCGCGTTGGGCGCCGCGGCGGGCCTGGCGGCCTCCGCGTTCCTGCTGCGGCTGACCGAGCGCCTGCTCTACGGCGTGCGGCCGCTCGACCCGCTATCGCTCGCATTGGCGATCGTCCTGGT
>JASHSS010000211.1 GCA_030038565.1 Bryobacteraceae bacterium
ATCGGTGTCGGCGCTCAATTCCGTGGGCAGGAAGAAGGACTTGAAATAGTACAGCGCCACATACGGCTGGGTGATGCGGTAGAGCCAGCCCGATTGAGCGCCCGGAGCGAAGTTGGCCGGCGTCATGCGGGCCTGGAGCAAGGCGAACACCGCGGTGACCGCCAGCGCCGGCGCCGCGGCTCGGAAAGCCGCTTTCCATTTCGCTCCCGCTGCGGGTTCGGATATCAGCAAGCTCCCCTGCTGTTCCAGGAGGAAAACGTACAGCACCAGGATGGCCGGGAAGATCAGGGCGGGCGGCTTCGAAAGATACGCCAGCATGACCGGCAGCAGGTACCAGCCGTATCTCCGCTGGGAGGGCCGGGCCGCAAACCACAGCAGGCCGGCGACAATTCCGAGCGTGCAGTACAGATCGGCGCGCTGCACCACGTAATTCACGGTTTCGGCATTGGCGGGATGCAACCCGTAGCACAAGGCGGCGGCGAAGGCGGTCCAGAGGTTGGAGGGATGCGGGTCCGCCAGATCCATAATGCGCCGGAAGAGCAGGAACATCAGGACAATCTGCACCACGTACCACAGAAAGGTGGAGAGCTGGAACCAGAAAGGCTTCAGGCCGCGGCCCAGGCGGTAATCCAAAGCCAGGGTGGTGGAGACCAGCGGCCGGTAGACACGGTGGTCCGCAAGGCTGCTGGAGTACTGGGTGCCGGTGAAAAAGCGCGGCACGTTGGCGAGGTCGCGGATGAAGATGTTGTCCGTGACCGAGTGGAAATCGTCGAAATGGAAGCCGTTTTGAAAATGGTTGGCATAGGCCCCCAGGGCAGCCAGCGCCAGCACGCCCGAAAGAACTGTGGTTCTGCTCAACCGCATTGCCATTCAGGCGAAATTGTATCGCGTGGGCGGCCGGACGCGCGGTGCGGATAGAATCGGTTTATGCGGTTGCTCCTGGTTTTGGCCTGCGCAGCGTGCGGATTCGCCCAAAGCGAGACCGCCTTGCGGATTCAATCGGGGTCCATCTCAGGCACGGATTCCGGCGAGGTGCGGGCGTGGCTGGGAATTCCCTACGCGGCTCCGCCGGTTGGGGATTTGCGCTGGCGGCCGCCCCAGCCGCCGCCCCGATGGGAGGGCGTGCGCGCCATGGACCACCTCGGCGCGGCGTGCATCCAGGCGGCTCTGGGAGGCATCGGCACGCTTGGCCTGCCGCAGAGCGAAGATTGCCTGACGCTGAATGTGTGGGCCCCGAAAAATGCCCGCCAGGCCGCGGTGATGTTCTGGATTCACGGCGGCGCGTTCGTGGAAGGCAGCGGCGGAATTTCCATGTACAATGGCGCCAACCTGGCGCGCCAGGGCGTGGTGGTGGTTACCATCAACTACCGGCTCGGGCCATTGGGGTTCTTTGCCTATCCGGAGCTGAGCGCGGAAACAGCCGCGCCCGGTGGGAAACCCGCGGCGCCCGCCGGAACCGCCAACTTCGGGATCATGGACCAGGTTGCCGCGCTCCGCTGGGTGCGGGACAATATCGCGGCATTCGGCGGCGATCCGCGCAAAGTAACCGTCTGGGGCGAATCGGCGGGCGCCATGTCGGTCTATATGCTGATGACCTCGCCGCCGGCGCGGGGACTCTTCGCCCGCGCCATCGCCGAAAGCGGGCCGATTTTCGGGCCCATGCGCACCCTGGCCGAGGCCGAGCGCAGCGGCGTGGAGCGCGCCCGCGAGTGGGGCGCGGCCGATCTGCAGGCCTTGCGGGCGCTGCCGGCCAAGACGTTCAGCTCCGCCGGATTGCGCGATGCCGGCCCGGTGATCGATGGGAAATACGTGCCCGAGGAGCCGCGCCGGGTCTTCGCCGGAGGGCGCCAGGCGGCCGTGCCGTTCCTGGTGGGGGCCAACAGCTTCGAGGCGAGCCTGATGACCATGTTCAGCGGGATCGGTCCGCGGCTGGCCGGGATGCTGGGGGCCAACGGCCGCAAGCTTTACGGCAATCAGGACGAGGGCGAGCGGGTGCAGCAGATCTTCACCGACGCGGGATTTCTGGAGCCCACCCGCTTTCTGGCCGCGCGCGTCGAGAAGACCGGCCGGCCCGCCTGGCTGTACTATTTCTCGTACGTGGCGGAGCGGCGCAGGGCACGCTCGCACGGCGCCATGCACGGAGGCGAACTGCCGTGGGTCTTCGACAACGTCGACGCCGGACCGCTCGCCCTGGTCGCCACGGCGCAGGACCGCCGGATGGCGCAAACCGTGAGCGCCTACTGGGTGAATTTTGCGAAAACCGGCGACCCCAACGGACCAGCGCTACCCCCGTGGCCCGCCTATCGCGCCTCGACGGACAAGCTGCTGGAACTGGGGCCGGAGATCACCGTCGCCGAGCACTTCCGCAAGCCGCAGCTTGACTTCGTCGAACGGGTGCTCGCGGCCCTGGGGCAATAAGTCACCCGGCCGCCGGCAGCGCACCCTGAGGAAGCACACGCCACCCCAGATTCGCCCGGGATCCGCCGATTCAGATTGCCGAGACGCCGCCATCCACAAACAACTCCACCCCATTGACGTAACTGGAGTCGTCTGACGCAAGAAACAGCGCGACCGTCGCAATTTCCTCAGGACGCCCCATCTTTCCCCGGGGGATCAGGGATTCGAACTGACGCTTTGTCTCCTCGTCGAAAACCTGCTCCAGAATCGGTGTGGCGACTTGCCCCGGGACCAGCACGTTCACCCGGATGTTCCTGCCCTTCAGTTCGTTGAGCCACGTGCGTGCGAATGAGCGCAACGCCGCCTTGCTCGCTGCATACACGCCAAAACCAGGAAAACCTTTCACCGAAGCAACTGACCCGGTCATGATGATCGATCCGCCATCGTTGAACAGCGGCAATGCCTTCTGAACCGTAAACAGCGTGCCGCGCGCAATCAGATCGAAGGTTGTATCGAAGTGCTGCTCGGTAATCTCGCCCAGCTTGGCGGCTTCACCCTTGCCGGCGCTCGCGAACAGGACATCGATCTTGCCCTTTTCCCGCTTGACTGTGTCGAACAGACGGTCGAGGTCGTTGAGATTGGCCGCGTCGCCACGCACGCCGGTCACATTCCGGCCAATCAGCTTGACGGCCTCATCGAGCGCTCCCTGCCTGCGGCCCGTGATGAAAACGTAGGCGCCTTCTTCAACGAACCGCTTGGCGCTCGCCAGCGCCAAGCCGCTCGATCCACCCGTGATGACTGCAACCTTACCCTCAAGCTTTCCCATAACTGCTCCCTTCGCTTCTGCTGTAGAATTCACTACAGAAGAGTAGATTTCTTTGACTGTGGACGGGAACTGCCCGGGAGTCCTAATTTTTGGTCTAT
>JASHSS010000212.1 GCA_030038565.1 Bryobacteraceae bacterium
TGGCGGCGATGGCATATCGTTCCGAATCGATCCAGCCGGGTCCCGAAACCTGGTCCGGACCCACCCCGTAGGCGGCCATCAGCAACCGGTTCATGGTGACGGCCGTGAACGTGATCTGGCCGGGGTCCGATGTGCCAGGACCGCCGCGCATGAGATTACTGCCCGGCGCGCCGCTCGACGGGTCCACACGCTTCACCGAGGCAACTTCGAAGCCCGGTGGCGGCGCGGTGGCCTGTCCGAAGGCCGCGATCGACGGGAGCACGAGAACCAGCAAGCGCGCAATTCCCATGGCACCTATCGGCGCAGCAATTCGAAACCGATCCCCGGGCCCAGACCCTGCTTTAAGGCCAGCGTGATCCAGAGCAAGGCGAACGGCTCCAGGACGCGCCTGGGTGAGCGGACCGGCATCCACCGGCTCGAATCCCAGCTCCGCCGCGAGTTGGTGAACGGTCTGCTTGGCGGGAGCGTGGTCCCCGCAGTAAAACAGGACCACCCGTGAACCATCAAAGCTGGTGTCCGCCATTACCGAGGCGCCGATGGTGTTGAAGGCCTTCACCACGTGCGCGCCCTTGGCCCACTGGGCCACCTGTTCGGCGGCGGAAGTGTTGGTCCCGACGGCCAAGCCAGTCAGACTCGGCAGCAGCGGATTGACGGCGTCGATCAGAGTCTTGCCCTCCAGGCTCCCCATCGAATGGACAGCCGCCTCGGCTGCCTGCCATGGGGTCGCCAACAGCACCACCGGACAGGCGGCGGCTTCCGTCACTTCGGCCGCCCGCGCACGGCCGCCGGACCTGGCCACCAGCGCGCGCACTTCGTCCGATTGCGGCCGCCTTGATCCAAAAACCACTTCATGGCCACCCTCGGCCCACCGTAATCCCAGCGTACTTCCGACATTTCCCGTGCCGATGATCCCGATTTGCATGTTCCTCCTCCGGTGCCTGCGTAATGGATGCCGGGACGGGGTCTACGCCGCAGAAAAATCGCCGGAACGGGTCGAGTCGACCCGGTCGAATCGTGTCTGGACGCCCGCCTCTGCCCGGGCCGTCCCATATCCGGACACGGCGCGCTCCTCCGACTGGCGGGCAACTCATTACCGGAGGACGCCTTATGCCGGTTCTCGGATGGCCCGGGAAATGCTTATTCACCTCAGCTTTGCGGTATGAATAGGATCTGATGAAATCATCCGAGTCCCGAACGCCCTCCATCCTGATCGCCGACGATCAGCCGGATGTCCTGGAGGCGCTGCGCTTCCTGGTAAAAGGCGAAGGGTATGTGGCGGAGACTGTCAACTCTCCAGCCGCCGCCATTGACGCCGTCGAATCGCGCGACTTCGATGCCGTCCTGATGGATCTCAACTACACTCGCGACACTACCAGCGGGCACGAGGGCCTGGAATTGCTGCAGCGCATTCAGGTCCTCGATACCACCCTGCCGGTGATCGTCATGACCGCCTGGGGATCCGTGGAACTGGCCGTGGAAGCCATGCGCCGCGGGGCGCGTGACTTCATCCAGAAGCCCTGGGACAACGCCCGCCTCTCGGCCATTCTCAAAACCCAGATCGAGCTGGGCCGAGCGTTGCGCAAAGGCCAGCGGCTGGAAGCCGAGAACCGGGCCCTGCGCGCGGAGCGCTTTCCGCAGTTGATCGCCGGCTCGGCCGCCATGCGCCCGGTGCTGGATGTGATTTCGCGCGTGGGACCCTCCGACGCCAACGTCCTCATCACCGGCGAAAACGGCACCGGCAAGGGCCTGGTGGCGCAGACGCTGCATTCGGTTTCGCTGCGCTCCTCACGCCCTCTGGTCACCGTAAACACCGGCGGCCTGGCCGAAGGGGTCTTCGAAAGCGAGCTGTTCGGACACGTCAAGGGCGCCTTCACCGACGCCAAGAGCGACCGTGTGGGCCGTTTCGAAATGGCCGATGGAGGCACGCTGTTCCTGGACGAAATCGCCAACATCTCGCAGGGCCTGCAAGCCAAACTGCTGCGCACCATCGAAACCGGAGAATTCGAGCGCGTGGGTTCGTCCAAGACGCGGCGCGTGGACGTGCGCTTCTTCAGCGCCACCAACGCCGATCTGCACGCCGCCGTGGCCGAGCAGCGCTTCCGCCAGGATCTGCTGTTCCGCCTCAACACCATCGAAATCCGCCTGCCGCCGCTGCGCGACCGGCGCGAGGATATTCCCGTGCTGGCCGCCCATTTCCTGCGCCAGCATGCCGAGCATTACCGCAAGGCCATCGACGGCTTCGACGAGAGCGCCATCAAGGCCCTACTGGCGCACGCCTGGCCGGGCAATGTGCGGGAACTGGATCACGCGGTGGAGCGCGCCGTTCTGATGGCGCAGGCCGGCAGCATTCGCGCGGCCGACCTGGGGCTGCGCTCGGGCCGCGAAGGTCCGCCGCGGCTGGAAGAGATGAGCCTGGAAGACGTCGAGGCGCTGCTCATCAAGAAGGCTCTGGCGCGTTTCAGCGGCAACGTGAGCCACGCCGCCAACGCGCTGGGATTGAGCCGCAGCGCGCTCTACCGCCGATTGCAAAGGTACGGATTGTAAAGCCGCGCCGTGTCCAAGCCTCCGGAAGAGAAAATCGCGCACATCGGCTACGAGGGCCGCGTGGTCCTGCTGTCGCTGCTGGCGGGCCTGCCCGGCTCGGCGGTGGCGCTGTGGCTGCTGTGGGCGGGCGATTTTCCCACCCGCGTGCAGGCCACCCTCACGGTGCTGATTGTGGGCTGTTGGCTGGGCCTCGCCATGGCCGTGCGCGAGCGCGTGGTGTTTCCGCTGCAAACCCTCTCGAACCTGCTGGGAGCCCTGCGCGAGGGAGATTTTTCGGTGCGCGGGCGATCCCCTCGCCCCGACGACGCGCTGGGCGAAGTGATGCGCGAGGTCAACACCCTGGGCAGCACTTTGCGCGAACAGCGCCTGGGGGCGCTGGAGGCCACCACCCTGTTGCGCACCGTGATGCGCGAGATCGACGTGGCGATTTTCGCCTTCGACGAACACCAGCGCCTGCGCCTGGTAAACCGTGCCGGGGAGCGCCTGCTGGCCGAGCCACCCGAGCGGCTGCTGGGCCAGACTGCCACGGAACTACACCTGCTCTCCTGCCTGGAGGGTCCGCCGCAGCTCACCCTGCAGACCGTCTTCCCGGGCGCCGCGGGCCGCTGGGGTGTGCGCCGCACGCGCATTCGCGAGCGTGGCCTGCCGCTGGAACTGGTGGTGATCTCCGATCTCACGCAGGCCCTCAGCGAGCAGGAATTGCAGGCCTGGCAGCGGCTGGTGCGGGTACTGGGCCACGAGTTGAACAATTCGCTGGCGCCCATCAAGTCGATTGCCGGAAGCCTGCTCACCATGCTGTCGCGGCCGTTGGCGGAAGACTGGCGCGACGACATGCAGCGGGGCTTGAGCGTAATCACTTCGCGCTCGGAAAGCCTCAGCCGGTTCATCGGGGCCTACGCGCGACTGGCCAAGCTGCCGCGCCCGCAATTGCAGCCGCTCGAGGTGGCGGCTACGGTGAGGCGCGCGGCGAGCTTCGAAACCCGCATTCCGGTGACGGTGGAAGCGGGCCCGGACATGACGGTCCAGGGCGACCCCGATCAGCTCGAACAGGTGCTCATCAACCTGTTGCGCAACGCCGCCGACGCTTCGCTGGTCACTAGCGGTGGCGTCCGCACAGGATGGCGGCGGGACGGCTCGATGCTGGAGATCTGGGTAAAGGACGACGGTCCCGGACTCTCCGGGACCGCCAACCTGTTCGTTCCCTTTTTCACCACTAAACCCGGCGGCTCCGGCATCGGCCTGGTGCTCAGCCGGCAGATCGCCGAAGGCCACGGCGGCGCCTTGATGCTGGAGAACCGTCCCGACGGCCCCGGCTGCGTCGCCCGCCTGCGGCTGCCGCTGGGCTAGCCGCAGGCTACCCGGGGGCCAACCGCTTACCGGCGATGCCAATACCCGCCGTAGTAATGTCCACCGTAGTAGCGCGGACCGACCCAATAGGCACGCGCATAGGGCGGACGAGCCCAATACCCGGCGCGCCAGGCGTAGTGGCCGCCGTAGGGATACCAGTAACCACCCACCCAGGTGTAGCCGGGACGCACCATCCGCGGCGCATAAGTCACCAGCGGGGCCGGCGGCGCGGCATACATGGCGACCGGCGCGGGAACCCCGAATCCGACTCCCACGACCACGCGCGGGCCGGCAAACATGGTGGCGGTTCCAGCCAGGAACATAAGTGCAAGCAATTTGCTTTTCATGATCAATTCCTCCTCTTTTGGAACCGCCTTGGAGCGGCTCACGCCCCCTGAAAGGCAACTGGCTTGCCAAAGGCAAGTACTTTAGAATCAACCGAATTTCCGCGATTGCCGCAGCCGAGGTGGTTCTCAGGCACCGCGCTGGTGGTTATCGGCCACAGCTCGAAAACCGGCCTGCGCGGCTACTCATGGATCGCGCAGACGATGTCGCGCGCCACAGCTTCCAGGTCGCGCTGCTCCACGAGTTGGGCGAAGATCTCCTCGAGCGATGGCGCGTGCATCAGCTCGCGCAGATGCGCCACGGAATCGTCCGCCATGATCTTCCCGCGGTAAATAATCACCACGCGAGCGCAAACCCGCTCCACGACTTCCAGCACGTGCGAGATGTAGAGGATGATCTTGCCCTGGCGCGCCAACTCCGTCAGCAGGTGCTTGAAAAGCTGGGCGGAACTGACGTCGATGCCCGAGAGCGGCTCATCCAGGATGAGCACATCCGGGTCGTGCATAAGGGCCGCGGAGATGAGCACGCGCTGTTTCATGCCCTTCGAGTAATTGGCGATGGGCGCGTGGCGATGCGGGTGAAGAGAGAAAAGCTCCAACAGATCGTTGGCCCGCCGGTCCACCACGGGAAGCGGCATCCCGCGCAGCCGGCCCATCAATTGCAAATATTCGAGGCCGCTTAGGTAGGAGTATAGGATGGCCTCCTCGGGCACGTAACCCAGGCGGCGTTTGAAGGCCATCAGGTTGTCGCGGATGTCCTGGCCATCCAGCAGAACCTTGCCGTGGCTGGGCTCGACGAGCGCGGTGACGATCTTGACGGTGGTCGATTTGCCCGACCCGTTGGGACCCAGATAGCCGGTCACTTCTCCGGGACGGACGCCGAAGCTGACGTCGTCCACCACCGGCACATTGCGGTAATACTTGGTCAGTCCGCGGATTTCGAGCATCGCGATTCTCCTTCCTATTGTTCGGTAAGGCCGAGCGTACACACGGCGGGATTGCCATTGTCTTCGTAATCCAAGACGGTTTGCCCGCCGAGCAGGCGCGCGCGGGTGCGGCCCAAAGCGCCCAGACCGGCGATGGCGGCGGCAAAGAACAGCGCGGCCGCCACGGGCGTCGCGGCCAGCCAGGCTTCCAGGCTGGCCAGGTAGCTGCTGTACAGCGTGAAGCCGAAAACGTAGAGCACGCTCAGCAGCACCAGGTTCACCTTGCCGGGAAAATGCGAGCAGGTGAAGGGGACCTTGCGGAAGCCCAGAAACAGCGCCTCCATCAGCACCGTGGACGCCGTTACACCGAAAGCAAATTGGAACAGCACGGCGGTCCAGGGTGCGCGCGCCAGGCCGATGGCCGCGAGCATAAGAAACAGCGGCACGATCGCGTAGACCAGCACCCATTTCCGCGTGGCCCGCACATAGGCCTCGAGCGAACTGGTCTCGCTCACCTGGAATGCCCAGTTGGCGCGCAGGTCGGACGGAAAGTTGAACGCCGCGCGGAGGCCGGAGATGAGGATGAACGAGAGCGTCAGCGGGATCCGCGGCGAAGGGCCTCCGGATGCCAGCATCATGACGACCAGGGCGGCGCCCAAGCCGCCATAGGTAGCCAGGAACAGCCGGTGCTTGGTGCTGCGGCCGATGGTTTCGCCGATGAAGTGAAACACGCCGCACTCCACCGGATCGCCGAGCAGCAGGCGATCCATGGTGGCGACCAGCCATCGCCCGAGCGGCCCGGGGCCGCGCGGATCCGGATTGGGCGCCTCCAGCACGCGCCGCGCATGCCGGCGGTAGCCGGGAAGGAAGGCCAGCAGGAAGGCGGCAAGAGCCACCCACAAGCCGCGAGTCGCCAGAATGCCGAGACCGCGGAGTACTTGTTCGGCCGCTTCTGGAGGCCACGCCACTTGCGAGACCGCCGGCCGCATCCGCTCGTACAGTCCGGCAAACCAGAAGCCCGGAAACCAGCGCAGCAACGGGCTGTTGGTCCGGCAGAGTTCCGCCATCGACGAACCCATCAGCGGCGAAATAAACAGGAACATGATCACCACGGCCATCACGACGGTCTGCGCGCAGACCGAAACCTTCCGGTAGACCGCGCCGTGGAAGATCGTCACCAGCACACCTTGCAGGGATCCGATGGCCAGAGCGGAGAACAGCCCGGCCGCGAACATCACCGCCAGGTGCGTGCCGGCGATCGCGAGAATTCCTCCGTGGCCCTCGATGCTGGGCCAGAAGAACACGCCGAAAAAATTGGCCGCAGCCAGGAATATGCCGAGAAAGATTCCCAGCGCCACGATCTTGGCCAGAAACAGCGTGAAGACGCGCAACGGCAATGGCGTCAGCAGCAGGTAATCGCGGCGGTCGGGGAACAGGGCGTCCCACTCGAACACCTTCACCACGCCCATGGCCACCATGGAGTAACAGATGAAGAGGAATCGGAAAGCCACCAGGTCCCAGCGATAGAAGCCCAGCGGCAGCGCCAGAATGGAGACGAATCCGCTGGGCGCAGCGAGCATGCCCAGCGTCTGGATGATGCCGGCCTCCGGTTGCCCCTGCGGCGAAAGCGATTCGGTATCGAAGAATCGGTCGAAGAAGTGCCGCACCAGTTCGCGAAAGAGGCTGGGCTGAGCCATAACCCTTCGACACCGGCGGGGAGAGCAAGGTTCCTCACGGCCGGGCCTCGGAGCGTGTGTTTACAATCCCAGCAGGTTGGGTTGAAGCCTGGCGTAGCCGCGCCCGAGCGCCCAAAGGTCCAGGGGCGCGGACACCAGATCGTCCACTTCGGGCGACGCCAGGCCGTCGCGGGTCATATCGATGGCCTTCAGATAGACCCGGCAGGTGTCGCACGCCTCCACCCGGATGTGCGGGAACTCCTCGGCCGTATACACCGGCAGTTTCTGGTGATCCTCCTCGCCGCAGGAGGGGCACAGCAGGCGGCGGAACTCCCATTCGGTGGCGCACAGCGAACACAACAGCCAGCGCTTGCCGCCATCGCCCTCGGGCCGCAAGACCGCCGCCACGGGCTTCTCGCCGCAAAACGGGCACCAGGCGCTTACCGGCTGCCGCCCAGGCTCCCTTCGCTCGCGGGCCGCCAGGAACTGCGCGTAGGGCTGGACCAGCACGCGGGAGATGAAGGGCGGCGCGGGATCGGCCGGATCCCAATCCGGCGCGCGCATCAGTTGCTCCGCCGCCCGGGCCAGTTTCTCCGGACCTTCCTCCTGGAGCAACCGCAGCAGCCGGCTGCGATATGGCTGGACCGGCCGGGGCAGCCGCGCGGGATCGAGCGACAAATCGCGCGGCGGATCAGGCAGCTCGCCGAAATCCAACTCCATGTCCCTTTGAAAGCGGGCGATGCGGCGATAGAACCGCAGCCACTCGACAGCCGCCGGATAGCGTTCCTCCAGGTCCTGCGCGCGGGAAATGCGGCGATTCCATGATTCCAGAGAGCGGGTCATTTGCCGCTGACGCGCTCGTACCACAGACGATGATGCATTCGGGCCCACGCCGGCGAGACTTCCCCGCGGATGATGGAGGTGAATCCGCCGCGCACCACCGCCGTCCCCATATAGACGTGGATGATGAACGCGCCGACCGTCACCAGCGCCGCCGCAACGTGCAGCAGGATGGAAGCATAACGCACCGCGCGCCAGCCCCACGGAATCCATTCCGGAAACCACAACACCATGCCGGAGATCAGCAGCACGATCCCGGCCCACAGCATGGCCCAGAAAAAGTATTTCTGGCCGATGTTGAAGCGGTCGATGGGCGGCAGGTCTTCGTCGTCATTGCGAATGTATCGATCGATCGCCGCGTTCCACCGGCGGTCCGCGGCCGTGATCCGCATATCCGAACGCCACACGCCCAGCATCCAGAAAACCGTGCCCACGAACAGCAGCGCCACCAGCGGATGCCAGAAGCGCGAAGTCGCTGGGCCACCCAGGATGGTGGCGATCCAGTAAAGGTGCGGCGAGTAAAATGCCAGCCCCGTCGCCATCACGTACATGTAGGCGATGGCCGCCACCCAGTGCATCACGCGCTCCGCGAGCGAATAGCGCAGGATGCGGTTACTTGCTGTCATCGTGCACCTGCTTGGGGCCGAAGCGCAGATAGTGCAGCGTCACGCCGATCAGCCCGCCGATCATGGCCACGTTTCCGAGCCACTTCAGCGGCCCCTTCCACAGCCGAACCGTCCAGGGCACGCGCGGATTGCGCGACAGCCCGCCATAAGCTTCGGGATTGGTTACGTCGTGCAGCACATACATCACGCTCGTGCCGCCCACTCCCTCGGGATCGTACACGCCGGCGTTGGCGTAGCTGGAGTGCTCGCGCAACTGGGCGGCGCGCGACTCAGCCAGGGCCTTCATATCGTCCTTGGTTCCGAAGTGCAGGCAGCCGGTGGGGCAGGCCTTGATGCAGGCCGGCTCCAGCCCCTGCGAAACCCGGTCCGTGCACAGAGTGCACTTGAACATCTT
>JASHSS010000213.1 GCA_030038565.1 Bryobacteraceae bacterium
AGCGTCCGCGCCGTATCCCCAAAAGTGAAGGCGCTGGGCTGCGAGAAGACGGAGGTATTGAAATATTCGTTCAGCCGCTTGGAAACCGATCCGCTCAGTTCGGCGCTTTGGCCATTGTTGTTGGGCCGCAGCGTGTTGATCCCGCAACCGGTGCAATTGTTCGCCGCGGTGACCGAAATCGGAAAGCCCGTGGCATAGGTGTAGATGCCGTTCACCTGCCACTCGCCGATCAGCGAATCCACCGCGCGGCTCCAGTTCTTGCCGAAGATCTTCCCGCGGCCGAACGGCAGTTCGTAGGTGCCGCTGATCACCAGGTGGCGCGACTGGTCGTTCGACGAGACGGACCGTTCGCCCTGCCCGTCGTAAATGTTTTGAGTGCCGCCCGTGCTGTTTCCCACATTCGAAAGGATGGAAAAATCGTCGATCAGCCTAGCGCGCCGCCCAGCACCCCGCCCGTCCGGGCCACCGGCGCGGATCACGTGCCCGGAGACGCCCATCAGCGCAAGCCTCGACGCGTGCGCCAATCGCCGCCGCGCGCGGACGGCCGGCTTCAGGATCGACCCGTCCGGGTTTTCCGGCCGACCGGCGCGCCCAGCCCCGGCCGGCGGGAGCCTTGTCACCCAAAGCGGCAGTGGCGCTACTCTTATCTGAGGACCTTTCGCGCCCGACCGCAGGGCAGACCCGGGCAAGGGATCGAAAGAGAAAAGGAGGCATTTCGAAATGGAAATAAATCGTCGGACTTCGCTTCGCGGCCTGGTCACCTCGGGCGCGTTGCTTGGAATGGAGTCTGCGCTTCCCGCTGAACCGAACGATGAGCCAGCGGCCGATCCGGGCGACAACATCAAGGTCACTAAACTGGAAACCTTCATTCTAAAGAACTCGTGGGTCTTCGTGAAGATTTCCACCGATGCCGGGATCGTCGGCTGGGGCGAAATGCTCAAGGACGACGCCAGGGCGTGTGCCGCTGGCGCGCAGGAAGTCGCACGCTACCTGGTCGGGCAGGATCCATGCCGGGTAGTCTACCAATGGCAGGCGATTCACCGCGGCTCTTTCTACCGTGGTGGTCCGGTTAAAACCGCGATCCTGAGCGGCATCGATCAAGCGCTCTGGGATATCAAGGGCAAAGCCATGGGCGTTCCGGTTTACAAGCTGCTCGGCGGCCCCACTCGCGACAGAATCAGAGTGTACGGGAGAGTAGACGAAAAGACCGGCGTGAACGCAATGAAGGTAGGACCGCGCGGCCTGAACCGGGGTCCCATCAAGTACATCGAGGGTCAGAAGTTCGTGGACGAAGTGGTCGACAACTTTAGAGCGGTGCGCCAAAGATACGGCCCGGGCGTCGATATCGCCATCGATTTTCATGGAGCTGTGGAGCCACCCACCGCGATGCTTCTGGTGAAAGCTCTGGAGCCATATCAACCCTGGTTCTATGAAGAAGTGGTTCAACCCTTGAACGTGGATGTCATGGCCGAGATTGCCAGAAAGACCCACATCCCACTTGCTACCGGCGAACGGATCTTCACCAAATGGGGATTCCGTGAGATCCTCGAAAAGCGGGCTGCGGCGATCATCCAGCCGGATGTGTGCTACGCCGGCGGGATCACGGAACTCAGGCTCATCGCGGGAATGGCGGAAGCCTACTATACGCCCCTCGCCCCCCACAACCCGCAAGGTCCCTGCTCTCTGGCCGCCAGCTATCAGGTCGCCGCCGCGATTCCGAATTTCATCATTCAGGAACGAGGCGACAACGAGTACTCGGATCTGCTGGCCAAGCCCCTGCCCCCGATCAAGAACGGACATCGCCCGCTCTTGACCGATCCCGGACTCGGAATCACCATCGACGAGGACAAACTCCGAGCCCAGGTCGGTGATCCCGCGGAATACCGGACCCGATTCGACCCGGATGACGGCTCGGTCGTCGATTGGTAACGGGGCGCCTGCGCCCCCGGACTCAGCTCCGTCTGGCAGTGGTGCTTCGCGCTGCCCGCACACTCTCGAAATACTCAACCCTGCCGGTCGTATCGCCACGGCGGCGTAACTTTTTTCGAAATCGGCAGTATAAGGTTCATGCGAGATCTGCTGGCCAATTTCCGATACGCGTTACGCCAGTTTCGCCAGTCGCCGGTTTTTACCGCGGCGGCGGTGTTTACCCTGGCCCTGGGCATCGGCGGAACCACGGCGATTTTCACCCTCATCGATGAGGTGATGCTGCGCGCCCTTCCGGTTACCGACCCCGCCGCCTTGTACCGCATCGGGGATGGCGACGACTGCTGCGTGGAAGGCGGCCCGCAGGACCGCTGGGGCATGTACTCCTACGCCCTCTTCCAGCGGCTGAAGGCTGCGGCGCCGGAATTCGAAGAAGTGGCTGCCTTCCAGGCCGGCGGCGGCTGGCGCATGAGCGTGCGCCGCGAGCGCGTCGAATCGGCTTCCAAGCCGCTTACCGCCGAGTACGTCACCGGCAATTACTTTTCCACCTTCGGCATTCGCGCTTTCGGCGGCCGGCTGTTCACCCCCAGCGACGATACGCCCGCCGCTCCTCCCGTCGCGGTGCTCAGTCATCATGCCTGGCAGATCGCATATGGCGGCGACACCTCCGTCGTCGGTTCCGCCTTCATGGTGAACGGCCATCCCTTTACCGTGATCGGTGTTGCGCCTCCCGGTTTCTTCGGCGAAACCCTGCGCAGCGATCCTCCTGATATGTGGCTCCCCGTGCAGCAGGAGCGCGTCATTGACGGCGATAGCTCCTTGGTCAATCAATCCCCGCCCGCGTGGCTGCGTGTCATTGGGCGTCTGCGGCCGGGCGCTTCGATTGTCGGAATGGCCCCGCGTATGACCGGCGTTCTGCGGCAGTGGCTCCAAAACGATTCCGGCTATCCATCAAACTGGATGCCCGACGTGATCCGCCTGCTGCCCAAACAGGTGATTAACATCGTTCCCGCGGGCGCCGGCGTAGCGGAAATGAAGGAGGAGTACGGCACAAGCCTGCACATCCTGCTTTCCGTCTGCGCCATGGTGTTGCTCATCGGTTGCGCCAACGTGGCCAACCTGCTGCTCGTGCGGTCTGTGACCCGCCGTACCCAAACGGCCGTGCGGATTGCCATGGGCGCCACGGCGCGCCAGATCGTCATGCAGGCTCTCAGCGAAAGCCTGCTGCTGGCCATTGGCGGCTGCCTGGCCGGATTGCTGGTCGCGGGGGCGGCTGCCCGCCTGCTCCTCGCGCTGGCTTTTCAAAATGCGCGCTTCCTGCCCATGAGCTCAGCGCCGTCCGCAGGTGTCTTGGCTGCCTCGTTCAGCCTGGCGCTGGCTACCGGTATCCTCTTTGGAGCCGCCCCTGCGTGGTTTGCCACCCGCACCGATCCGGCCGAAGTCCTGCGCGGCTCCGGCCGCGGATCGAGCGCGCATTCTTCTTTTGCCAGCAAGACCCTGCTGGCCGTCCAGGCCGGCCTCTCCGTAGTCCTGGTGGCCGGCGCGACCATGCTGGCCCGCAGTCTCAACAAGCTCGAGAACCAGGACTTCGGCTACCAGGTGAACGGCCGGGTGGTGGTTTCGATCAACAACCCGCACTCCGAATACACCATCGGGAAACTGAATGCGCTGTATCGCCAGCTCGAAGACCGGCTCAATGGCCTCCCCGGCGTCAAAGGATCGGGCTTGGCGCTCTACAATCCGCTCACCGACAACTGGGGCGAAATGATTTATGTCGCCGGGCATCCGCCGGCCAAGATGAATGGGGCTTCGGGCGCGTCGTGGGATCGCGTCAGTGCGCATTACCTGCAGAACTTCGGCGTGTCGCTCGCGCGCGGGCGTTATTTCACCGACGCGGATAACCAGACCACCGCTCCTGTGGCGATCGTCAACCAGGCCTTCGTCAAGCGCTTCTTCAAGAGCGGCGAAGACCCCATCGATCAACACTTCGGTTTGGATCGCCCCGAAGATCAAACCACGTTTCGGATTGTGGGCGTGGTCGCCGATGCCAAATTTGCCGGCTGGGGCCTCGGCCGACCGGCGCGTCCCATGTTTTATGTGCCGCTCGCGCAGAATGTGGCCTATCAGAACGGCGACATCATGCAGCGCGTCGAGTGGCAATCCCACTTCATTGGCGGACTCATGCTGGTGACCAGCGGATCGCCAGGCGCGCTCGAACCGCAGCTCACCCGTTTGCTGGCGGACCTGGAACCCAACCTCACCATCAACAGCGTCAGAACCATGCGCCAGCAGGTCGCCCTGCGCTTCGATCAGGAGCGCGCCGTGGCCACTCTGGCGGGGCTGTTCGGCATCGTGGCCCTGATCCTCGCCGCCGTCGGCCTCTACGGTGTCACCGCATACGGCGTGGCGCAGCGCAGGAACGAAATCGGCATTCGCATGGCGCTCGGCGCCGACCGCGCCAGAGTGGTGAGGCTGATCCTGCGCGGCACCTCCATCCGCGTGCTCGCTGGGCTTTTACCCGGCGTGCCGCTCTCGATCGGCGCGGGCCGCCTGATCTCCTCGCAACTCTACGGCGTGGCCAGTTGGGACCCCGCTTCGCTCGCTCTGGCCTCGGGTGCTCTGGCCGTCTGCGCGTTGTTCGCGGCATTGATTCCCGCGCAACGGGCCGCGTCGATTGCCCCCGTGGATGCGCTGAAGGTGGAGTAAGGGAACCGTCTTCCCGCGGGCTGGGTCTCGCCGCCCCCGGGGCTACATCGCGCGCCGCGTTCGGGCCGCCGGCGCGGATCATCCGCGCGCGGGCGGAGATCCCGTAGTTGGCCCGTTCAGCGCTACGCTCGGCATGGACCCTCCCGCGTCCGCCCGGCCGGCAAGGCCGCCGCGCCCGCCCGCACGGGCCGCCCGCTGCGGATCGGCTGTTGGTTCGCTCCGCCGCCTGCCAAACTCTTCCTCAAAACGCTTCGGCAGGGGCCTGAGGGGCTCCGTTTAGTGGTAAACGCTTCCCGGCCGCGGTCGCCGCCTGACGTCGCCTGGGAGCGTCCAGATGTCCACCACGCCGGAGGTCGCGTGTTCGTTGGCGTTTCCTTCTGGCAGCGCAATCCTGCCATCTACTACGATCGGACTGTTCCAATGTCCGCTGCCACTCTCGAGTTGGGCCAGTTGCGTGCCGCTCACGGGATCGTACACGTAAAGTCCGCCTTGTGGATTGTAGACGTACAGCAGGCCGCCGGCGACAACCGGGCTGGTCCCGCCCTTGGGATTGCTCCACATCTTCGTGAGGCTTCCGTTGGTAAACGTCCAGGCGGCGGTTGCCCCGCCGTCGGCGGCGAACATCCAGGTTTGGCCGTTTTCCACCCACACCGCCGGCGCCGTATATAACAGGCCGCCAGAAGGTGTGGATATGATTTGCAGCTCACCCCCGACATGCGCAGCGAGGCCGCCTATGGACTCGGTGCTGAGGGTCCGAATCAGGCCGTCCTTTCCTCCTTGCGCCACAATTCCCGGACTCAGCAAAACAGGCGACGTCGACCCCAGGTCGATGTCTCCGTCATCGAGTTGCAGGTTATCCGCCGGCGTGTAATTCCCCAGTACTTGCGTGGCGTCGGGGTTCAGTTCGATCACCGAGTCCCCCCAATTCGTGGCTCCGTCGTAAGGACCATTGCCCGTCGCGACGAAGATGTTGCCGGTGGCAGGGTCAATCACCGCTCCGGCGCGGCCCCAGATTGCCGATCGGGTGTCCGGGCACGAAGCCGGAGCCATCAACTCCGCAAGATCGCTGCAGAGAGAGTTCCAGACGTGAAGGAGACTGCCGCTCTGTGCGTCCAGGATGGCGACGTGGCCTTGGTAAAGAGGCGCATCGCCGATATAACCCCCGGTGACGGCGATGACGTTTCCGTTAAACACTTTGAGGGGCGACGCGATTTTCTCGTACTGGGGTAGCAGAGTGATGGCCGTACTCCAGACCACCTGGCCGTCCGCGACCGCGAGCTTCCGGATGCTTCCATCCGGTGCCGCGGCGTAGATGTGCTGCCGGTCCGGATCGGCTGCCGGAGTGCTGGTCGTAACCTGCGCTGTGCCGGCCCAGGACGAGTACGCCGACGGGGTGAACTCCCAAAGAACGGCGTCGCTGTCGGCGTCGATGGCGATCGTCTTCCCGTACGTCGTCGTCACGAAAAACACGTCGTGAGCCGATCCGTTAACCGCGACACCTTGCAGGTAGATCGCCGAAGCGTCCACCGTGCCATCGATCGGGATCTGGTGCCGTGTCAGGGAGAGGAGATTGCGGCTGGTGATGCCACTTCGCGCATTGGACGCCCCAGTGCTTGCGACATCCCAGCCAAATTGAGGCCAATCTGCGGTTTGTGCGATCAGCCTTGGGAGGCTTCCGATCTGTGCGAACAAAACCAACCAGGTGACCGATCGTGCGGCAACCGCGACTTCCGCGAGCATACGCTTCAATCACAGTTTCGCAGTTTTCGGACCATACTTCTGTCGTTAGGTTGACGGAACTAATGAAAATCCTCGCCACAGTTGTTAAGAAAGCTCGGCACAGTCAGTGAAAAGCTCCCACATTGTCCGTAGAGATCCATCGCTTGCGGAGATGGGTTTCCGTCCCAAACTCAGGCGAACATAAACCCTTCGCCGCTGATCGCGGGTAATCTGCCGAAGGAGGACCTCTCTCGCTCGCTTCGGCCGAGCTTGTACGAGTAGCGCGTCGTCCGGGCACAGGCGGTTACAATTCTCCACGACGCCGTTCCGAGGGGCCGGCTCGAAGCCCCGAACTTTACATAGCGGCCATTGTCGGAAGTGGAACCGGGCTGCTCTGGCCAGCGATTTGTCGCTCCCGTGACCGTCAAAAAGTTCTTCTTAACCCAAATCGTATCTGAAACGGCTCGACGGGATGGAAAACCTCTGTGAACTCCGGATCGGCTGTTGGCGTTATTCGGGAGGTATAGGCGTAGTCAATGTCGTGGTCTTTGCGGTTCAGCAAATTCAAGGCCTCGACGACAAAGCTCCATCTTCGGGACACGCGGTAGCGCATCTCCGCATTGAGCAAAACAGTTGCGTTCGAGCGATAAATTCCGTCGGACGTCAGGTCACGCGGGCCGAAGGCCCGCAGGCGCAAACTCGCCGAGAAACGCTTGTAATCGTGCATCGTGGCGCCCGCTGACGCCACCAGCCCCACCGCTTCGGGTACGCGTGTGCCACCTGGGCTGCCCGGCGCGGCGTCAGCCGCGTCGATTTCGGTAAAGAAGGCTCTGGAATCTGCGAAGTCAAAATCGAAAGCCCAATGTTCCCACGGCGTGTAGTAGTTCGCCCATTCAATGCCATAGCGATTGCTCGGCGATAAGGAAGCAACGGTGCCTCCGGTGTCGCCATCCTGCAGCAGTTCGGATTGACTGTGGAGATACCAGAGCGAAAGCGTGCTTTGCAGATGCCGGGCGGACGTCGTGCGCACCCCGACTTCGGACCCCTTGGTCTGGATGAGGGCCGGGATTCTCGATGTTGCCGTGGGAAATGGATTGTCCGGCGAAATCGGTTCCTCTCTTTGCGTCGCGCCGCGCGCATCATTGCTGTGAAAACTGAATCCGCCCTGTACATAGAACTCCGTCTTGCGCCACGGGCCGAAAATCAAACTTACTTTCGGTTCGGGCATGAACTGGGTGACCGAGCCGGAATTGGCGGCTGCAAAGTTGACCACCGGAGCGCCAGGCAATTCGGTCGCGGTATAACCCGGCGTCAAGCTGGTGACGTTATCAAAGACCTCATCGCCGCGGAGGGCCAGGACACTGCGAAATTTCTCCGCCCACTGGATTTTGTTTTCCACATAGAAGCCGAACATCGTCTCGGTGAATCTGTTCACATCCGTGTCCGCGGGCAAGACCGCCGTCAGGCTCGGATCGTTGTTACATGCGTCGATGGGTTCGTCGTGGCACGCGTTGATGTCGTTCTTGTCCGTGCGCTCGCGATCTTCCGTGCGGTACAGGCCGTTGTGCACCCAGTCGTTGCGGACCTGCAGGCCGAACGTATTCTCGACCTTGCGGCTGAACCAATTGTTGAAAAGCGTGTGGCGCACATCGACCCCAACCACAAAGCGGCTGTCCTGCTGTTCGAACTGATCACCCTTCACGGGGTCATCAAGGTAGTAAGTGAAATCGGAAAAGAGATTGAGGTAGTAATAAAATCCGTATGCCATGATTTGCGTTCTGGAATGGTCGTTTTGGCGATGCCATTCCGCCTGCAAACTATGGCGCTGCGAATTGCCGCCGTCAGTCGGGTTCAGCGCACCGAAGAAGCCAACCAGGGGAACCGCTGTGATCGGGATTTGGTCGCTCGAATACCAGTTTCCGTGATAAGCGTGGGCCGTGATGCTGAACCCACTGGCTTCGTCGCCCTGGCTGTAGGTCAGGAGGCCATTTAACCTGGAATAGTTATCCGAATGCGTCCACGGGCCATCATCGTGATAGAACTCTCCGCCGAAGAGCAGATTGCCTGAACCGACCTTTTCCGACACGCCGAAAACGGCCCGCTCATAGCCATACATGCCGCCTTCCACCTGCAAGAAATTCTCGGGCAGCGTCTTGTAGAATTCCAGATGGGCCGACCCGGCGGAGCCATAATCGCCGACATCAGCGTAATAGGGACCCTTCTCGTAATTCACCCGCTGCACAAGCTCTGGAATGACGATGTTCATGTCTGCGTACCCCTCGCCGTGCGCATGCGACGGGAGGTTCAGCGGCATATCGTCTAGGAAGACGGCAAAATCTGTGCCGTGGTCGAGATTGAAACCGCGAAGAAAATATTGGTTGGCCTTACCGCCCCCTGCGTGTTGAGTGATGATGACGCCGGGAACGGTCTCCAGAACTTCTCCCGAACGGAGAATCGGACGATCTTCCAGTGCGGTTTGGCCCACCGTTCCCTGCGTGGCGGATTGAGCGATTCCGGTTAGGTCATCCTCCCGGCCCTGCACGTTTACGGTGGTGCTCACCGATCCCAAGGCCAGAGAGATGCGGAATGGGGCGGCCGCCTCGGCGCCTATCGTGACGGGAATTTCCTTGGTAGCAAAATCGGCGTGCGATACGACGAGCCGATAATTGCCTGCCGGGAGTCCGGAAATCATAAAGGAGCCGTTCGCGTCTGACTCGGTCGTTCTCAGTACGGCACGGTTCGCGCTTTGAACCTGCACCGCAGCTCCGGCGATCGCAGCTCCGGAGGAATCGACGACCGTTCCCGACACCATCACGTCCGCCGCCCAGGCACACCACATTGTTGCGAATAGGATGGAGGTGATGACGACCGGGCGTCGGGGCATAGGCTCCTTTCTCTGTGCTACGGAATTTTAGAACGTGCTACATATTTCTAAATGGTAGCACGAGTCCTCAAGAGGTATTACGCACCAGGCGGGTGCTTAGGATTTCTGCCCCGCCGGACAGGAGCCCGCAATGGGTGAGTTGGCGCATTGCAATTGACATCCAGCATCAGTACCACGACGCGATCATGTCGAGTGTTCATGTCCACCTCGACCATGACGCCTGCCTCGAAGTTATCCTGGTGCGCGGCAAATCGACTTTGGTTCAAAAACTCGCCAATGCACTAATCGCAACGAAGGGCGTGAAGCACGCCCGATTCATGTTGACTACATCCGGGGCACCTAAAGGTCCGCGATGATCTCGTCGCGCCGGACACCTTTATGCTGGGCCACGGCGCGAATTATCGAACTGAGTGTTCCAAGTCTGAGGGGATGGTGGTCTGGAATCGCGATCCGGTGGTGCGTAGGCCGGGCGGTTTCCAGGATGAGATGGCTGCCGGCTTGGTGCACCCTCGCGTACTGCCACTTTCAGCGCAGCAGATCGGCAAGCCGCGCGCCGGAAACGTCGCGAGGAAGCGTCATGCCACCAGGAGGACTTCGTCGCGAACAAGGTGAAGCCGGACTCGCTCAGGCCGGGTGCGGTCAAAAAAGAACGCAATGGTGGCCTCCAGTACGTTCTTGCGCAATTCGTCCCACGTGTCGCCCTGGGTGAAAATGCTTTCCGTGAGGCATTCGGCGCAGTATCCGCCATCGGACTCCTGCACCACCTCGAACACCAGCTCAGCCACACACCTATGATACTGTACGCCCTTGTTGGACGGATTGATCAGCCACCATAGCCCCGTTGCAGATTCCTCCCCCGTAGTCGCCACAATCCAACGGTCTGTCCTTCGCGCTGCGGTGCTTGGCCGTTTCCGAAATTTCGACTTCGATACAATGCCCATAATTCATGGCTGGACCGACGCACTCGCGGCAACCCGGCGGCGAACGGAGCAAAGTCATCGCCTTCGGCATGAGTCTCGCCTTCATCTCTTATCTGGATCGGGCCTGCATCAGCCAGGCCGCTCCCATGATCGTTCGCGATCTCCATTTCAATCCCATTCAGATGGGATACATCTTCTCGGCCTTCAGCCTCACGTACGCCGTGATGGAAATCCCCAGCGGCTGGCTGATCGATCGCTACGGTCCGCGGTTTGTATTGACCCGCGTGGTACTCTGCTGGTCTGTTTTTACCGCGGCCACGGGACTCGCCTGGAATTACTCGTCGATGCTGGCGGCTCGGCTGTTGTTCGGCGCCGGTGAGGCGGGCTGCTTCCCCGGAATCGCCAAGGCATTCAGCAATTGGCTGTCGGTCGAGGAGCGCGCCCGAGCGGAAGGCTGGAAGGCGGCGTGCGCGCGATGGGGTGCGAGCGTGGCGCCCTTGCTGGTAGTGGCGTTTTACGCTGCGCTGGGCTGGCGCCCTACCTTTGCGCTGTTCGGCGCCATCGGATTGGTATGGGCGGCGTTCTTTCATCTTTCGTTCCGCGACCAGCCGGAACATGCCGGGGCGAGGGTTGTCCGGCGAGCGCCCTGGGGGCCTTACTTGCGATCGCGAAGCGCCTGGATGCTCAGCCTGCAATGGTTTTGCCACTTCTACGGCTTCTATTTCTACGTCACCTGGCTACCCACGTACCTATTGCAGGCCCGCGGTGTTGCGCTCAGTCATAATGCCATCTTGAGTGGTATGCCGCTGCTGACGGCTGGTGGCGGCTGCCTGTTCGCGGGATACCTTTTGCCGATCGCCACCTCGCGCTGGGGTGCGTCGAGCGCCCGCAGGACATTCGCGTATGTGGCTTACGGAGGAGCCGCGCTATCCATCCTGTTTTTCCCCTCGATTCACGATACCAACTACGCGATGGCGGTGATGGGTCTGTCGAGTTTCCTCGTGGAGTTGAGCGCTCCCGTGACCTGGACCACCGCTATGGACCTGGGTGGGGAATCGGTCGGGCTGCTCACCGGACTCATGAATACGCTCGGTCAACTGGGCGGCAGCGTAGCACCGGCCATCATCGGTTATTTGCTGGCCGCGTCGGGCAACAATTGGAACGTGGCATTCTATTTGTCGGCCGCGCTCTATGCCGTCGGAGGGCTTTGTTGGACTGTACTCGATCCCGCGACGCCGCTCGATTCGGCCAACCACAGCCGGATGTAGTGGCGCTTCCGCCCGGGCTCGGCGTAATCTTCGTAGCTCGTGCGGCTATGCAGCAGGAACCTGTTGCTGATTAGTTGAATATCGCCGCGCTCCAGGGGAACGCGCACGGCCACGTCCGGCCTCCGCATGATCTCCTCGAACGCTTCCAGCGCTTCGATGTCGGCCGGAGTGAGCGGCTCACCTTTCCATTCCTGGCCCTTGGTGATGTAGAAGCGCAGATAGCGCACCGTCAGCCCGCGGTCGAAAGCGAAGACGGGCACCGGCAGCACGGGATCTTCTCCGGGCGGCAGCTCCGCGCGGCGATCGACCCAAAACGGCTGGTAGAGCCGATCCAGAACATCCGGCCGTTCCCGGCGCAGGATGTTATGGACCGCGTAGCCGCTCACCAATGCTGAATCTCCTCCCGATTTCGCCGTACGGAGCACCAGGAGACCGATAAAATCCGGCGTGCGGCCCGCCACTCGTGAAGGCGAATCGGTATGAAAATCGAACGCCGCATTGGTCTTCGAGTAACGCACACCGGTGCGCCCGTATTCCGCTTCCATGCGTATTCCTTCGTCGCGTACCGAATACAGATGGTCGCCGCGCAAAGTCTGGGGAATAATAACGCCTATGTGAGATCCCAGTCCGGCGTACAGGAGACGCGCTTCGTGCTCTGGGTAATCATCCGGGTCGAGGCCGCGAAGCACCACGAATCCACGGCCCCCAATCAGTCGTCTTCGCGCCTCCGCAGCCGTCGCCGCAAACGACGGCAGCGGGAAATCCCCGGCCTGCAGCAGGCCCGGTTCGACGCCGCGCTCGATCACCTGGGCAACCGCCGTTTTCAGTTCACGCTTGGTCTGCTCCGCAAGCTGCAACACCCAGTCCGAGGGGCTGGAAAAGTCCCGGGCAGTCCAGGCTCGAGGCCCGTCGAACACTCCTGGAAACGGCATCTCACCTCAAGTCTAAAGAGCGCCGGCGGTCATCGTCAAATGTCGCCACCCCCAGTTACCTCCGGTTGGCAAGCCGATACAGGCAGCTCAGGATTTCGAGCGCAGGCGCCCCGATATACTACTCCTCATGAGCAGATGCAGGTGCGCGGACATACTGGTCGAGGAGATGGTAGCCCTCGGAATGCGGAAGTGCTTTTCGGTTTCCGGCAACCAGATCATGGCGATCTATGACGCCGCCATCGGCAGCGGCCTCCAGATCATACACACCCGCCACGAAGCCGCGGCGGTTCACATGGCGGATGCCTGGGGCAGGTTGACGGGAGAGGCGGGCGTGGTTCTGGTCACGGCCGCGCCGGGATTTACGAATTGCCTGACGGCTCTTTACGTGGCGAAAATGGCGGAGTCGCCGGTGGTGCTGCTGAGCGGGGATTCCGCCATTGGCACAGACGGCCGAGGCGCCTTTCAGGAACTGGACCAGGTGACCATGGCTGGTCCCGTCACCAGGCGCAGTTGGCGGGTGAAG
>JASHSS010000214.1 GCA_030038565.1 Bryobacteraceae bacterium
GGTGCGCGGGGTGCGCGCGGCGCCATGGCCTGGGGAGCGGTCGCCGCGGCGGGCGGCGCGGAAGGTGACGGCGGCGCGGGGGGCTGCGCCATCGCCAGCGCGGCGGCCATCAGACCGCCAAGTGTGGTCATCGTGCGAACGATCGTCATGGGTTTAACCTTTTCCCTATAGTTTTTCGTGCGCCGCGGGTTGACTGCCCACGGCCGGTTCTTCCTGGTGGCGGACCTTGGTGCCCAGCACCCGGACCTTGAATAGAATGCCCTCGGCTTCCAGCCGGCGGCGGAGCTTTTCCACCTCGCCCGCGGAAAGCTCCGAGGGGGAGTGGGTGATGTCCAGCAGAACCCGGTCCAATTCGTCGAGCAGACCGGCCACCGCTGTATCGCCGGTGCGAGCGGCGGTCTGCCGGTAGAGGCGGCTCTCGCTCACCAGGTCGGCCGCGCGTTCCTGCTCGGAGGAGATATCGCGCGGGCGCGTGGGGTTGGCGTTGCTCAACTCGATGAGCACCATCTGGGAGCGCTCCAGATAGTCGCCCACCGCTACCAGCAGGACACGCTCGCCGGTTTGCGGATCGGCCTGGGCGGCCATCTCGCGGGCGGGATGCGGCGCGGGATACCAGCGGCCGGCCAGAAAGGCCAGCACCAGCAAGCCGGCACAAGCTGTGGCTGCGGCGGCCCAGCGCCACGGCGCGGACCAGGCCATCCAGGGCGCCCGGCGGCGCGGGTGGAGGCGCGGCCGGATGCGGCGCCACAGCTCGCTTTCGTAGTCCGGGCCGCGTTCGGCCACCGGCAGCGCGTCCACTACGTTCAGCACGCGCTGGAGCGAAGCGTACAAGGCGCGGCAGCTCTCGCAGGCTTCCAGGTGCCGCTCGGCGTCGAGCGAATCGAGGTCGCAGGGGTAATCGCCCTGGGCGATGCTCTCGCCGGCTTCGTCCTCGCCGTAGTAGTGCAGGATGAGTTGTTCTTCGGTGAGGTGATTCATCGCGCGGCCCCCGTCACCGGCTCCAGCGCCCGCCGCAACTTCTGCACGGCGCGGAACACGCTGTGCTTGGCCGCCCCCGGCTGGCACTCCAGCACGCGGCTGACTTCGTCGATGCGCATGCCTTCGAAGTGCCGCAGCACAAAGGCGGTCCGCTCGGTGGCGCTGAGTTCGTTCATAGCCTCGGCCAGGCGGTCGCGGACTTCGCTGGAGAGCGCCACGCGCTCGGGCGTGGGGTCGGTCGAAGGCAGCGCCAGTACGGGGTCTTCGGTAGGACCGCCGAACGAATCCCCCGCCAGCGGCTGCTGTTCCGACCGCCGTTTGCGCGAGCGGACCAGGTCGAGCGAACAGTTGGCAGCGATCCGGTACAGCCACGTGCCGAAGCTGGCCCGTTCGTCGAATTTTGCGAGTTGCCGGTAGGCGCGCAGGAAGCTTTCCTGGACCACGTCCTCGGCGTCTTGTTGGTTACCAGTCATACGAAAAGCCAGGCGGAAGAGAGCGCGGCCGTGGCGTTCCACCAGCACCCGGTAGGCGTCGGCATCTCCCGCACGCGCCCGGGCGACGAAGGTTCGATCGGTCAGCTCCATCCGGCTGTTGGTTAGACTACAGGCCGGGCGGGCGGTTAGCAAATGAGGGGCCAGGCGCCTCCGGGTGGTTCACACCACCCGGAGGGACCCCGAAATCAGTGCATGGCCGCGCCGGCGCGGGTGTGATGCCTGGGCCGCTTCATTACCAGCAGCAGCGGCAGCATCAGCAGAAACACCACCGACATGGCGCGGAAGGTGTCCACGAAGGCCTGCATGGCGGCCTGCTGCTGCACCATTCCCCAGATCGCGCCGTAAGCCTGGTGCATGGCGGTGGTGGGGTCGGAGCCGTGCGCCACCATGTTGGCCTGGATGCCGCGCACCTGGACCAGAGTGGCGGGGTTGAGGGCCGTCACGCGGGCGCCCAGGAGGTGGGTGTGGAACTGCTGGCGGCGGAACAGGAAAGTGGTGGCGCTGGCGATACCCACGCTGCCGCCCAGGTTGCGCATCAGGTTGAACATGCTGGTGGCGTTGCCCATCTCTTCCTTGGGGATGGGGTCCATGGTAGCGGTGGTCAGGGGCACGAAGAGCAAGGCCAGCGCGGCGCCCTGGATGAATTGCGGCCAGAAGATATCCCAGTAGCCCGCGCTCAGGTTCAGATTGGAGAAGGCGTACAAGGTCCAGGAGGCCCCCACTAATCCCACCGCCAGCACCTTGCGCGGATCGAATCTGCCCAGAATGGTGCCCACCACCGGCATCATCAGGAAGGATCCGAGGCCGCGCGGAGCCATGGCCACGCCCGCGTCCAGCGCCGGATAGCCCATCAACGTCTGCAACATGAGGGGCAGCAGCAGCATGGAGCCGTAGAGCACGAAGCCCAGCACGGTCATCAGAAACACGCCCGCGCTGTAAGTGCGGACCAGGAAGACGCGCAAGTGGACCACCGGATCGCGCGCGCGCAGTTCGCGCACGATAAAGGCAATGATGCCGAGACCCGCCACCACGGCCAGGATGGCGATCCAGTTGGACCCGAACCAGTCGGCTTCCTGGCCCTTGTCCAGCACGATTTGCAGTGAGGCGATGGCCACCGCCAACATGCCGATGCCCCAGTAATCGATACCGCGGTTGGAGCGGCGGATGTAGGGCGGATCGAAGATAAACAGGCGCGTCATGATGATGGACATCAGGCCGACGGGCAGGTTGATATAGAAAATCCAGCGCCAACTGTAATTATCGGTGAGCCAGCCGCCCAGGACCGGGCCGAGCATGGGCGCGACCACAATGCCGAGACCCCAGAAGGCCATGGCCTTGCCGCGATCCCTGGGGGGAAACGCCTCCAGCATGACGGCTTGCGAGAGCGGTTGCAGGCAGCCGCCGGTAGCGCCCTGGATCACGCGAAAGACGATCAGGGTGGTCAGATTGGGCGCCAGACCGCAGAGGAACGAGGCGCAGGTGAAGCCGAAAACCGCCGCCAGCAGCGTGCGCTTGCGGCCGAAGTAGTTGGCCAGCCAGCCGGTCATAGGCAGCACGATGGCGTTGGCTACCAGGTAGGAGGTGAGTGCCCAGGCAGCCTCATCCACGCTGGCCGAAAGGCTGCCGGCGATGTGCGGCAGGGACACGTTCACCACGGTGGTGTCCAGCACTTCCATGAAAGTGGCGAACATCACCGCGACGGCGACGATCCATGGATTGACCTGTGACTGTTCCTGCGGCGTAGACGGCATCCGGCGGCGGCGATCCCCTCTCTCATCTATGATGCCCGAAAGCGGCGGAGGGTGCGGCGCGGGCTCGCGGCCAGCCAGGGATCATTGGCGCCGCCCTGCGCGTAGACGAGCCCGCCGGAAGGCCGGGTGTGGGGCGGCCAGAAAGGGGTTGGCTCAACTCCGGCGGTTTGGGCGGTCTCTCCGACGGGCCTCGGGGCGGATTGAAAACGGATGACCCGTACGGTTCGCGCCGACGAACCGTACGGTTCATCCTGCCCCGCGGCCGTTGCCGATTTGCCGTCTTTACAATTACTTACGCATTGGCGCGAGGCGTGCTCCAGGAGGTCCCGTAGTCGGGAGCCGAAAGGGCCGCCCGAAGGAGGGTAAGACGATGAAAAACTTCACGATGCTTTCAATGGTCGCGGTGGCTGCCCTGGCGGTTACCGCTGGTAGTGCTTCGGCACAGACTCTCAAGGCGGAAATCCCCATGGCCATCAGCGCTGGGGGCAGGCAGATGACGGCGGGCGCCTACGACGTCACGGTGGAACTCGGCGCTGGCGGCCATGAGATCCTGATGGTGCGCAACCGGGCGACCGCCCGCATGGCCATGCTCTCGCCCTTCCACGGATCGGATGCGCCCGAGGCGTGGCGGGAGGACGCTAGCCCAAGGCTCACCTTCGAGTGCCTGGACGGCAAATGCACGTTGCGGGCAGTGTGGAACGGGAGTGACAGCTACCAGTACGAACTTCCGGCTCCCAAGCTACGCCCGGCGGATAAAGAGCGGGTGGCGGTGGTGACCATCGGGCTGACCCGGGCCGACTGACCAATCGCCGCTGATTGGGTCCGGCCCTCAGCCGACGCGGCGCCGCTGGTAGAACGCCGCGGGAGGGCCGTGACCCCGCGTGTCGGCTTCCAGGAAGTAACCGGCCTTGCCTGAGCCTCAGTTCTTACGCTTTGGGGCCATCCGACTCCCACCGCGCAATTCGATTTTCACGCAGCGCAATGTTGCCCAGGTGCGCGGCGGACGCGGCGCTGACCCCGACTTCGGCCGGGGCGTTGGGTGTTTTGCGGCTACGCACGCATTCCAGCCAGTTGCTCAGGTGCAGCAGTTCTCCGTCGGGCTTGTCGTAGAAGTCCGCTCCCTTCGGTCCGTCGCCGAGGATGAACTGGCTGGCCGGAATCGATGGCGGCTGAGCATTGCGGTTGGCGGCGTCGCGCCTGCTCTCGGGAATCACTTCCATGCGCCCGCGGTCGAGGTATAAGGTCGCCTCGGGTGTCATGAATTCGAGCATGGCGCCGTTCCTCGCGTTCAGGAACGTGGACTCGAAATAGACCTGGGCGCCGGGATAGTGGAGCAGGGTCTGAGCAGTGTCCGGCGTTTCCCATTGCTGCGCGGTGAATTTGTCCCCGATGGTCAGCGCGGAGTCGGGATGATCCGCGCCCAGATACCAGTGGGCAACGTCGACGTAATGCACCATGAGGTCGTCGAGCACGCCGCCGCCGAAATCCCAGAACCAGCGCCACTGGCGAAAGCGATAGGGATCGAACGGCTGAGGGCGCGCATTTCCGAGCCAGGCCGTCCAATCGACTGTCGTCGGATCGATTTTGTATTGCACGTAGCCGGTTCGCGCCGCGTTGCGGTTCCATGTCAAATGCACCTTGCGGATCGGCCCCAACTGCCCGGAGCGCACCAGTTCGTAGGCTTTCTGGAATTGGGGCATGGACCGTTGCTGTAAACCCACCTGCACGATCCGCCGGGAGCGGTTCTGGGCCTCGATCACCGCCGCACCCTCGGATAGCCGGTGAGTGAGCGGTTTTTCCACGTAAACGTCCTTGCCCGCGGAGCAGGCCGCGATGGTCATGGGAACATGCTGGTGATTGGGAGTGCCAATCAGCACCGCGTCGATGTCCTGCCGCTCCAGCAGGGCGCGATAATCCTTGGTGGCCGATGCGCCCGGCGCCGCGAGTTGCCGGCCCTTGGAAAGGTTCTCGTCCCAGACGTCGCAGACCGCGGCGATTTCCACCCTGGGAATCCGCGCCAGGGCCTTCATCAGAACTTGAGCCCTGCCGCCTGTGCCAATGCAGCCGATGCGAATGGTGTCGTTGGCGGGGTAACCCATGGAGGATGCCACCAACCCTCCCGCAACCACACCTCCGAAATCTCTCAGGAGCTGCCGTCGATTTCTGCCGCCCATCGGAGCCTCCGCGATGCTCATTGTATCGCCCCTGGCTGTCCGGCCCGCGCGGGAGACCGCTCAGAACATGAGCCGCACGCTCATCTCGATCGCCCTCGGGTCGTTGGAGGTTGACGAAAAGCCCCCGGTGGCGAGCACGGTCTGCCCGAACAACGGGGATGTGAGCGTGGTGACCGGCGCGGGAAACCACACCGTGTTCGTCACACTAAACGCCTCCGCGCGGAATTGTAGTTTCAAGCGCTCGTGGACCGGGAATGTCTTGAACAGAGAGACATCCGAGATGGGAGGCCGCACTACGCGGATGTTCGGCAACACCGGCGTCAGCGCGTTCAGTGTAAACGACGGCTGCTGGATCCACGCGACCTGCTGCGAAGCCGTACAGTCCGTGCGCACGCCGGAGAGGTTGTCGAGCGCCGCAATCGTAGCGATACGCAGCACCATTCTCCCTGAAAGCCTTACGGAGGCAAATCTATCACATGGCCGGACGGGTTAACAATCTCAAAGCAAAGTAGAAATGTCCTCTTTATCCCCATCGCTAGCAGGTTAGGAAAAGGCCCCGCCAGCTTCCATTTTCAGACACGTTGTCTGATTTTCGGTTGTAACTCGTTGATTCTTCGTGGGGGCATCAGACAGCTTGTCTGATTTCGGGGTTCCAACCTGTTTTTCGGCATCCTGTCAGAGGGGCCGTGTGAATCTGCAAATGCCGGTGAAGCGGAAACGCACTACGCTTCACTACGCTAATGTGTAGCAGTGCGATCGGTTCATCGCCGGGCCGCCCACCCAAGCCTCTTCCGGGATGCGTGCGGCACAAGCGGCGTGCTATACCATAGACTGATCTGCCATAGAGTTAGGGGCAGGCGGCTGGTCTACGAGGATGCCAGGCCGGATTGGCAAATATCAGGTCGAAAAGGAACTGGGCCAGGGAGGCTTCGGCAGGGTGTACCTTGCCTTCGATCCCGACGTCGGCCAGAAAGTCGCCATCAAGAAAATCCTGGCCAAGGGCGACCCCGATCTCCTCAAGCGGTTCCAGTTGGAAATCCGCACCACCGCCGCTCTCCGCCACAAGAATATCGTTACCATCCTCGCCAGCGGCGAAGATCAGGGCGACCCTTACCTGGTGATGGAGTTCCTGGAAGGCCAAACCCTGAAAGACGTAATTCAGACCCGCAGCCCGCTCCCTCTGCTGGACAGAGTCCGCATCATGACCCAAGTCGCCGAAGGCTTGGGATACGCCAATTCCAAGGGCGTCGTCCACCGCGACGTGAAGCCCGAAAACATCATGGTGTTGCCCGACGAGAACGTGAAGATCATGGACTTCGGGATCGCCCTCGGCCCCAACCGCAACACCGCGGTCACCCAGACCGGCGGAATCATAGGGACTCCGCCCTACCTGGCTCCCGAGCAACTCCGCGGATCCAAAGCCAATGAACAGACCGACATCTTCTCCTATGGCGACGTCTACTACGAACTGCTGACCGGCGTGCATCCCTTCCACGCGTACAAGGACAACTGGGAAGCCCTGTGCTACGCCATCATGACCTACGAGCCGAAGTCGGTCGGCGAACTGTTGCCGGGCTGTCCGGTGGCTCTGGAGGACCTGGTGCATCGGGCCCTCTCCAAAGAGCCGGAGATCCGCTATCAGAAGTTCGAAGAGATCCAGTTGGATAACGAAGCGGTCCTGGTGGATCTGCGCCACGAAGGAGCGGCCGCGATTCTACGGGAGATTCCTGCGCTCACCCAATCGGGCGATCTCAGCAAGGCCCTCACAAAAATCAACTACGCCTCGCAATTGGATCCCGGCAACCGCGAAGTGCGGCGGCTGCGGGAGGAGATCACCCACCTGCTTCGCAAGGACCAGGTGCAGGCGCAGTTGACCAAGATTCTCGGCGATGCCGATGCTTTCCGAAACGAGAGGCGCTACGCCGAAGAAGTGGATTGTTTGACTCTGGCCGCGCGTCTGGACTCCCGGAACAGCACCATCGCGACGCGCCTGGAACAGGCCCGGGCGCGGCTGGAAGCTCACGGACGCGCCAACCACCTGGTTGCGGAGGCCCGCGTCGCGCAGCAGAAAGGAAAGCTGGGCGAGGCTGCCGGCCGGTTGCAGGAGGCGCTGAGCCTGGTCCCGGACCACCCAGACGCCCTGCGGCTGCGGCAGCGCGTGGACGACCAACGGGCGCGCAGCCGCCTGGATCAGCAGCGGCAGCAGGCCATTCGCACCGCCCAGGAACACCGGGCCGCCAGGCGCTTCGGGGAAGCCCTGGCGATTTTGGACGCGGTCGCAAAAGACGCGCCGGACGACGGCAGTATCGCCGAACTTCGCGCGCTGATCCAGAACGAGCAGGCGGAAGAGGTCCGCCGCGTCCGCCACGAGAAGTTCAACCTGGCGATTTCGCGCACCCGCGAAACCTTGCAGGCCGGTGATATCGACCGTGCCCGCCTGATGCTGGACCACCTGGATGCCAACTTCGCCTCCGAGCCGGGGGCCCCGGGCACGCTGCAGGAGTTGCGCAGGCTGCTGCTGGCCCAGATGCGGGACCGGGAGATAGCCGGTTACCAGCAGAGCGTGCGCGTGCTTCTCTCGGAAAAGTCATTCCCGGAGGCCCTCACCCTTCTGGAGGAAGCCCTCGGCAAGTTCCCGGGCGACGCCGGATTGGAACGCTCCAAAGAAGCCGCGCTGGCGCAGCAGCGCGCGGAAGGCGTGGCCGGGGTGCTGAAGCAGGCCGCTGCCAGGCGCGAGGCCGGGAATTTGCAAGGGGCGGCCGAAGTGCTTACGCACGGGCGGCGGGAGTTCGGTGAAGATCCTTCTTTGGTCAACCTGGCGCGGCAATTCGAAATGGAACTCCAACAGCGCTCCAGCGCGGCGCTCGAAAGCCTGTTAAAGGAAGGCCGCCAGTTGGCCGCCGCGGGCAGGCACGCGGAGCTGATCGAGCGGCTGGAAAGATTCCCCGAGTTTGCCGGCGAGGCCGAGGTACGGGCGCTGGCCAGTTCGGCGAGGGCAGCCGTGGCTCTCCAACAGGAGCAGAGCTTCGTGAAGGACGTCCTCGCCTGGGTCGCCCGGATGGAATCGGAGCAGGCTTGGGCCCAGGCGCTGAGCGCGGTGGAAAAAGCCCTGCATCGCTTCCCGCAAAACACAACCCTGGCGCAGGCCGCCAACCGGGTGCGCGATCACGCGGCTCTCGATCAGCGGCGGGGCGCCGTCGCCGCCGAGGGCGAGCGAATCCGGCAGCGCTTGAACCGCTCGCACGCCGCGGACACACCGCAGACCGGATCGTTCGCCAGCCGGCAAAACTGGATCCTTTACCGGCGCCGGGAAGACCTGCGGGCGGCCGGCGGCGACCTGGAAACTGCGCGGGCCCGCCATCCGGACGAAGCCTTGTGGCGTGCCATCGAATCGGAGATTGACGGGCGGCGCGTGCTTCTGGATTCGGAAACCGCCATCGCCAAGCGCATCCGGGAGTCGCTCGAACGCGAGGACACCGCCTCAGCCCGCGCGCAGTGGAACGAGGCGCAACAGCGGTATCCCGATGAGGAGTTCTGGGAACTGCTCCGCGGCGAGATCGAGGTGTGCGAGCAGCGGCTGCGGAACCGGCCCTTGCTCTGATAGCCGGCTCTTTGCCCGTCACCCCGGCTTCTCGAACCGCCCACCCTACGCGCCGGGATCCGGAGGAGCAAAGCGCCGGCCCCGCGAGCCTGGTGGCCGGCCGCGATCGCGGCTGTGCGGGGAGCCGCATGGCCGAAGGGCGGCGGGGCGCCTTCCACGGCGGATTTACGCTGTCCGGCTACTTCCTGGTCTGGTAATCCGGATACGGCGGCTTCTTCAACTGCGGCGCGGGATGGTTCTTGAGTTCCTCGAGGACCACCTCGATGGCTTTCTCCAATTGCGGATCGTGGCCCTGCCGCACCGCCGCGGGGTCCAGCTCCACTTCGATGTCGGGCGCGATGCCCTTGTTCTCCACGTCATAGGTGCCGTTGGGATTCCAGATGGCTATGCTGGGCGCCATCACCACGCCGCCATCCATCAGCTCGGGGTATCCGTTCAGTCCCACCAGCCCGCCCCAGGTACGCTCGCCGATCAGCTTGCCGACTCCCGCGTTGTGGAAATACCACGGCATGGCGTCGCCTCCCGAACCTGCGAATTGGTTAATGAGCATCACCTTTGGCCCGAAGATCGCGCCCTGCGGCTGCAGGAAATCCGCGCCGTCGCGCGCCGTAGCTACGCTCATCAGCTTGCGCTGTAGATACTCGATAATGTCCGTCGCGAGCTGGCCGCCGTGGTTGAACCGCTCATCCACGATCGCCGCGTCTTTGTCCACCTGCGCAAAGAAGTAGCGCATGAAGCTGGTGTAGCCGCCGAACGCCGTGTCGGGCATGTGAATGTACGCCACGCGGCCCCCGGTCGCCTGGTCCACCTTGCGCCGGTTGTCCTCAATCCACGCCAGGTGGCGCAGCCGTGATTCGTCGTCCACCGGAACCACTCTCACCTCGCGGGCATTGGCGCCCGAAGGGTCCGGCCCGACCTTGAGCAGGGTGGTCTTTCCGGTGGTCTCTTCGAAGAAGCTGTAGAGGTTGTCCGTGGCGCGCAACTCCCGCCCGTTCACCGACAGCAGATACTCACCCGCGGCCACGTTGACTCCCGGTTGCGTCAACGGAGCCTTCAGCTCAGGGTTCCAGTTCTCGCCGTTGTAGACGCGCGCGAAGCGGTAGCGCCCGTTTTCGATTTTGTAGTCCGCCCCCAGCAGGCCGGTGGGAACGCGCTTCACCTCCGGCCGGTCGCCGCCTCCCAGAAACATATGGCCCACCGTCATGTTCCCCAGCATCTCGGTGAAGAGGTAGTTCAGGTCGTCGCGCGCCGCCAGCCCGCTCAGGTACACGCCGTACCGTTCCTCGGCGGCGTTCAGGTCCAGCCCGTGATAGTGCGGATCGTAGAAGAAGTCGCGTTCGATGCGCCAGACTTCATGGAACATCTGCTTCCATTCCGCGGGCGGGTCCACCTTCACTTCCAGGTCTTGGGTCTTGAGCGTCTTCTCATTCGCCGGGGGCGGGGTCGGACCGTTATCGGGCATGGGCGGCGGATCGGCGATGGCCCACTTGTCGCCCTGCTGATAGAGCATTTTCTCGCCGGTGAACGACACCTGGAAGCTCTTCACGCCGGCCACCGCCACATCTGCCTTGCGCTTGCTCAGATCGAAGCGATGGATCGTGAAAGCGGCATCGCCATCCGGCGACGGAGGCGGCCCCTCGACCACGAAGATCACTCCGGTCTTGCCCGTCTGGAGGGCTAAATAGCGCCGCGGCGGCATCGGCAGCGCCAGGATCCGCTGGCCAATATTCTCCATATCGATCCTGACTTCCACCTTCTCGGCGCTCTTGTCCTTATCCTTATCTTTATCCTTATCCTTCTCGTCCTTTTTCGGCTCTTCCTCCTTGGCCTCTTCGGTCTTCTTCTCTTCGTCGCTTTCCGGCGCCAGCGGCGATGCCTCGCTCCTGGAAAGCACGATCAGGTAGACGCTCGAGCTGACGGGCCGCGAAAAACCCTCGATGTCGGGCTGCATGGCCGCGCCCGAATTCGTGCTGGCGGTGAAGTAGAGGTACTTTCCGTTTTTGTCGAAGGCCGGATTCTCCGCGTCACTCATGCCGTCGGTCACCTGGGTGCTCCTGGCGTCCGCCAGCGAGTACAGGTAGATTGCGTTCATGTGGCTCTTGAGCGTCTTGGAATAGGCCAGCCAGTTGCTGTCCGGCGACCACGCCGGCGCCAACCCGTTCCCATTGAAGTAGTAGTCCGTCTCCACCAGCACCGGCTTCTTCCGCTCCAAGTCGATATAGAAGAGATGATTGTGGTTGTCCAGATAGGCGATTTTCCGGCTGTCGGGCGACCAGCGCGGCGTGGAGTAGAACGCCGGCGCGCCCAGCGGGATTTTCTTCACATCGCCCGCCCCGTCCTGGTCGCGCACATGCAACGCATACTCGCCCGACTCGTCCGAGAGATACGCCACGCTCTGCCCGTCCGGAGACCACACCGGCTCGCGTTCCATCACCGCGGGGCTCCTGGTCAGATTGCGCGCGTCGCCCTTGTCTGCCGGCACCGTCAGTATCTCGCCGCGCGCTTCGAACACCGCGCGCGCCCCGTTGGGCGAAACATCGGCATTCTTGATCCGCTTGGCCACATTGACGTAGTGCGGCCGCAACTCAGGCAGGTCGCCGGCTAACGTCACCTGCACCGGCTTCGTCTGCCCGGTCTTGAGATCGTAAAGTCCCAGCGCGCCGAACTGCTCGTATATGATCGCCCCCGGCCCGGCGGACGCCGATTTGAAGTCCAGCCCGTGATTCTCGATCGCCCGCGTGACCTTCTTCGACCTGGTGTCGTACACGAACAGCGTCACCGGGCCTTCCCGGTCGGACAGGAAGAAGATCTTGTCTCCCACCCACATCGGGTTAAAGTCGTTGGAGTTATCGCGCGGAATCTTCACGATGCTGGAATCCGCCAGGTCGGCGATCCAGATCTTGCGGGTCTGGCCGCCCCGATAACGCTTCCAGGCCTGTTGCCACTGGAACAATGGGACATAGGCCAGGTGCGAGCCATCGGGCGAATACGACCCTTCTTCGGCGATGGGCAGGGGAAGTTCTTCGGGCAGCCCTCCGCCCTCCAGCGGGATGGTGTACAACTTGTCGCCGTCGTTGGGCATGGCGCGATGCGACGAGAACAGCACGCGCTTGCCGTCGGGCGCCCAGCCCACCGCCGCGTCGCGCCCCGGGTGATAGGTGAGCCGCTTCGGTACGCCGCCCGAGGCGGGGATGGTGAAGACGTCCACGTTGCCGTCGTACTCGCCGGTGAACGCGATCTCGGTCCCATCGGGCGAAAACACGGGGCTGGTTTCCACCCCGGGCCCGGCCGTCAGCCGTCTGGCTTCGCCTCCCTCGCGCGGCACGCTCCACAGGTCACCGGCGTAGGAGAAGACGATCTCGGTCCGGCTCAAAGTCGGGCTTCTGAGCAGCAGGTGGCCCGTCTGCGCCATCGCAAACGAGGCGGAAAGCAGCAACGCGCCAAGCGATCGGCGTACACATGGGTAGGTAAACGGAATTTCCATTGGATTCCCCGTAACATGCGATTGTACATCCTAGGCCCAGCCGCAAGACCTCTCAGCGGCATGGTGGCGGAAGCCGTGGCCGGCCCGGCACGCCGCAGGCAGCGATTTCACGCCGGAACTCCCGACGGTGAGCGATGCGCTTTCCGGCGCCGAACACAACGCGTCCTCCGCGTTTTCGCGGCACCGAAGCCGACCCGCCCTCCGGCGTTTTCCGCCTGCGAAAACCACGCCCCCTGCGGCGTTTTCCCTGGGCCGCCAAAGCGGCGGGCCGAGAGTTGCCGGCTGCCACTAGGTCTTCAACCGCGTGACTTAGTTCTTCCGCTTGGTGGGGCACGGTCGAAACCTTCGACCGTGCCCCACCAATGCCACACGCATCGTGGTGTGACAGGCGCGTCTTCAGGGAAGCGAATCATGCGGTCGGGAACCTAGTCTAAGTCTAGCCCCCGAGGACTGCCAACCGGTTCGCTACTTGCCGGCCTGCACGGTAATGGTGGCCGGCGCGCTGGCCACTCCGCCCGCCGTAACCACAACCGGCTGCGGACCGGCCGGAACCGAGGCCGGCACGACGATGTTGAGTTGGGCCACGCCCACCAGGTTGGGGGCCAGCCCGGCATATTGGAGGAATGCCTCCACGCCACCTACGGTCACCGAGACCGGCTGCACTAACGCGATTCCGGCCACCGGCGCGCTCCAGGCGGTTTTAAGCTCCGGTGAAACCTCGCCTCCGCCAGTGATGTAGAGCGTTGCGATGCCGCCCTGCTGGACGGTAGCTTGACCGGCCACGTTGCCGCTGGCGTCGGTGAAAATCCCAGGCGAAGCGGCGGCCAGTTGGATGGGGAATCCGGCCACCTGACCGTTGTTGTTAATCCCCAGCACCGCCGCTCCCATCCCCGCAGCAAACGGAACCTGAATGTTGATCTGGCCCGAAGAGGCGTACAGAATCGGCGCCGGCAGGTCGTTGACGGTCGCGGTGACGCCCGCCACCGAATAATCCAGCGGGCTGTCGGTATCGGTGACGGTGGTGTTGGCCAGTTTCGTGCCGATAACCGAGAGGAGCCCGCCGGGCGCGCCGGTGGCCGCCTGGGAAGCGGGAATTGACGAGGAGATCAGGCAACCGGAAGGAGGCGGAGGGCAGAACGGCAAAGCCGAATTACTCACCGCCGTAATAGCCGTCCCCGAGGTGCTTCCGCCGAGAACGAACATCACCGGAATGGTGACCGTCTGCGGAAGCGCATTGGGCGACTGAATCACGATGGTGGCTGCGTAGGCGCCCGGCTCAAGCCCCGCCCCCGCAGCGGTCACGACAATCTGCGCGGGCCCGGTGCCGGCATACTGCGATGCAGCCAGCCACGCCCCGCGGCGGTTGGTGGGAAGAATGGAAATCGTCCAGGGATCCGTCTTGTTGGTAATTCCCAACGAAAGCGTAGCCTGTCCCGGATGAGCGGCATCCGGCGCGGTCAGGCTCAGGTTGCCCGGAGTGGCGCTGATTTTCGAGGGATTGGCCGGAGGACCGGCGAAGTTGACCGCCACCTGCTGGTAAACCCCGCTGCTCATGATCACCTCGATGTACTGAACGGCCGGCGGGGTGATACCGCTGAAGCACATCGTCCCGCTCACCGATCCCCAGGCATCCACGCGGGTGGTTCCGAAGATCGCGGGAACCTGGGCCGTCTCGTCCACGCTGCCCACCAGCAGCGTTTCAAACGACGTGAGGTAACCGCCCAGGTCGTCTATGGTGATAAGAACCGGCCATTGGCAGGAGGGATCGGCGGCGGTGTTCTGGACCACCGTCAGCGGCGTGGCCGTGAGGTTGAAATCGTTATAGCCGGGGTACAGAGTATAGATCACGGTTACCTGCCGCGACCAGGTATTGCCGTCCGCATCCGTACCTGTAATGCCGTAAGTGTGGGTCAACGGGGCGGCCACATTCCGCAGGACGAACGTGGTGCTCATCGTCCCCCGCGGTTGAATGGCGGGCTCCGGGAAATATTGCGCCAGGGGCTGAGCCTGCCCGTCCATGGTGAACCCCGTGATCAGGGCGGGAACTCCGGCCAGTTCCGCCAGGGTGATGGTGGTTTGCCAGCCGAGACCCTGGGCATCCGGCAGGCCGCCCGGCCACACTGTGTCCGGCGCGGTCACGGCAACGGCGGCCGCCGCGGTGGGAAGGATCACCTGGATCAGCTTAGTGGCGCCGCCGCCGCTGAAGGTGGCGTCGCCCGAGTACGTAGCCGTCAGCACGAACGCGCCTGTGCCCAACTGGTAAACGGGGAAATTCAGGTCGGCGGCCTGGAGCGCCCCGCGAGGCGTCAGGGACACGGTCCCCAGGGCCAATCCGTTAATGCTGAAACTGACGCTGCCGGTGGGAGTCGCGGAGATGCCTTGGGGGCCTACCAGCAGGGTGGCCGCGACGGTTTGGTTCACGGTCACCTGGGTAGCGCTCACCACCAGGTTCACGGTCACCCCCGCGGACTGGGTATTCCATTGACTGACCAGATTGTTGACATCCAGCGATCCCAGGCCGGTCGCCATATCGTATCCCGCTGCCGCCAGATAGCCGAACGACCCCGTGAGGCAGTCCGGACTCCCCTCGGAGCACTGCACTATGTTGCTGCCCGAGATCACGTCGTGAAAGGCCGAGGGCGCATTCTGAGCCAGGCGGTAAAGCTGCGGGTTGATGTTGCCCAAACCCGGCTGGCTCTGGAACCCTCCGCTCACCTGATGTTGGTTCAGCAGGGCTACGATTCCCGCCATCGACGGCGTTCCGCAGGAAGTTCCCGCGACGACCTCATTGCCGCCGCCATAGGTAATCTCGTAACCATCGTGCCCGGCTGCGCTGAAGGAAACATCGGGAACGTGGCGGGCGTTATCGTTGGGCACGCCCGGGCCGGTCTGCCAGGCCGGCCGGGAATACAGGATGCTGGCTCCGCCGCCCGTCGAAGCCAGGCCGGTGGTGCCGGATTCGTTCCAGGCCTCTTCGGGAATATACGAAAGGGCCGAACCGTAGGTCGCCGAATTGGTCGAGGACCAGTAATTGCCAGTCCCCTCCACGAACTCCGTTCCGCCTACGCCGGTCACCTCGGGCATCACCGCGGGAGCGTTGACCGCCAGGCCGCGGGTGGCCAGCGGCTCGTATCCCTGCTCGTCGCAGGCGGCCGCGCCGGCATCCCCGGAAGCCGCCAGGATGGTAATCCCCTCGGCGTTGGCCTGCTGGGCGATGGAGCGGTAGTACGGCACGCTGACCTCCACCTCGCAGGCCGAAAAGCTCATGCTGATCACCGGCGCCACATCCAGATTCACCGCCGCCACCAGGGCCGCGAAGACATCGGGGCCGTAGATATAGTAAATCGTGGCCTTGGGCGCAACGGCTCCGGACCATTCCAGGTCCAAGGTGGCTTCCGCCTGCGCGCCGTTGTAACCCGGATCTCCGCCGCCATACTGCATCATCTTGGGTGGATTCGCCGGCAGACCGTATTGTGACCGGAAAGTGGAGAGGTCGGAAGCCAGCACATCGGATTCGCCGAGAATCGCGAGGCTCTGGCCGGTTCCGTCGATTCCCGCCTGGTACAGGGGCGCGATGTCGTAGATGGTGGAGAAATCCGCCGGCGTCAGGAAGTGGACGCCGTTGGTAGTGTACTGCGGGTTCAACATGACTTGCGGCCGAAAACCAAAATCGCTCAACCCAATAAATCCTCCCACCACGTCCGCCAGCGCCTCGGGCACTTCCGGATCGGCGGTATTGGCGAAATGCGTTTCTCCGTTCACCACAAACCGGTGAATCGGGGTGTGCAGCGCCTGGGCCACCAGTCCGGCGGTTCCGCTGAAGGCCACCCAGTTCCGCCCGCGCGCGCTTTCGACAACCTGGAAACCTTGCGAGGCGAGCCAGGCAACCACCTTCGAATGATCCCCCGTGCTGAGCCCGAAGCGGTTTCCAAAAGCTTCCGGAGTCAACCACCGGTGAAACTGCGCCGAGGAGGGATTCTCCTGGTCCGCAAGCAGTTGGTCCAGGTCCGCCTGTTGGGCCGCCGAGGGCTTCAGCAGCAGCACGATGTACTGCATAGGCGTTCCGGCATCCACCACTCCCCGGTCGAATTGCGCCTGCGCCTGGCGAGGCACGTTACCGTGCACAGGAGTGGTCCTTGCGCCGTCCACCGGCCGGACTACCCGGTCCGCCGGGGCAGCGGCAGCGGCGCCCGCCAGCAAGACCAAAAGGAGCATCCGGATGGCGCCGGGCCGGCGCAGAACGGATAAACGCTGGTGCAGAGATTCAGTATTGGACATAGCTAGTAACCTGTGGTGAAGCGGTATCACAGGGGTCTATATATATCACGTTTCAGACCCGAATTCCTCGAAGCGCGGACCGTGCGGGGGAGGGGTCTTGTGTTACGGCTGCATGACGGCCGCCACCACCATCTCCAGCAGGCGGCGTACGCCATCGTCGCCCCCGACCGGGCCATCGTGAAACTGATCGTGCGGAGCGGGCTTCCAGGCGTCGCGGGAATGATCCATCTCGTAAGTCACCGGAAGGCCCGTGAGGGCCGGATCGAGTTGGGCGTCGCTGGACGACATTTTATAGATGGCCAGGTCGAGCGACGGCACGATGTAAAGGGCCGAGCCGCCCGCACCGGACTTGAAGAAGGCGTCGCGTGGCGCCCCAAACACGTGGCCGTCGGCGTTGACTTCGAACATCAGGCTCATGGGGGCGTGCGGATCGTAGGGCGAAGGCCGGCCGCACCGGGCGACATATTCGGCGGGCACTAACTGCCGATCGGCCCAACGGCCCTGGTGCAGCAGAAGATAGGCAAAGCGGACGGCATCGGTCGAGCGCAGCGCGATGCCCCCGCCGCCGGGCGTGTGCGGCAGAGTGTTCCCGTTGCGATGCAGGGCGTAGCCCCACGACCCGAAACCCATGGGCGTAGCCAGTTTCTCGGCGATGTATTGCTGCATCTCCATTCCGGTGAGGTGGCGCAGCACGATGGAGGCTACGTGGGGCGAGCCGGAAGCGTAGGAGTAACCCTCGCCGGGCGCGGTCCACATGGCGGCGCGCAGGGCGCTGGTGTCCTGGTCCTGCGGCTCGGCGGGGCGCGGAACCGGATCCAGCCGGCGGTCCTCGCCGCGGACGATGCCGGGATTGCTGCCGTCGCCGTGCATGCCGGAGGTCATGGTGAGCAATTGCCCCAGCCTGATTTCGGCCTTGCGGGGGTCGCTGAGCGGGAAGGCTTCGGGCAGATAACGCTCTGTGAATACCTTGGTTTCCAGGCCCTCGGGGATCTGGCTGCGCTTTTCCTGAAGCACGATGCCGCAGGAAATGCTGGTGAAGGCCTTGCCGAT
>JASHSS010000215.1 GCA_030038565.1 Bryobacteraceae bacterium
GTACTTGAACGCCTTGGCGCCGTCGATGGCGATCACGGGCACCTCGTCATTGTACTTCCGGCGCAAGTCGGGGTCGGCGTCGATATCCACTTCCTGGTATTCGAACACCGACCGGCGGCGCGCCTCGGCCAGCACCAGTTTGGCGTCGTCGCACAGGCAGCAGCCCTCGCGCGTGTAGAGGGTCACCAGGGCCATAGACTACCAGTACAGGTCGCGGCGGCGGTAATAGCGCTCGCGCGCGCCCATCAGGTTGACCAGCGCCATGCCGGTGAGAAAACCGCCGATGTGAGCGAAGAAGGCCGTCCCGCCCTGGGAGGCCTGCGAATAACCGATGCTGCCCACGCCGCTGAAGAACTGCACCGCGAACCAGTAAATCAGCATCAGCCAGGCCGGCACGTCGATGCGGGTGAAGAAGATGAAGATGAACACCAGGGTTTCGATACGGGCGCGGGGGAACTTCAACATGTAGGCGCCCATGACACCGGCGATGGCGCCGCTGGCCCCTACCATGGGCACGCGCGAACCGGCCGTCATGACCGTCTGGGTGAGGGCCGCCGCCACGCCGCACAGCAGGTAAAACAACAGGAACTTGGCATGTCCCAGAATGTCTTCGATGTTATCCCCGAAAATCCACAGAAACCACATGTTGCCCAGCACGTGCAGCCATCCGCCGTGGATAAACATGGAGGTGAAGATATTCACGATGCCGAAGTTATCGGGCGTGAGGCCGTAGAGGGCGATGAACTGGTTGCGGGAGTAGTCGTCCAGGGAGAACTCGAACAGAAACACGAGCAGGTTGACGGCGATCAGGATGATGGTGACCACCGGCCTGGAGTAGCTCGGCTGGGTATCGCGAAGCGGGAACATCTAACAGCCCAGGGAAGCGGCCGCGCGGCGGGCGAAATCGGGTTGCGACCTGCGTTCCGCCCGCGCCATCAAAGACCGGATCTCCTCCAATCCCCGGATGCCGCCCCGGGCACCGAGCGCCGTGCAGTTGAGCGCCGCCATGGCATTGGAGAACTCCAGGGCTTGGTGCATGGGCAGTCCTTGCAAAACAGCATAACAGAACCCGCCGTGGAACACGTCTCCGGCGCCGGTGGTATCCACACAGTTCACCACGTAAGCGGGCGAGTAATAGAAGCGGCCGCCTTCGCGCGCGAGGGAACCGTGGGCCCCCAGGGTCATGGCGGCCACTTTCATGCCGTATTGGTTCTGGAGCGTTTCGAGGGCCAGGAAGGGATCTCCAATGCCCGTCCAGTTGGCGGGAAACTCCGAACTGGCGATCAGGTAGTCGACATTCGGCAGGACGTGGTCGAAGCCGTGGTAGATGGTGTCCACGTCCACGGTGACGGGGATTCCGTGACGCCGCGCCACCGCCGCGGCGTGGGCCACGGCCGCCGTATCGTGCCCGTCGATGTGCAGCATGCGGGCGCAGGTGATCTGTTCGGGAGCGATCTGGCCGGGGTCTATGCGCAGGCAGTCGTCGCGCCGCCACAGCACCGTGCGCTCGCCAGTGGAGCGGTCGATGATGATGTAGGCCGACTGGTTCGGGCAGTTCCGCCGAAGCTGCACGTGGTCCAGGTTGATGCCGGTGCCGGAGAGGCTCTCCATCTGGATGCGGCCGCGCTCATCGTCGCCCACCGCTCCGATATACTTGGTGCGCAGTCCCAGGTGAGCGCAGGCCACCATGGCGCTGGCTACCTGCCCGCCGGGCGAAACGATTTCGTCCTGAAAAGGCACTTTACCGGCATACGCCGGAAAGTGCGGCACCACCAAAAGCGTGTCGGTGGCGTTGAGACCCACCCCCACTACGTCGAATTCGGGCATGAAGACTTATTGTAAAGGCGTTTGCGGTCTCCGGCTGATGGGCAGGGGTGCTTGTACCGGTACTATCTTCGGTTAACTTGTGGATGGGTGAACCATCTCCTAAAGTGAGCTCAGAGCCATCAGGCGAAAGAAAGCCATGCGAGCATGAATGCGGAAGAGTGCCGGCAAGTCCTTGGGGTGCCGCAGGATGCCGGACCCGAGGCGATCCGCCGGGCGTACCTGGATCTGGCGCGTGTCTGGCACCCCGACCGCTTTCAGTCGGATGAGCGTCTGAGAATCATCGCCGAGGAACATCTTCAACAAATCAACCAGGCCTATACGGCGCTCAAGAGTGGCCGGGCAACCCAGAGCGGCGCGGGCGCGGCAGGTCCAGCGGGGCCGGCCGCGGCCACCCGGCAGGCGTCCGAAGAGCCGCAGCAGCCGCCCCGACCGGTCTGGAACCCGCCCCGCCGGCGCCACGGAGGTTTCCGGCTGAAGTTCCGGCGGCCGGAGAACCTTTCGGAAATGCTCCTGGTGGGAATCCTGGTGGCCGCGCCGTTCCTGGCCGCGGCCAAGATCGTTCCCCTGCTGGCGGTTCCGGTATTCGATGCCGATCTGGTGGCGTCGCGCGCCTGGCGGCCTCGCATCCTGACGCCCATGCAGAGCATCGACGCTTCGAGCGACGTGCACACGGCCGCCGATGCGCTCACGGAATGGGCGCGCGGCGATGCGGTGGACCTTTGGAAGCCTTCCGGCGTGGATGCTCCCGCCGCGCCCGCAGCTACCCGGTCCACGCCGGCGGCGCCCCGCCTGGCGCGCGCCCATGCGGAGCCCAAGCGGCCCACCCCGCCGCCTGCGAACGGAGAGGAACTGGTTTCGGGGTCAGGCCGCGGGGCCGGAGAGTTGCGGCTTTCGAACCGCAGCGATCTGGAGGCGCTCGTGAAGCTGGCGCAGCGCAGCGGACTCCTGGAACGGGAGGTGT
>JASHSS010000216.1 GCA_030038565.1 Bryobacteraceae bacterium
TACCGCATGGGGAAAAAGCTGTTCGACCTGCAGCGCAACGAGCCGGTGGAACAGGTGCTCAATCGGCTGGCGCAGCCGCTGCTCGAACGGCTGGTGAATTCATGCAAAGAGACCGTGAACCTGGGACTGCTCGACGCCGGAGAGGTGGTGGTGATCAACACCATCGAAAGCCCGCAGGCGGTGCGCATGTCGTCGAAAATCGGCAACCGGCGATTGCCGCACTCGACCGCGTTGGGGAAAGTGCTGCTGGCCGGAATGCCGGATAAGGAAGTGGCGCGGCTGATCCGTGTAAAGGGCCTGCCCAGGTTGACCGAAGCCACGCTCACCACCAAGACCGCTTTGATGGCCGAGATTCAGAAGGTGCGGCAGCAGGGCTGGGCGCTCGACAACCAGGAAAACGAAGTCGAGGGACGCTGCATCGGCGCGCCGGTGGAGGGCCCGGAGGACCGGGTGATCGCGGCGGTCAGCATTTCGGGGCCGGTCTTTCGCATGGACGTGGCGCGCGCCAAATCCCTGGTGCCCGATTTGCGCAGCACCTGCGCGGAGATCTCCAGCGCCGTGCGGGCCCACCTGGGCGCCTGACCCCGCGGGACCAGGAGCGCGCGCCTCACTTCCGGTAATAGCCTTGGCGCACCAGCACCCGCCACTCCTGCGGCCGCAGCGGCGCGGCGGCGGCCAACTTCACGCTCACATGGCAGAATGTTCCGGCGGGCTTGGGTGCGGAAGGCCGGTAGCCGATGGTGTAGCGCGAGCGCAGATCGACGATGGCTTCCGACAGGTGCTCTTCCACGTCCCTCCCGCGCAGCCCGGGGCTCGACCCACCGGTGATCTCGGCGTATTTGCGGGCGTCCCCGGCGGGATACCGCTTGCGGTCGGAAGCCTCGAAGGCCATCATCGGCTCGGTCCACCAGAGCGCCAACGGGTCCTTCAGCAGGAGCGCCTCCACCACCGTGCCGGATTCGTCGAGAGCGCGGACGGCCTCGGCCTCGGAATGCGGCGGCGCGCCGTTCAGGCTCCTGGCATTATGGCGGATGTTGGACTCCGAAGGGGCGTTGGGAAAGTTGTCGGTGAGCCAGAGGATGACTCGGCGGCTCGCCGGATTGGCCGATTGTTGCAATTGTTGCGCGGCCTGGTACATGGCCTCGTTGAAGAAGGCCGCCTCGGGTGGATTCATGGCGACGGCCCTCCGGATGGCGGCGGCGGTACTCCGGCGATCGGTGGTGAACCCGTCGAGGACTTGCGCCGATGCGGCGTAGGCCATCACCGCGGCTTCATCTTTCGGCCCGAGATGCTGCAGCACGGTTTCGGCGCTGCGGCTCAAGCGCCGCAGGACGCCACGGACACTGTCGGTGAGATCGAACAGCAGCACGACCGACAGCGGATACTGCTCGCGCCCGAAAACCGAAATCTCCTGGCGCACGCCGTCTTCGTAGAGTTCGAAGTCTTTAGCCTCTAAGACACCCGTGGCCGTTTTAGTTTTTTTATGCAACACCTGGACGTCCAAAAGGACCAGCTCGGAGGTGGCGTGGAAGACCGGCGCGTCCTGCCCCCACGCAGCACAGGCCGCCAGGGCCAGGCAGCCGGCGAAGGCGGCCCGCATATTCCCCCTTACGCGGGCGTCCGGCGCTGAGTTTCAGCCGCGCTGGTTACTTCTTCGGCGCCGGGTGTTTCAACAGACGGTCCAGTTCGGCAGCCAGGCCGTCGCCTTCGAAGATGGCGATGGTGTTAGGCCCGTAGCTGAACTGGTTCAGGATCATGCCCTGCTGATCGATCAGGAAAACCTGCGGCAGGTCGAACTTCTGCACGCGCAGGTAGGAGTAAGCGGCCTGTCCGCAATCGAAAACAATCGGGTAGCCGACCTTATAGGTGGCGATGAACCGTCCCACCGTGGTTTGATTGTCCGGCGGATTGGCCACCGAGAGAATGCCCACGCCGTCGCCGTATTTCTCGTGCAGCGTCTCCAGGATGCCGGCCAGGCGCTGGCAATGCGGGCAGGTGCTCTGCATAAACTCCAGGATTACAGGCTTGCCGCGGAAATCCGCCAGGTCGTGCAGTTCCATCCTGGAATCGGGCAGGCTGAAGCCAGGCGCGCGGCGCGCCTGTTGCGACGGAAGCCGCGCCGGGGCTAGCGCCGCGGCGGCCAGGGCGATGATTGCGGTCAGATGGTTTCGCATGCGAGTTACTTGGGTTCCCCTTTCGCCAGTTGTTGAAGCGAAGTTTCGAAAGGCGCGCGGGCCACGCCGCGCTCGGTGACGATGGCCGTGATGTAGCGCGCGGGCGTCACATCGAAGGCCGGGTTTTCGACGGCCGTGCCGGGAGGCGCGATGGCGTGTCCAAACACGTGGGTGACTTCGGCGGGCGCGCGCTGCTCGATGGGAATCAGGTCGCCCGAAGCCAGGGTCAGGTCGAGCGTGGATAGAGGCGCGGCCACCAACAGCGGCACGCCGTTCTCGCGCGCCAGCACGGCCACCGAATAGGTCCCCACTTTGTTGGCCACATCGCCGTTGGCGGCGATCCGGTCGGCTCCCACCACCACGCAGCCGATGCGGCCGCTCTTCATGAAGTGTCCGGCCATGTTGTCGGTGATGAGCGTGGTGGGGATAGCATCCTGCTGCAATTCCCAAACCGTCAGGCGCGCGCCTTGCAGGAACGGACGGGTCTCGTCGGCGAAGACATCCACGCGCTTGCCGCTTTCGATGGCCGCGCGGATCACCCCCAGTGCGGTGCCATATCCGGCGGTGGCCAGGGCCCCGGCGTTGCAGTGGGTGAGCACGGTCTTCCCGTCGGGCACCAGCGGCGCGCCGTGGCGGCCGATGGCGCGATTGATGGCGATGTCCTCCTCGCGGACGCGCCGCGCCTCCTCGATCATGCGTTGGCGGATCTCCCCGAGGGGGCGGCCGCGCAGCCCGGCGTACAGGCGCTTCATGCGATCGAGGGCCCAGAAGAGATTCACCGCCGTGGGCCGGGTGGCGGCCAGCGTGGCGCAAATCGTCTCCATTTGCCCGTCCAGGCCCTCTTCGGCAGCGCCGGCAACGCCCAGCGCCACCCCCATTGCGGCAGCCACGCCAATGGCCGGAGCGCCGCGGATCGCCATATCCCGGATGGCCGCGGCGACTTCCTCATAAGTGCGGCAGGTGACGAACTTCTCTTCGATCGGAAGGCGCCTCTGGTCGATCATCACCACGGTGCCGTCCACCCACTGAATAGTCTCGATCATGAATGCGGCAGGTCCTTCCCTTGGGAGAACAGCACGAAAAAGAAAAGAAAATTATATGACGCGTGCATCACCGTGGAGGCTTTGGTCGAGCCGGTCGCATGCCGCACCCAGCCGAATGCGGCCCCGGCCAGCGCGATCACCAGGCCGTGGCGCCAGGAGTTGCCGTACTCGGGAATGTGCAGCAGCCCGAAAGGAATGGCCGCGCCCAGGATTCCCGCCGCCGGGCCCAGGCTGCGCACCAGCAGCGGCTGCAAGAATCCGCGGAAAACCAATTCCTCGCAGAGCGGGCCGAGGGTCACTCCGAAAATCGCCAGCAACAGGACGGAGGCGCGGTCGGCCAGCAGTTCCATCATGGGATTCGTGGTCGAGGGCACCCGGACCAGGTAGGTGATGAAGGCTACAGCCACGGCAGTAGCAAACCCGGCGATCACCAGCCAGAGGAAGGGCGCGCGCATGGGAGTCCAGCCGAGCGAGCGCCAGAACGGGCGGCCATATTGCACGCGGAAGATCAGGCGCAGCGCCGAAAAGAGCAGCAGGTAGCCGGCCACCTGCTCGGCCAGCAGTTCCGCGGCGTGGGCCGCCGGGTGAATGTGGAACAGGCGCAACCCGGCTTGGACGGCGAGCCATCCGAGCAGCATGCAGGGAATCGCCAGCCCGGTGAAGAGGAGCACGTCGCTGTAGCTCCAGAAGGGATCGCGTTCGGAAGGCGGCGGAGGCGGCGTAGGCGGGGCAGCCGTTTCGCCGGTCTCGGTAGTGGGCGGGGCAGCCGTTTCGCCGGTCTCGGGGGTGGGCGGAAGCGGCGGCTCGGGGTTCATCGGTCGCTCTCAATCAGCGCGGCTGCCAGCAGCGGGATCATCAGCTCGTGATGGCCGGTAATGGCGTAACCGTGCCCGCCCGGCTGGCGCCCCTGGGGCCCGGCGTGAGGGCGCTCCACCACATTGACGCGCGGACGGTAGTGCTGGAGAAAATCGAAATTGGCGGTGGTGAATCCTGCCAGCGGATGTCCCAGGTTGCGCACCGCCGAAACGGCCTTCAGAAAGACTTCCGGCAGCAGCACCGCCGAACCGACATTGAGGTACACGCCGCCCTCGTTCAGCTCCGTGACGCAGGCGGCAAAAAGCCGGAAATCGCGGTGCGAGGCGCTGCCTATGGCGGCCGGGTCGGCGGCCGGATGCGTGTGCGGCGTGTCGGTTCCCAGGGCTACGTGAACGGTGACGGGTGTGCGATGGCGCCAGGCCTGCAGCAGGAGACTCTCTTGGCCCGCCCGCGTCTCCGCGCCATCCAGCCATTGGCCAAGGGCCTCGCCGATGCCCACGCCCGCGGCATCTCCCTGGGCGATGGCCCGGTTCATTTCGCGTCCGGTCTCCTCCGCCGCCCCGAAACGGCCATCCGGCAGGACCGCTTCCACATCTTCGCTGGTGTGGCCGGCCAGGGCGATTTCGAAATCGTGGATGGCGGCCGCTCCGTTCAGCGCGAAGGCGGTGGCGTAACCGCGCCGCATCAGGTCGATCAGCACGGGCGCCAGGCCGCACTTGACGACGTGGCCGCCCAGCCCCCACAGGATGGCCCGCCCGCGCTCGCGCGCGCCCGCCAGCGAACCCACCACCGCGCGGAAGGAATCGCCCGCCAGGATGTGGGGCAGCGAGTTCAGCCACCCGGCGATGCCCGATCCCGCCCGGTAGGGCGCCGCAAAATCGCCAGCCTTCACCTTCCCGCCACGCTCCGCGAGGAGGACGGTGCGCAGGCCGGAGAAATCCAGTGGGGATCTGGAGTATCGGCTCATGTTCGTGGCCTGTTTTCACCACAGAGACACTGAGAACACGGAGGACGCACAGAGAAAACCTTACGTGGATTTTCTCTGTGAAGCCTCCGTCTACTCCGCGCCTCTGTGGTGAAGGCTCTCTCGCTCATAACGCCCTCCGCAGCGCCTCGGCCGTGTAGCTCTTCTTCGAGCGGCTTACCTGCTCGGGGGTACCGCAGGCCACTACCCGCCCGCCGTATTCGCCGCCATCGGGTCCCAGGTCGATCAGCCAGTCGGCGGTTTTGATCACGTCCAGGTTGTGCTCGATCACCACCACCGTGTTGCCCAGTTCCACCAGCCGCTGCAGCACGTCCAGCAACTTGCGGACATCGTCGAAGTGCAGCCCGGTAGTGGGTTCGTCCAGCAGGTAAAACGTGCGGCCGGTCTGGCGTTTGCTCAGCTCGCGCGCAAGCTTGATGCGCTGCGCTTCGCCGCCCGAAAGCGTGGTGGAAGATTGGCCCAGGTGCACGTATCCCAGCCCGACATCCATCAGGGTTTGCAATTTGGCGCGAATCTGCGGCAGGTTTTCCATCAGCGGCAGGGCCTCCTCCACGGTAGCGTCCAGCAGGTCGGCGATCGAGTAGCCCTTGAATTTCACCTGCAAGGTCTCGCGATTGTAGCGCCGCCCGCGGCACACGTCGCAGGTCACATACACATCCGGCAGAAAGTTCATTTCGATGCGTTTGAGTCCATCGCCCTGGCAGGCTTCGCAGCGCCCGCCCTTGACGTTGAAGCTGAAGCGCCCCGGCTTGTAGCCGCGTTCGCGCGATTCCGGCAGCATGGCGTAGAGATCGCGGATGGGCGTAAACAGGCCGGTGTAGGTGGCCGGGTTGGAGCGCGGGGTGCGGCCGATGGGGTCCTGGTCGATGCGGATCACCTTGTCGAGAAGCGGGATGCCTTCGATCGCGTCGTGCGCCCCCGGTTCCTCGTGCGAGCCGTAGATGGCTCGGGCCAGCGCGCGGTACAGAATGTCGTTCACCAGGGTGGATTTGCCGCTGCCCGAAACGCCCGTGACCACCGTGAGCAGCCCCAGCGGCACCTCCACGTCGATACTCTTGAGATTGTGCGCGCGCGCGCCGCGAATCACCAGCTTCTTATCGCCCGGCGGACGGCGGAGCGGGGGAATCGCGATTTTCAGCTCGCCCGATAAGTAGCGCCCGGTGAGCGAATCGGGATTGGCGGCGATGGCGCCGGGAACCCCCGCGGCAATCAGTCCGCCGCCCAGTCGTCCGGCGCCGGGGCCCAGGTCGATGACGTAATCGGCGCGCTCGATGGTTTCGGCGTCGTGCTCCACCACCAGCACCGTATTGCCCATGTCGCGAAGCTGGCCCAGGGTTTCCAGAAGGCGGCCGTTATCGCGCGGATGCAGCCCGATGGATGGTTCGTCCAGCACATACAGCACGCCGCGCAGCTTCGATCCGATCTGCGTGGCCAGCCGGATACGCTGCGCTTCGCCGCCCGAAAGCGTGGCGGCCGAACGATCCAGGCTGAGATAGTCCAGCCCCACGTTGGAGAGAAACTCCAGGCGGCGGCGGATCTCATCGACGATCCGGGCGGCGATCTGCCGTTCGCGTTCGGTCAGTTCCCAATTGCGCACGGTGACCAGCGCGCGGGCAATCGGCATGGCGGTGAACTCGGCGATGGAGTAGTTCTTCACCCGCACCGCCAGGCTGGCCGGGCGCAGCCGCGCGCCGTGGCAGTCCGGGCACTCCGCCGGCGACATGTATTCGGTGAGCCACTCGCGGTAACCTTCGCCCGCTTCTTCATAAATCCGGCTGAGGATCGAGAGGATCCCCTCGAAGCCCCCACCGCCCGCCAGCAATTGCTGCTGCGCCTTCATGGGCAGTTCCTCGAAGGGCTTCTTCAGATCGATGCGGGCGCGGCGGGCATAGGTCTCGAGGGCGTTCTGCACGCTCCAGGAGCCGGCTGCCGGTCCCAGCCCTCCCTCCAGCAGCGGCTTGGAGGCGTCGGCGATCACTTTGACCGGGTCGAAGCTCCACTGGCTTCCCAAGCCGTGGCAGGCTTCGCAGGCGCCGTAGGGGCTGTTAAAGGAAAAGGAGCGCGGCTCCAGTTGCGAGATGCTGGTTCCACATTCGGTGCAGGCCAGCTTCTGAGAGTACAGCCGCTCGTCGCCGTTCACCACCACGATCAGGCACAGGCCGTTGGCCAGTTTGGTGGCCGTCTCGATGGAGCGCTGGAGGCGCTGCTCGATGCCGGGCTTCACCAGCAGGCGGTCCACCACCACTTCGATGGTATGGTTCCGGCGCTTGTCGAGCGGAATGTCTTCGTCCAGCATGCGCAGCACGCCATCCACGCGCACCCGCTCGAAGCCCACGCGGGCCAGTTTCTCCAGGTCTTTCTTGTACTCGCCCTTGCGCCCGCGCACGATGGGCGCCATCACCATGATGCGGTCCTCGGGCTTGAGGGCCATGACGTGCTGCAGGATCTGCTCGGTGGTCTGCTGCGAAATCTGGTTGCCACACGTCGGGCAATACGGGATTCCGATGGAGCTGTAGAGGAGGCGCAGGTAGTCGTAGATTTCGGTGACCGTCCCAACGGTGGAGCGGGGGCTGCGGCTGGTGGTCTTTTGCTCGATGGAAATGGCCGGGCTCAGCCCGTCGATGGAATCCACGTCCGGCCGCTCCATCTGGTCCAGAAACTGGCGCGCGTAGGTGGACAGCGTTTCCACGTAGCGGCGCTGCCCCTCGGCATAAATGGTGTCGAAGGCCAGCGAGGATTTCCCCGAACCGCTCAGGCCGGTGATGACCGTGAAGGCATTCCGGGGGATTTCGACGTCGATATTTTTCAGATTGTGCTGGCGCGCGCCATGCACGGTGATACGGTCCAGCATAGTGGATTGAATGTCAAGGGTGAATCTTTTATTGTCCCCCGGCCGGGCCCCTCAATGCAATTGCGAGCTACAATGCCACCAATGAGGGTCTGCGCGCAATGCGGAGGTAAGTTCCACCGGGTGCATCGGACCTTCTGGCAACGCTTCAATTACCTGGCGGTTTACCGCTGCCGGCGCTGCCCGCATGAGGTGCGCATTCCGCGGCCCCATACTTATCATTTCGGTGAGTTCTGCCGCTGCCCGAAGTGCGGGACCCTCCGCGTGGTGAAGCTCAAGGCGCGGGACAAAATCGATCCCATGTACGGAGGCCCACTGAACTGGTTGGAGCGGTTGGCGGGCGGGACCCTCCACCACTGCTGCTTCTGCCGCGTGCAGTTTTTCGACCGGCGTCCCCTGGACCCCCAGGCGTCGCGCGTTTCGGCGCGGCCGGGGGAGGAGAGCGGGAACCTCGCCCGCGGTGACGAAACAGGGCGCCGCCCGGTTCCCCAGCAGGTCGCTCCGGAAGAGGTCGCCCGGGCGCGCACTAAAAGTAAGTCCGGGTAAAATCCTTCGAGCCAATCTCCGCCAAGGCAGGAAGAGGGCACCTACCCCTCCTAATGGAATTGCTTCTTATACAAAAGGCTCACACTGACAATTCCATTCTGGTCGCGCAACGCCGTGGCGGACCATCGCGGATTCAGGGCCCACTCGGCGCTGATCAGGGTGGTGTTGGGGTCGTCCAAAGCGGAGGTGTAAGTGAACGTGATGTTCTGAGTGACGTGCTGCTGGATGGTCACCTGCGCCGTGGGAAGCACCGTCGAACCGGTGAAAGTGGGAGCGATTTGCAACTGGCTGATACCGAATACCCGCTGCAGACTGCTCGCCACCGGATTGGCCACCGCCTGGCCCAGAATCGCGGATTCTCCGCTCTGCTCGAAGTTCTGGGCCGGCTGCGGCGGTTGGTCGGCCAGCAGGGTCGGATCGGAAGTCGGCATGGTGCCGGTGGAAAGCAACCCGACGATCTCCTGGAATTGCAGCGGAGGGTCCGAGGTGTAAGTGAGTTTCATGTTGTCGATCGGTCCGGAAACGTTCAGTGTCACCTTAACCCCCTTGGCTTCGGTTTCCAGGCTGATATTCAGGACCGGTGCAATGCGGACCGGGTCGGCAAAGGAGATGCTTCCGGAATTCACGGTATAGGTATTGCCGAAGAAAACCAGGTGTCCCTCATCGAGATCCACGCGTCCCAGAACGCTGGGCCGCGCGGCCGTGCCTCCCACGTGGAGGTTGGCGTCGGTCTGGAGATTCTCGGCGAGCGATGATTTCACCCGCATAGCCACCGACGTGCGCACGCGGACGTCGAGCTTCATGTGGTCGAGCAGCGGGTTCGGCACGGTGGCCGCTTGCACCTCCGGAGCGGCGCGCGTCAGGATCGATCCCAGGTCGCTTTGCGGCGCATAATTGAGCTGCGTGAGCACCACCGACCCGGTGGCGGTGCTCTTGTCGAGAACACCGGCCACGCGGAGATCGGCATTGCCCATGACGGTGACCCCCTCCTGGACTCGCACGCGCACTCCGGTTGCCGTGCTGTGCAGCGAGAAGCGTTTGTTGCCTCCCAGGTTGGCGAAGCCGCTGATAGCCACTTTTCCGCCGCCGGAATCCCCGGTGAGATTTTGGATCGACGCAAGATTCCCCTGAAACAGGATCGTGCCGTTGCCGTTGCTCAAGCCGTTGGGAAGGCCGGCATAGAAGAAGGTGGCGTTCTGCAATTGCAGGCTGCCGTTGGCCAGCGGATTGGATAGCGTTCCCCGCACGGCGGCCTGCACGGTGATCTTACCGGAGGAGTCGATATCGGAGCTCAAGCTTTGGAGCACCGCCAGGTCAACGCCGGCGTTGACCGTCAGGTTCACGGACCCGCCGTGGAGCGGAGCGATGCCGGACGCCTGGATGTCGGTTTGCGGCCCGGCCAGGTGGAAAGCTTCCAGCGTTACGGCCCCGCCCTCGAGGCGGGCTTCGATCGGCCCCTGGTTCTGGATGGTAATCGAATGGCCGGCGCGGCGCGGAGCAGTGCTTTCGAAGTCGAGGCGTGTGAGATCGAGCGATCCCCGCAGCGCGGCGGTTTGGAGAATGGGGCCATTTACCGCCGCCTTGCCTTCGGCGGTGACCTCGAAATCGGGTTTCCCGGCGGAGGGCGCTCCGAGCAACTTTTCGAAGTTGGTCCATTTTGCGTTGCTGAAGCTCAACTGCGCGTCCACCGGGTAATTCCCGCCCAACTGGCCGTGGCCGCTGGCCTGGATCGTGGCTCCCGCCAGATTGGAATTCAGGTCGAAGTCTAACCGGTTTCCGGTGGCCGTGTGGGCCGCCAGCGTGAAGCCCCCAAGAGTCTGGCCCTGGACGGCAATCTGCGTGGCGGCGACGTTGGCGTTGAGGCTGGTGAGCCGGAACAGCGGGGCGCCCGGACCGGCCGCGGCCGACCCATCGGCGGTGATTGCGACCGATCCAGCCATTCCCGGCCGCGCGTTCTGGACGGCGCGCAGTCTACCCAGATCGAGGCGCCCGTTTTCCACGCGAAACTGTAGGGTTCCCGTGTCCAGCCGGTCGACCGGATGGTCGAAACGCGCCGACAAAGCGATGTGGGAAGCCCCGGATACGGCTTCGCATTGCGTCAGATCGAGGGCTTGCGCGGTACTGACGGCTCGCACCTGAAGGCGGTCGAGCGGCTGGCCGTATACCGTCGCATTGGTGAGATCCAGGGTGGCATTGCCTTGGGGATGAGCCAGGGCGCCCTCGACGTGCGCCGTCGCGGAGAGATTTCCGCGGGCCGGAATATCGCCGTGGCCGGAAATTGCCAGCACGCGCTCCACCGGCAATCCCACGATCCGGGCGTCGGCCGTGGTGGGATACCCGGGAACAAGCTGGGTGGTTCCCTGGAGACGCACATTCGATCCGGCGAAATCGGAACTCAAGCTGATGGTGGCGGTGGTTCCCGCCGTATCGACCTTGGTTTGGAGATCGCCATACGGCTGGCCCTGGTAGTGCAGCCCGTGGACCGATGCATCGGCCTGCACGCTGCGAACCAGGAATTCGGTCCGCGAGGGATTGGAGGCTGCCGGTCCCAGGCTCCCGGCGATGGCGCCCGAGAGTTGCAACTCGCCTGCAACGTTGGGAAGCGCCTGGATCTGCCCGAGATCCACCTGGCTGGTCCGCAGGGTGGCCTGAACGGCGCCTTGTGAAAAGCTGTCGCGGGGATGCTGGAAGGTGCCGCTCAGATCCACGCGAGCCTTGCCGGCCTGGAGCGAAGCCTGCTGGATGGTGGCTAATTGGTCGGTGAGGCCGACCTTCGCCTCGATCCGGTCGAAAGGCTGCCCGTGAAGCGCGCCATTGGAGGCGCTGACCGCTATCGAGCCGTTCGGGTTTCCAACCGTGCCCGCCACCTGCGCGGCCACCGTTAGCGCGCCGGAGTATCCCTGGGGCGCTTCGCCGGCCATCGACAGCAGATCCGCCAGGTCGCCATTTTGGAGGTTGAGATCGGCGGAAACCGGGTCTTGGGGCGCGGGCTTCCAGGCGCGCAAGCCAACCGCACCGGAAAAGGCCGCCGACATCGCACCGCGCGTCAGGGCGCCGTTCCGGACCGAAGCGCCGGATGATGAAGCCGCCACGTCGGCGGAGAAGGCCGTGAACTGGCGGCCCTCCACTTGAAAGTGAGTGGCGGAAAGATGGCCTGCGACACGGGGCGCGCCGGGCGGGCCGGTTACCGTGCCGCTGAAACCGGCTTGACCACCGGCCAGGGTGACGGGGGGTGGTTCCGTGTTGGGCGCCGCAGCCAGCAGGTCATGAAGGTCGTGGGTGACCAGAGAGACGTTCAGCCCGTTCGTCGTGCTGCCGGCCAGGGTCAACCTGGTATGGGGCAGTTGCAGGAAGGAATTCTCGACTTGCAGATCCCCCGAAGAGCCGTGATATTGGGCGTCGAGGCGGCCTCCGAGCGGGATGCCGCGGGCGCCGGGTGCGATCGCCAGGTCGGCCCGGGCATCCACGCCGTGGGCATCCGCAAGATGCAAATCGCCGGCGGCTTCGATGGGTCCGGAGATCGTTCCGCTATACGGCAGGCGCTCGCCGGCGAGCTGCCCCAGCGCCTGAACGTCCAGGCTGCGCAGGCTGCCGGCCAGGTGGTAGCGCGCGAAATCCAGGAGCCTCGCATTCCCCGAAAACTCCCCGCCCAAGGCCGCCAGGCGCAGGGCGTTCAACTCCACGCTGGAAGGATCCACCCGCACATCCGTGGAAAGCGCCGCGCTGGGAATCCGCAGGTTGCCCTGCGCGATCGCCAGTCCGCGGCTCGAAACGTGTCCGGAGATCTGATAGCGATTGGCGGCGTCCACGACGGCCTCGCCGTTGAGCAGCAGGGCGCCTTCCGGCCGGGCGTTCAAGCGCGCCAGCCGGGCTAATTCCGCGAGGGCCAGCGAACCATCGAAGCGGAAGGAACTTCCCGCGCCCGCTCCCGCGCCCTTCAACACGCCGCTGGCCTGAAGATGCGACCCTCCCAGGTCGAGCGTCATCGATGCCAACCGGACCTGGCTCGCCGAGGCGTCGCCGTTGACATCCAGTTGCAACACCGCCGGCACGCCACGGCCGGAGGCGTCCAGTGCCAGCCCCAGGGTATGGTCCAGATCGGCCAGCGCCAGCCAGCCTTCCAGGCGGCCCGAAAAGGCCGGCTGCCGCAAATCCGCAATCGAACCATCGATGTTCAGCCGGGAACTGGCGGTGGCGATGGTGGCTCCCTCCAGGCGAATCCGGTTGGATGCCAGCACCAACGGCAGGGTGACACGGTAAGTGACCGGTGTGTTGCGGCCGGCCACCACGTACACCGGGTCGAGCGAAATCCGCCCGGTGTAATCACGGTCGAGCAGGCGATACCAAAGCTGCGCCCGCAGATTATTGCCCGCGACATCGAGCGGTTGCTTGCGGTTATTGAGAGCCAGGTGGCCCTGGGTCAGCTCGAAATGCCCCACCGCCAGATCCACCACCGTTTCGAGCGGGGTGCTCTTTGAGGGCGCCGAGGGCTTCGGCGTGGGAAGGTTGGTGCGGCCATCCGTGAAAACGATGACATTGACTTCAGGCTCGCGGATGCCGAGGTAGGAAATCCCCAGGATGCGCCCGCCGCCGAAGAGCCGCCCGGTCAAATCGATCTCGGAGACGCGCACGAAGGGCGCTGCCGTGGGCGGTTCTGTGCCATGAATCACCAGGTCGCGAATGCGGACCTGCATATGCGGGACATCCAGCGAAAATGACCCGATTTCGGTTTTTCCGCCGGTGCCTTCGGCGATTGCCGCGGCGATCTTTTCCTTGGTCCAATCCTGGAACCGGGCCGTGCGGAGAATCAGGAGCGCGGCTGCCAGAATCAGCACGACCCCGACGCTCAACCCGATGGTTACCTGGCGGACAATCCTGGCCGCTCTGCTCATTGAAATGCCCCCTGGTGATATTCGATAGAGGTATCCTGGCGGGCACGATCGAGCCAGGACTCAAATTCCTTATTCACATCTTCTCCGGTGAGTAAGTCGCGGATCTTCGGTTCCAGCGCGGCGAGGCTGCTGTCGCGCGGGTTGGCCCGCTGGAGTTCGGCGAGGTGTTGATCGTAGTAAGCCTGGACTTCCTGGTCGGTCACGTTGACGCCCGGCTGGAATCTCTGCTGGATGAAGCTGAGCACGGTAAGCTGCCATAGAAACTCCTGGCGCAGTTCGGCCTCGCGAAGCCCGTAACGCTCCAGTTCGGCATCCAGGCGCGTCTCGGCCGCGCCGAAGCGGTCGCGCTCCAGGCGCTGGAA
>JASHSS010000217.1 GCA_030038565.1 Bryobacteraceae bacterium
ATTTCCGGGTGGCTGAAGACATCACCATTGCTCCCGATGCCCAGGTGAAGCCGGTGCTCAGCCCCGCGGGCGAACTGGTGGTAGAGGGATCGCTGCGCTATCAAGCCTGCGACGCCAAGGTCTGCTACCCGCCGCAGGCCGTACCACTGCGCTGGACCTTGCGGTATGAAGCCCTCGACCGCCAGCGCGCTCCGGCCGAGTTGCAGCGCCGGCAACCGCCGGGACCATAACCCGGTTCGCTGAATCCCCTGCCGGACAGCCGCCGGCAGGTTGCGGAAGAAAGGCAGCGGCTTCCAGGCCCTGTTCAGCACACAAGGTCCGCGGCTTCAATTTTCAGACACGTTGTCTGATTTTGGATGGTAACTTGTTGATTCCTGGTGGGGGGATCAGACAGACTGTCTGATTTCCAACAATCAAGAGATTCAACCGTGCGATTGCCCGGCAGTCGCGGGATTGGGATCTTCGATGGATTTCAATGTCCTTCCGGCCCGCGGGGCAACTTGCTCCCGTTTGTCCAACTCCCTGGCCGTGCCCAACGAGCCTTCGAGCGCCACCCGCACCAATTGGCTCCGCGTGCGGACACCGGTTCTCAGGAACAACTGCTGCACCACCGACTTCACAGTGCCCTCGGATAGCCCCATATTGTCCCCAATCTTTCGATTGGTCAGCCCGCCCAGGATTCCCAGGAGAACCTTTTCTTCTCTCTCCGTCAGCCCATTGCCGGACTTCCGGTCGATAGCCTGGAGCCGCCCCGCCAGTTGATCGGCGAGCAGTTGAATAGCCTTCGAATCGACCCACACCGCGCCGCTGGCCACCAGCCGGATGGCCTGCACCAGCCGTTCGGGGGCCTCGGATTTCAGAAAAATGCCCGAGGCCCCCAGCTTGATGGCATCCGCCAGATCCTCGGCGCCCGCTACTCCGGCCACCACCAGGAATTGCCCTTTGTAGCCGGCCAGCCGGGCCGCGGATATCAGTTCTTCAGTATGGAGATCCCAATCCACCAGGGCGATATCGACCGGAGAACCGTTCAGCACCGCCAGCGCTTCGGCGACCGTTCCGCCCTCACCTACCACTTCCAGATTTGGTTGGGTGGCCAGGAAGCGGCTCAGGCTCGCCCGAAAGAGGGCTTGACCGTCAATCAGGACCAGCCGGATTCGCTTTTGCTCTATTGGTTCTTCCATTGCCAGGTGTACCCTCTGATCGGTGGACTTTGGCCGCCTTCCGGCCTGATCAGCCTGAGGCCATCTTAGGCGCGGATCAAGGATCGTGCCAAGCGCCTTGCCCGAAAGAACGCCGGGTTGCCCTAAAGATTGATCGTCCGATCGTTGGAACCCGAACCATGCCGCTTTACGCGGCCGCCGCGCCAGCGATTAATCCAAAGAGCATCCGGCGATAAACAAAAGAGCGGCGGCGGCATCTCCCCGAGAGCGGTAGTTTAGCTCTTGGTGCCGCATGCTATTTCTCACCCGGATTGTGCCCTACGGCACGACGACGCATTCGATTCACAGAAGCCCACGCGGGGCGATGGTGTTCCCGTTAACCGTAGCGATTCTGATCGCCATGGCTCCGCTGGAATCCTGTCATACCAGTACCCAGGCCGCCGATGGGAATCCGCGGCCAACGGCCAGGAACGCCGGTGCGCCCAACACCAACACAAAAACCAGCGCCACCAACCCCAGCCTGGATTTGACCCCCAGCCAACTCAACGCCGTCAAAGTCGAAACCGTGGGCACGTACGAGTTCCCGGTGGAGCGGGACACCGTCGGCAACATCAGCTTTTCGGATGAGTTGTCGGTGCAGGTTTTTCCGGCTTACCAGGGCACCATTATGCAGGCCTTCGTGGAACTCGGCGCTCAGGTGGAGAAGGATCAACCGCTCTACACCATCAAAAGCCCCGACCTCATCCAGGCGGAATCCACGCTCATCGGCGCGGCGGCCACTTTCGAATTGACCAACAAAGAACTGGAGCGCGTCAAAGGCCTGCCGGGCGTTGCGCAACGGGAAATGGAGCAGGCGGTTTCCGATGAGCAGACCGCCGACGGCGCTCTCAAGGCCGCGCGCGACGCCGTGCGCGTCTTCGGCAAGACCGACGCGGAAATCGATCAGATGGTCGCTTCGCGCAAGATCGACCCTGCGCTGGTCGTGCACAGTCCGATTGCCGGCAAGATCATACAGTACAACGCGCCTCCGGGGCTGCTGGTGCAGCCTGGGAACCCGCCCGCGCCTTACACGGTCTCGAATATCTCGGTCAAATGGATGCTGGCGAATGTCATTGAGAGCGACATCGCGCTGCTGCATCTGGAAGAACCGGTGCAAGTCAAAGTCCTGGCCTATCCCAACCGCGTGTTTCGCGCCAAGGTATCGAAAATCTACCCGTCGGTCGATCCGAATACCCACCGCGCGACGGTTCGTTGCGATATCGAGGACCCCAAGGATGAACTGCGCCCCGGAATGCTCGCGAACTTCGTGATCCGTGTCGAGGGTCCCCTGGCGGGAATTGCGGTTCCGGCTAACGCGGTGGTGCGCGAACCCGATGGCACCATGACCGCCTGGGTGACCACCGACCGGCGCCATTTCGATCAGAGAATCGTCAAAATCGGGCTGCGGCGGGACGACCGGGTTCAGATCCTCGACGGCCTCAAGCGGGGAGAATTGGTGGTCACAGACGGCGCCGTGTTTTTGGACTCGATGCTTACCGCGCCGCCCACCGAATAAGGCCTCGTCATGTTCAAGTCTCTGATTGCATTTTGCCTGAGCCGGCGCGCGGTGGTGGTGGCGGGGTTGATCCTGTTTGCCGTGGCCGGCTTCATCGCCTTCAAGCTACTCAATATCGATGCCTATCCGAACCCCACGCCCGTGATCCTGGAAATCACCGCGCAGGCGCCCGGCCTGTCCGCCGAAGAGATGGAGCGCTATTACACCATCCCCATGGAAATCGGCCTCTACTCTACTCCGGGCATCGATGTCATCCGCTCCACTTCGTTCTATGGCCTGTCGTTTGTCCGGGTCAGCTTCAAGTATGGCGTGGATTATTTCTTCGCTTACAGCCAGGCATCCGTGGCCATGACACAGAATGTCAGCCTGCCGGGCAACCTGGTGCCCACCATCCAGGCCAACAGTTCCACGGGCGAGATCTACCGCTATCAGGTGGTGGGCCCGCCGCATTTTGGAATCGTCAACCTGCGCACCGTTCAGGATTGGATTGTGGCGCGCCGGCTGCTGACCATCCCGGGCATCGCCGCCGTCAACAGTTGGGGAGGTCCCACCAAGGAGTTCGAGGTCGAGGTGGACCCTCACAAGCTCGAAGCTTACAGCATCACCGTACCCCAGATTCTGACCGCCCTCGGTAACGCCAACATCAACGTGGGCGGGCGCGAAATCCGCATCGGCCAGCAGTCCATCAATATTCGCGGCGTGGGACTGATTGACGATGGCGGCAACGACGATCTGACCGAGGGTTATAAGGTCAACGACATCGAAAACGTAGTTCTGAGCCAGGAGAACGGTGTTCCGATTCTCATGAAGGATGTCGGAAAGGTTCAGTTGGGCTATCGTCCCAGACTTGGCATCCTGGGCCGCGACGGCACCGACGACGTGGTGGGCGCCATCGTGGTGGAACGGCGAACCGAAAAGACCGCCGATATGATCCCCAAGGTGAAACAGACGATTGACGACCTCAATCACGACGGGAGCCTGCCGCGGGGCGTCAAAGTGGTTCCGTACTACGACCGTTCCTCCCTGGTCGCCATCACCACCCATACGGTTTTGCACAATCTCATCTTCGGATGTCTGCTGGTCTTTTTGATCCAATGGATTTTCCTGGGCAATCTTCGCAGCGCGATTATTGTCGGACTGAACATCCCCTTCGCGCTGTTCTTCGCCACCATCCTGCTGGTGATTATGGGGGAAAGCGCCAACCTGCTCTCAGTGGGCGCGGTCGATTTCGGGATCATTGTGGATTCGGCGGTCATCCTGGTGGAGAATATCTTCAAAAATTTTCAGCACAACCCCGAGGAAAGACAAACCATCCTGCAGCGCCTGGCACGCGGCTTCTGGGGTCCGGACCCGACCACGATCCAGGAAGCGGAGTCAGGGCCGGCTTTCCAGTGGACGGATCGCCTGCGGCTGATTCTGGTAAGCGCGCTGCAGGTGGACAAGGCGGTCCTGTTTTCGGCCCTGATCACGGTGGCCGGATTTGTGCCTCTCTTTACCATGCAGGGCGTCGAGGGCCAGAT
>JASHSS010000218.1 GCA_030038565.1 Bryobacteraceae bacterium
CGGCCTTGGGCCTGTTTTTAAGAAACAAACACGAGTAGAATTGTTGTTGACCGCCTGATTCCAGCCTGATGGACTGGGGCGGAAGCTGGGAACACTTGCCTCGGGCGGCCACACCAGGCTCAATTCCAGAACTTGCTCCCCATGGGCGAGTTGCGCAACCAGCCAGAATTCCGAAAACCTGCCTCCCGGCCTCTGGATCGTCGGATGTGATCTGAGCGACCCAGATGCGCGGGAGCGGCTCAAGGCCCTCTTCCGTGCAGCCGTAAGGAAAGCCGCGATCTCGGCCGGCGCCCCGATTCGAGCGAATTTGCAGGATTGGTGGATTCACAAATTGGTACGCGGGCGACCGCTGCCTTTCCTCCAGGATCTGATCCAACGATCTGCGGAATTCTGTCAAGAACTGGAAGCCAATGACCTGGAACTGCGACCTGTGATCGAAGAGACTTTGGAAGGACCGGGTCTCCGGCGCGATCGCTACCCCCGTGATCATCCTACTCCTTCCTGGCTTTATGACCACGCGGCCCACCGTCCATTCCCCGATGCCAAGGCCGAATTCGAGCATTGGCAGAAGCGCATTTGGGAGCAATTCCATTGCTCGTTCGAAAGGTTCGGGAGGCAGCCCCGGCTGAGGAGGCGATGGATCAAGGAGGACGGCAGCAAGCACGAGGAGCCTGAAGATGTTATTCGCCGACGCGCCAAGAGTCGAGTGGATTCCCGAACCTCCTTCCTGGACAGCGCCATTCAAGGTCTGTCCTACGATCTCGCCGTGCTCCAGGCGAACTTCGTCATCGACCGGGGCCTCCGGGGGGAAACTGCTCTGCGCTCGTTCCAGAATGAATCAGCGGAACAGGCAGAAAGCAGTCCAAAGCGCCTGGTGGGAAGGTTCCAAACGGCTCGGTCTTTCTGGGCGGAAACAAGCAGGAAAGTGCGAAGACTTAGCCAAGGCCTTTCGAGAGGTAGGCGCCGACCTGTGGCACCTCGTTTCCGCGATGCCAGTGGAACCTGAGTCCGGCGTCTATCCGCTAAGCGACAGCACTGAGCAACAGGGCGCGAAGACAGATAAGCGGCCGAACCCTGCGTCACGGGAGGTTCCTGCTGGTCCTCCCGAAGGGCGGCTTGCCCAGTTTATGCGAGAGAATTCGGGCACGACCTATGCGGACATCAAGTACTCATCCAGATTTCACACAGCGGAGTTCCAGGCCTGGAGAAAGGGCAAGCTGAAGCCTCCCCGCCCCAAGCCTGTTTTTCCCCTGTTCTTTACAGGTGCAAGACCCAGACACCCCGAAAGAAGGAAAACCACTGAAATGACCCAAATGACCCAATCGAATAACCCAAACCCAACGCCATCGATAACAATCACTACCACCAGCCCTCCGATGAGTTTCAGGCCGATTGGGACTTCACCACCCTGGAGCAGGCCGCCCGCTACGCCTTCCTGCTGGGCCAGGATATCGCCAACCAGGACAAGCTTCCGGACTGGAAGCCGGGCAGCGGATTTCATCGCTAGACGGGCCTCCCCGCGGCCTATTGGATCCGGCCATTTCTGCCGATAAGGTAATGTGCGCGTGGCACGACTGATTTGCATCGTCAGCCTGGGGTGGTTCGTTCCTCAACTGGCTGAGGCACAGCACTGGTCATTCCAGATGTATGGCGAGGACCGGGGCTTGACCAATCCCACCGTTCTCGCCCTCGGCCAGGATCGCGAAGGGTTCTTGTGGATTAGCACGGAAGGCGGCCTCTTCCGATACGACGGCGACCGCTTTCGGCTTTTCAATGCAACCTCCGGGGCGAAGAAGGGCAACACCAACTCCATGTACAGCTCAGCCGATGGCCAGTTCTGGACGGGTTCGAGCGCCGGCTTGTTCCGGTGGGCCGGAGAACGGTTCGCCGCCGTTCCAGGCTTTGGAGACGTGGAACTGGAAAGCGGGCAGGCCATCGGGGGCGACCGGAGCAGCCTGTATGTGGCCACGCCGTCCGGTCTGCGCTCGATCCCCCTCCAGGGCGGCGTACAACCTCGTCTGGTTTCGCCCAGGCCGTCCTATAGCGTATTTGTGGCATCCGATCAGACGGTCTGGTTCGGTTGCGGGACCTCGCTCTGCGCAATCCGGAACGGCCATCAACAGCAGTGGGCGGGCGACCGCGGCGTTCCCGACGGGCCCTGGCGGAGCATTGCGGAGGACACCGCGGGGCGGCTGTGGATCCGCTCGAACGACCGGGTGCTGGTGAGGGAAAAGGCCGGCCAGAGTTTTCACGCCGTGCCCGATCTCCCGAGGCTGGATTCTTCCCGTGGCTTGTTCCTGCTGGCCAGCCGCAACGGGCAGGTCTTGATCCCGCACTATGGCGGGTTGATGGTTTGCGATGGAAACGACTGCCGGAACTACGGAGTGGAAAGCGGTCTGCGGCGCACGGAAGTCATCGCGGTCGCCGAAGACCGCGAGGGTTCCGTCTGGCTCGGTTACAGTGGCCACGGGTTGGCTCGCTGGCTGGGACAGGACCAATGGCAGAGCTTCGGCGAAGAAGAGGGGCTTACGAACCTGGGAATCTGGCGCATCGTCCGTGACCCCGCGGGCGACCTGTGGATCGGCACCAGCCGCGGCCTGTTCCACGGCGTCCAGAGCGGCGGGCGCTGGCGTTTTCAGCGGTCCGACGCGGTGGGCGAACTAACCGTATACGGGCTGGTCGCGGAAAGCGATGGTACGCTCTGGGTGGGAACGTTCCAGGCCGGGGCGAACGGACTGGTGCGCTACAATCCCCGGACGGGCCAGAAACTGGTCTACCCGCAGTCCCAGCCTTGGCCTCGCTTCTCCATTACGCAGATCAGCCGCGATGACACCGGCACGATTTGGGTGGCCGGCGGGAGCGGCCTCATGCGGCTCATGTCCGGCGCCACCACACTCGAGCCCGTGCCTTTACCGCTCGACGGAGCGGCCATCACCGACGTCTGGTCTAGCGCGAGGGGCCTGCTTGTCGCCGGCAAGAAAGGCCTCTACATCCAGCAGGGCGCGGTGCGCTGGTTGTTAACCGTAGCCGATGGGTTGAAGGATAATTTCGTCCAGTCTCTTACGCTGGACCCGGATGGGGCGATCTGGATCGCCTATTTCGCGCCTTCGGGGATTACGCGCATCGAACTAAACGGCGCGGTTGTCCAATTGCGGCACTTTACCGCCGCCGACGGCCTTCCCGGTAACGTGATCTACTCGCAGTTCTTCGACGCGGCCGGGCGGCACTGGGTGGGCACCGACAACGGTGTCGCGGTGCTCGAAGGCAACCGGTGGATCCGCTATCGTATGGCGGACGGCCTGGTGTGGAACGACTGTAACGCCCACGCCTATCTCACCGAGGCCGACGGTACCGTTTGGGTGGGAACCAGCGGCGGCCTGGCGCGGTTTCACCCGGCCGCCCCGGTGAAGCCGGTCCTTCCCAAGACCCTTATTACGTCGGTGCTGCGCAACGATCAGCCGGCGCAGGATACGGATTTCGGCTCTCCGGTCCATTCTTTGACGCTCCGTTTCACCATGCTGTCCTATCGGAGACCGGCGGCCAGTTTCCGGTACCGGATTGGAACCGGCTCGAGCCCCTGGATGACTACTCAGGGCCATGAGATCCGTTTTGCCGAACTTCCTTCAGGCGCCTATGGATTCGAGGTGGAGGGCCAAACGGAGCAGGGGGAATGGAGTTACCCCGCGCTGCTGCGGTTTCGCATTCGTCCCCCCTGGTTCCTCTCCTGGCCTTTCGATACGGCCCTCGGCTTCCTGCTCGCCGGCCTGGTGTGGTCCTGGTGGCGGCAGCGCGAGGTCCGACAACGAGCTGTTCGCACGGCGCTCGAAGCGGCCGTGGCGGACCGCACCCGCGATCTGGCCGCCGCCACCGCGCGGGCCGAACAGGCCAGCCGCGCCAAGATCGACTTCCTGGCGAATATGAGCCATGAGATTCGAACCCCGCTGAATGGCGTCATCGGCATGACCAGCCTGCTCCTCGACACCAGCCTGACGCCGGAACAGTTGGATTACGTCGAGAGCGTGCGCGGTTCGGGAGAGGCTCTGCTGACAGTGGTCAACGACATCCTCGACTTCTCCAAAATCGAGGCCGGAAAGCTGGAACTCGAGCCCTACCCGTTCGAGCTTCGCCCGCTGATCGAAGAAGTCGCCCAGATGCTCGCCCCCAAGGCCCAGGAAAAGAACCTCGATCTGATCTTGCGATACCCTCCCGGCACGCCTAGCGCGTTCATCGGCGACGGGGCCAAGGTCCGCCAGGTGATCACCAATCTGCTGGGCAATGCCATCAAGTTCACCGCCAGCGGGCACGTCCTGATTGCGGCAGACTGGGAAGCGCATGCCGGCGGGTCCGGCACGATGCGGGTTTCGGTAAGCGACACCGGGATCGGAATACCGCCGGACAAACTCTCGCTTCTGTTCGACAAGTTCTCCCAGGCCGATGCGTCCACCACGCGCCGCTATGGCGGCACCGGATTGGGCCTGGCCATCTCCAAGCAGCTCGTGGAAATGATGGGCGGCGCGATCACCGTGGAAAGCCGGCCCGGCGAAGGATCGAAATTCACCTTCACCCTCTCGTTGCCGCGGTGTGCCGAACGCCCCTCCCCGCCCGCCCGGTTCGACCTGGCCGGTCTGCGCGTGCTCATTGCGGACCACAACGACGTCACTCGCCGCGTGCTCCACGAGCAGATCTCCGGTTGGGGCATGCGCGACGGAAGTTATGGCGAGGGCCACGATGCCCTCGAAGCTCTGAGAACGGCCGTCGAGGAGGGCGACCCCTACCATTTCGTCCTCCTCGACGATGCCGGGGTGGCGGCCGCCATCAAGGCCGACCCTGCCTTCCGCGACGCAGTCGTAGTCTTGTTGACTTCGATCGGCGACCGGCGCGACATCCGCAAGTTGGGGGGATCGGCCGTCGATGCCTGCCTGCCGAAGCCTGTGAGGCAATCGCAACTGTCGGGCGTCCTCATCGAAGCCTGGTCGAAAAGACAGCAGGCAGCGCAGCCGCAGCGGCAGGCTGAGCGGCGGAGAATCGACGGGGACACCCGAGGGAAGGCCCGCTTTGCCGGTTCACCCCTGCGCGTTCTGGTGGCGGAAGACAATGCCGTCAACCAGAAACTGGCGCTCCGGATGCTCGAAAAGCTGGGGATTCGTGCGGACCTGGCGGTGAACGGCATGGAGGCGTTGAAGATGTTTGAACAAGCCCCTTACGACGTGATCTTCATGGACTGCCAGATGCCGGAAATGAACGGCTATGACGCCGCCCGCGGGATCCGTCGCCGCGAGCGCGCCGGCCGCCACGCCGCGATCATCGCCATGACGGCCGAAATCGTCGAGGGCTGCCGCGATCGCTGCATCGCCGCCGGGATGGACGACTACATCTCCAAACCAGTCAATATCAACGCCATCGTGGCAGCCCTGGAGAAGTGTGTTCCGATCAGCCCGTGACCGGCGCCCGGGCCCGGCGAAGGTTCGCCGCCGCGCGAATTCGCCTTCGAAGACCCAGGCTCCGCGCCTGGCACTCTCCGGCCGCCCGCGGCTTGCAACAGGCGTCAGTCGTCGCCCGGACCCAACCGCGGAAAGACCGTGCCCGCCGGCACTCGCCTGCCGAACGCCCGCCAGCGGGCGCGCCGCGGTCGGATTTGACACTCGCCCGGAAGCGCGCTACGGCGCTTCCGGCGAAATCCGATTATCCTTCGACCGCACCGCCCCCACTTTTCCAGAAGCCCATCAACGGCGGCTTGTGGGAAAGCTTCGTCGACCTCGCACGCGGCGCCGATTGTCTCGATCGGCCGGTCGGGTCGTTGCCGGTCAGGATCAGCGATTGGAAGCCGGTGTACTCCCAAGCCGAGGCGGGTACGCGGACAGGCGCTGCTTCCAGAGGTTCAGGCGCATTCCGCCATGCTATCGCGCCAGGCCGATACTCAGTCGAGGGGAGGGCCGGCGGGATAGCTCCCAATCGAAGGCTACTCGCGAGACGAAGACCGATGTGAACAGGTTGGTCGCCAGCCCGATCACCAAGGTGGCGGCAAAGCCCTTGACCGCGGGAGTGCCGAAGAAAAACAGGAAGGCGCACGACACCACCGTGGTGACGTGCGTATCCACCAGCGTGGCGAAGGCTTTCGAAAAGCCGGCCGCGAGGGCGGCGGTGTCCGATTTGCCGGCGCGCAATTCCTCGCGGATTCGCTCGAAGATCAGCACATTGCTATCCAGCGCCATGCCGATCGTCAGCACCGCGCCGGCAATGCCGGGCAGCGTCAGAACTGCGCCGAAGCAGGCCAGCGCGGCTACCAGGAGCACGCCGTTCAGGAAAAGCGCGAGGGTGGCGTTGGCGCCGGCCCAGCGATAGTAAACCAGCATGGCCGAGACCACCACGGCCAGGCCGAACGCGGCGGCGGCGATGCCGTGGCGGATGGAATCGGCGCCCAGCGAGGCCTCCACGGTGCGCTCCTGGACAATATCGATCGCCGCGGGCAGCGCGCCGGCGCGCAGGTTGATGGCTAGATCTTCGGCCTCCTCGCGGCTGCGGGCGCCCTGGATCTGGCCGGAATCGCGGATCGCGTCTTCGATCACCGGCACGCTCAGAATCACGCGATCGAGCACGATGGCGGAGCGCCGGCCGATGTTGGCCTGCGTGTAGCGCTCGAACCGCGCGGCGGCTTCCTGGCTCAAGCTGAAGGTGGTGAGCGGCTGTCCCATCAGACCGGCGGCGACGCGGGCATCGCGCAGGTCGGTGCCGCGGACGACCGGCCGCCCCGCAAGCGGGTACCAGGCTTTTCTCCCATCCGCCGCGGGTCGCGTGGGCAGCAGCTTGTGGTCGAAGGGCAGGAGGCCGCCGTGCCGGGCTAGAGCTTCGGCTGGGCTGGCATAGGGACCGTCTTCGACGGCGTACCATTCGAGCACCGCGCGGCTCTGCAACAGGCTCGTGAGGCGGCCGGTGTCGCTCACGCCCGGCAACTCCACCAGCAGTTCGTCGCCGCGGCTGCCGTAGGGCTGTACGTGGGCTTCGGAGAGGCCGTACTCATTGATGCGGCGCTCCAGGATGTGGCGGGTCTCCTCGACCACGTTGCGCTGATTAGCGCCCGATGGGGCGTCGTCTGGCGATTTGACGCGAAGAATCAGGCTGGCGCCGCCGCGCAAATCGAGGCCGAGGCGAACGGGCGCGCGGATAATGGCGAAGGCGCTGGCCAGAACGATGGCCAGGATGAAGGAGCTCCGCCGGAGGAGGGTGCGGGTCATCGTACACCTCCGGCCGGCCGGAGTACGATGCTGCGGGCGGTATGGCCCGCGCGACGCTCCTCCCACGCCAGCAGGATCGGGCTGGCGATGAAGATGGAGGAGAAGGTGCCCACCAGGATGCCGATCACCAGGACGAGCGAGAATCCTTCCAGCACCGGGCCGCCGAAGAGCAGCAGAGATAGCGCCGTGGCGAGCGTGAGACCGGAGGTCAGGATGGTGCGGCTGAGGGTCTGGTTGATGCTGCGGTTGATGGTTTGGGCGAGTGGCTCGCGGCTTCCCGGACGGCGGTTTTCGCGGATGCGATCGAACACCACGATGGTGTCGTTCATCGAGTAGCCGATGAGGGTGAGGAGGGCCGCCACTACGGTGAGGGAGATCTCGCGATGGAGCAGGGAGAACAGGCCGATCGTGATGACCGCGTCGTGCACCATGGCGATCACGGCCGCTACCCCGTACGCCAGGCGGAAGCGCCAGCCGAGGTAAAGCAGCATGCCGGCCGTAGCACCCGCGGTGGCGAACAGAGCCTGGCGGCGCAGGTCCGCGCCGATCTGCGGCCCGATCATCTCGAAGCCGCGAATGGAATAGTGAGCGTCGACGGTCGAGAGGGCCTGGGCGATAGTCTGGCGGAGCGCCGTCCAGTCGCCTTGGGCGGGAAGCTGCGCGGAGATGAGGACCTGGTTGGAGCCGGCGCCGTCCGCGGTGAGTTCGTGCGCCGCAACCACCGAGACGCCGCTCAGCCGCGCCCCGACAGCCGCGCGGATACGGTCGATGGGCGGCGCGCCTGGCCAGCCAACCTCCATGACTGCGCCACCCAGAAAATCGATGCCATACCGTGGACCGCCCTTCACGATGAGGCTGGCGAGTCCGGCCAGAATAAGAATCAGTGATGGCAGGATGAACCACCATTTCCTGCCAAGGAAATCGAAGTGCGTATCTTTAAATAATTCCATATCGGCTTCTCCTAAATGAATCTTTGCTTTGGTAGAACAGACCTTGGCCTGTTCAGGCAGGCCAAGGTCCTGCCGTACCGTGTGAACTGTTGGAGCTTAGGAGAAGTTGGGTGGAGGGCGGCGATAGATAGGGCCGTAGAACCCGGATGCGGAAGGAACCGGACGGCGGGCGCCATGGCCTGCCCGAACGCCTGAAAAAGCGAGCGAGAAGGCAGCCGGCCGGAGGGCCGGACGGCACCAACCGAAATGCGACGGCAGAATCCTGGCGCCCGGGGCCGTTTCGATCGACGCACGCGGCGCCCCCGGCGCGGACATGCCGGCGCCGGCAACTGCGGCCAGGCCCGGCTGGCAGGCCACGGCCAGGACGACGGAAAGGGCCAGGCAACCCGCAATCGCCCACACGCAGACGTTCCGCCGACGCATTAACTTGAGGTTAGCAGAGAAAGATGGAGACGCGCCTTGTAACACCAGATTCGCCAGGCAGGCGCCGCCCGATCCAATTGCTAAAATGGGCGGGAATGCGGACACTTCTCGTTGCGGCACTTCTACCGCTGCTGGGCCAGTCCTCCGATTTCACGGTAGGATCGGCCACCGCGCCGGCCGGACAGAAGGCCACCGGATACATCGCAGTCCCGGCGGGCGTAGACGCGGCGGCTAACATACCCGTGATCGTCGTCAACGGCGCCAGGCCGGGCCCAGTGCTGGCTCTGGTGGCCGGATCGCACGGCACCGAATACGCATCCATCGTTGCGCTACAGAAGCTGGCCCAGGCGGCCGACCCGGCCCTGATCTCGGGAACGCTCATCATCGTGCCGCTGGTGAATGTTGCGTCCTTCCTGCAGAAGGTGCCCCACGTGAATCCCGTCGATGGCAAGAACATGAACCGCTTCTATCCTGGCAAGCCCGATGGCACTCAAACGGAGCGGGCCTCCTGGGCCATCGGTAAAGATGTCGTGGAGAAGTGCGACTACCTGATCGACCTGCACGGTGGCGATCTGGACGAGAATCTCCGCCGCTATTCGTATTGGGCCGCGACCGGAAAGGAGGCGCAGGATGCGGCGTCGCGCGCCATGGTGCTGGCGTTCGGGTTGGATCACATCATCCTGCAGGACTTCAA
>JASHSS010000219.1 GCA_030038565.1 Bryobacteraceae bacterium
GCTCGCGGCGATCTCCTGCAAACGGGAGATTCGCTCCAGGGTGTCCCTGCCACTCAGGCACCGGGCCCGCGCCACGGCTTCCGTCAGGCGATCGTGTCCCACGGGCTTCAGGAGGTAATCGATGGCCCCGGCGTCGAATGCCTGAATGGCGAACCGGTCGTAGGCGGTCACGATGACGATTGCCGGTACATGCCCGCCCCGCTCCAGGTTCCGCACCACGTCCAACCCGCCCATCACCGGCATCTGCAAATCCAGCAGAACCAGGTCGGGCCGCCGCCGCGCGATTTCCTCCAGAGCTTCGGAGCCGTTGTCCGCCTCGCCGATCACTTCAACGTCCGAAACCGTCTCCAACTCTTCCCGCAGGAGCTTGCGGGCAATCGGTTCGTCGTCCACGATCAGCGTCTTCAGGCTCATACCCAGGGGCCTGGATACTTTTAGCATGACGGCGCCGCAACGCCGTACGATTTTCTCTCCAGCGGGCGTGAAGATTCCGCGACCGATCTCGAATCGCCTGCCAGCGGGAACAACACTCGCGCGCGGCCGGTTGGTCCTGTGCGGCACGACACGTGCATGAGCCATTTGTGTATGCGGACGATTCTCTTGGTCCTGGGCCTGGCGTGGCTCGGTAACTCAGCCGGAGCGGCGGAGGTGTGCGGGCCTTATGACATTCTCGGCGCGTACGGATTCCAACTTTCCGGCGCCACCACTATCGGTGTAGATGGCCCACAGCCGATGGTGGCTATCGGCCGGCTGGTATTCGACGAGGACCACAACGTAACGGGGGTTTCCTCAGCCGATCTGGCGGGCTATTTCCTGGGCAACCCGGTGACCGGCAGTTACTCCTTCCACACCGATTGCTCACTCACGTTTGCCTTGCAGGACGATTCCGGAACTTACCAGCACTTTAGCGGTGTCGCCAAAGAGCGAGGCGCAACCATCGAAATACACCAGACCGACCCGGACACCGGCGAACCCGGCGTAATGGAGCGAACCCCCGGCGGCTGCGGGAACGCGAGCTTCCACGGAGCATTCGCGTTCTCGCTCTCCGGCACAGCCTCGCAATTCGCCACCGACCAAGCCCCCGGCAGCCCGTTTTCCGTTTCCGGAACCGTGATTGCCGATGGCGCGGGAAACCTGGTCTTCACATCGACTGGCGGAAAGACCACCGGGAGCTACACCTTGGATTCGGATTGCATCGCCGAAATGGAACTCGGGTTGGCTGAGGGCGACTCCTCCTCCATTTTGAAAATGCGCGGCGTTTTGGTGAAACAAGGCAAGCTGTTGCTGGCCGTGGAGTCGGATCCCGCGCGAATTGCCACCGCCCGGTTCACCGAGAAGCCGTAGCGCAGACCGGTCGATGTCACGGAGAAGATCGGTGGCTTCGCGGGGAAGCGGCGTCCGCGGTGGCGCTTACCGCCAGTGGCCGCGATAGAAACGGTAGCCCCGGCCTTCGTGGCGCCACTCGGAAGCCACCCACACGGCATTCCGGTGCGGCGGGCGCTGCCAGCGGCCTTCCACCCAGGCCCAGTTTCCGCCCATCCGATTCCAATACCCGGCGGTCCAGACGAACCCCGGACCAGGTGCGTATCCCACGGCCGCATAGCGCGGCGGCGGGGGCGCATAAGCGGTGTAGTACGCACCCCCGGCGCAGGCGCTCAAAAGCGCGCCCAGGCTCAACAACGTCCCGGCCAACAGTTTTGATCTCATCACCTCAAAACCTCCTAATCCATCAAACGCAGAGCGAAGGGGTGGCGTTGCGATGGCTGAAAAGACCTTAATGTTAGGGGGCGTTCATCTGGCCGGGCGCCCGCCGGGACGGCTCACGGACGTGGGCGCGCGTGAATCGTCACCGCCAGCTCATCGTTGCGGATGTTCGTGAAGCGCAGCGTTACGCGGCCCTGCGGGTCGAGTGAAATCACCGCCGGCGTATCGATGCTCGCAAGCATCCAACCCTCGGGCAGCGTTACGAAGTTCACAGGGCGGCCCAGCGTACGGCTCCATACCAGTTCGCCTTTATCGACGGTGTAGCCTACCGGATCGGTGTAGGTCTCCTCCACGCGGATGCGCACCGATTGGCCCTCCGCCACGGGCTTAGGCAGTACTCCCTCGACCACCACGGAATCGGGATCCGTGGGGGTGGGATAGTAGCCCAGCGCGTTCACGGATTTGCCGCTCACGGTATGGGTGGGGAGCGGCTCGCCGGTATCCAGGTCGAACATCTTGGAATCGGGCGCCACGGTGCTGCCCTTGCGCACGAAGCTGTGCACGGATTTCTGCCCAACCCGCGTCACGGTGAAATCGTGCGAGATGCGGAACTGGTGCGAGGCGGGATCGAGCAGCCAATAACGGATTTCGCGGTCCTGCTCGGCGCGATGGAACTGCGCGGCAGCCAGCAGGGGAACCAGCAGAAGCAGGCGCTTCACGGCAGCTTCCTCCCCACGATGCGCACGGGAAGCTGGTCGTCGCGGTCGTTCACGAAGCTGATGCGGACGCGGCCGTCGGCGCCGGTAGAGACGATACCGGGCGAGGCCGATCCCACCAGCTCGTAGCCTTGCGGCAGCACTACCACGTTGCGCTTGATGCCCAGGGGGCGGTCGAAGACAAAGCCGCCGGCGCTTTCGTGGTAGGAAGGCGCGTCGGTGTAAGTCTTGTAGATGCGAATGCGCGTTTCGGCGCCTTTGGGCACGGGCTTCAGGAGCTTGACGCGCAGGAATTGGGCATCGTCTGCGGTGCGTGGGCTGACGAAGCCGGAGGCCTTGGCGGCGCGGCCATCCACGGTTTCGAATTCCAGAGGCTGGCCGGTCGAGCGGTCGATCACGCGCTCCCGAGTGGCTACCGAACCCTGGCGGATGGGGTTGAAGAAATAGGGCGCGCCCTCGCGCGTGGCGGTCACATCGTAGATGATGTCGAAGGAATGAGTGGAAGGGGCGAGTAACTCATACACTGTAAGTTCATCGGCGGCCCGGGCGGCGCCGGCAGCCAGGGCGAGCAGGAGTAGAGTTCGCATGGATCTCGCCAGTCTATCATCTTGGGTGCGGCGGCGTATTCACCACGGAGGCGCGGCGAACACGGAGGAAGCACGGAGAAAACCAGGACGAGAGGCCGGGAGGAATCGGAGGTTTCTGGAGAACGGCGTGGTGGTTCCGGGCCCAAAACGGGCATCCCCGCGCCTCCGCGTCGAGCGGCGGCGCAGGCGTTCAGTTGGCGAACAGGCCCTGGAACTCGGAGCTGCCGATGAAGCCCTGGTTAGGGGCGCCGGGGCCGAGAATCTGGATGCGAGTGGGGTAACCGGCGGACCCCTCGAACAGGACGCCGGGACCGCCGGTGTTGGCGATGCCTACCCAGAAAGCCAGACCGCTGGGGTCGGGGTCCCGGTCGAGGACCACGTAGTAGAGCATCTGGATGTATAGGGAGTTAGAGTGGTCGGCCGCGAGCGTCGTATGGTAAGTTCCGGTGCTTTGAAATTCGTTGTTGGGAGAGCCGACCGGCGTGGCCGCGGCGGGGTAACCGATCAGGGTTTGGAACCACTGGGCCAAGCCAGCCGCATTGGCGCTCATGACTTCCGACGCGCTCGGCGACCGGTTCAGGAGATTCTGATACAGCGTGGCCGCGGTGTAACCCGAGCCGAGCAATGAATTGAACAGGCCGGTGACGGTCTGAGCGCCCGTCCGGAGGTTGGTTACCGCGGCCGTAAACTGGGCATAAGTGGGGGGAGCACCGGTGGCGGCCTGGTAAGCCGCCATCACGGCGAAGTCCGTGTTATAGGCTTCGGGGCTGGTCAGGAACGAGTCGGCCATCTGCCCCAGGCCGGCGCCGCCCGAACCGGACCAGAAGGCGAAGCCGCCTGGATCGGGGTCCCGGCCGAGTAACTGCTCGTAGAGGGCGTAGACTTCCCGATAAGTCTGGCTATCTCCCGACCCGGCTTCGGTAACCGCGTAGGCCACAGATGCCGATCCACTGGCTACCGTGATGGCATAAGTCTGCGGCGTGGTGTGGGTGTTGTTCAGCAGGGTGAAGGCTATACTGCCGGGCCCGGAAACCGCTCCGGCGGAGGTAATCGTCAATACCGCCGGGTTGGAGGAGGTGGCGGTCCACGCTCCGCAGGCCGCGCTGGGGGTGACGGTAACCGCCTGGGGAATTTCCGGTGTTACGCCGCAATTGGGCTGGCCAGAGTTATTGGGACAGGCCTCCACGGTGGAAGTTCCGGTGGCCGGCAGGCTGGCTGACGGAGGGCTGAAGGTGAAGGAACAGGGTACGAGAGCGAAGTTGGCGCTGACGGCGACAGCGGCGGTCATGGAGACCGACTGCGGATTGGCGGTTCCGCCCAAGGCCCCGCCCCATCCCGTAAAGGAGTAGCCCGCGCTGGGGGTAGCGGTTAAACTCACCGGGGTGCCACTCGAATAATAGCCATTGGGCGAAGCGGGGCTGACCGAGATGGCGCCTCCGGCCGCGGGTGACGCCGTGGTGGTGAGTTGATACAGGGCGTTGAATAAGGCGGTATAGACTACCGAGGATACGGGCACAGTTATGCTGTGGGCTAGCGTTCCGCCGTCGCTCCAGTTACTGAAAACATAGCTGACGCCACCGGATCCCTGGGGCGAAAGGGCGCCGATGGAGTGAGTGCTCCCGGTGGCCCAGGTGAACGACTGCGGCGAGGACGGGTAAGTGACGCCGTCCACAGTGACAGAAAGACCGGCGGGGCTGGTGGTCACGGTAACCGGGGTGGTCGGATTGAAGTTGGCGGTGACGCTTACCGGCGCATTCATGACCACCGATTGCGGGGTCGTCGAGCCGCTCAGCCCAACCGACCAGCCGGTGAACACAAAGCCGGCGGAGGCAGCGGCGGTCAACTGCACGGAGACGCCGGAGTTATAGTAGCCGGAGGGGGAGGAGGGGTTGGCGGTAATGCTTCCGGCGCCGGAAGGCGAGATCACCTGTGTAAGCAGATACTCGGTGGCGAAAGTTGCGGTGAAGGTCGCGACGCCGGAGGCTGGCGCGCTGACGGAGTGCGACTGGGCGCCATTATCGCTCCAGCTTTGCCAGACGTACTGAGTGCCGGACGGCCCGGCTTGAGGAGAGGCGACACTGAGGGTGTGGCCGGTGGATCCGGGCGCCCAATAAAGACTGGCGGGCGCGGTCAGGGCGACGCCATCCACGACCACCGAGAGGCCTGCGGGGCTGGTGGCAATGGTGATGTTATTGGGCGTCGTGGCGGTGAAGTTAGCGGTCGCATTGGAGGCGAGATTGGTTTCGGTCAGGCTGCCCGGAGTGAAAGTGTAACCCGTGAGAGACGGGGTCACGGTGTAAGTGCCTCCGGCGGATTCCGTGAAGCTGTAATCGCCGGAGGCGCTGGTGGTGGTTGATCCGCTATTTGAACCACTCAGGGTTACCGTCACGCCGGACAGGGGATTGCCCCCCGAAGTAACCTGGCCGGAGATGGAGTAAGTCGCCGCGGCCTGTGTGACGGTGAAGGTGGCGCTGGCGCCTTCGCCCGAAACGGTAATTGTGCCGCTGCGGGAGGCGCCGGAGTTGGTTGCCGCGCTCCAACTGAACGATCCGGTGCCGGTTCCGGCCGCTCCGCCAGTGACGTTGAGCCAGGTTGTGTTGTTGCTGACGGCGCTCCACGAGCATACGCTCTGGGTGGTGACGGTGACGGTCCCGGAGCCGCCCGCCGCGGGCATGGATTGATTCTGGGAAAGCGTGTACGAGCAGGTTCCTGCGGTGACGACGGGGGCGCTCCAGACGCCGTAGCCATGGGTGAAGGCGTACAGGTAGTTGCTGCCGGAGACGTTCAGAAGGCTCAGCGAGTCGATCGGCGCGTTCCCGAAACCGGTGGTCTCGACGTTCCAGATGTTGCCGCCGGCGGTCGAGGAATAGACCCCCGAGTCGGTGCCGATGAAGAGCATCTGGCTGTTGGAAGGATTCACCACAATGGACATCACGGGGGTATCCGGAATGCCGGTCGCGCCGCTGCCGTCGATGCCCGCCCACGTGGAGCCGCCATTGGTGGATTGGTAAACGTGATTATCGGTGGGCAGGTACTTGAAAGTGGAGTAAGTTGCGTAGAGTATGCTGCTGTTGTTGGGATCGTAAGCAACCGTGCTTACATAGGCATTGACGCGGGGCGTGGCAATGGACCAGGTGGGGCTGGCGCTGAGGGCGTTGGTGGTGTAATAGACTTCGCCGGTGGAGGTGCCGACGGCCACCTGGTTGGAGTTGCCGGTAGCCACGGCAATAGCGGTTACGGTGCCATTCAATCCGCTGCCGGCCTTGGTCCACGAAGAGGCGCCGTTGCTGGTGGTCCAGATATAAGTGCCGCCGGTCCAGAGTTGCTGCGGGTTATTGGGATCCATGGTGAACGGCGCAATGAACAGGAACCCGGAATCGCTGATGCCGGTGGTTACGGTACTCCAGCTAATGCCGCCGTCGGTCGATTTTACAATCGAGAGGCCGGTATACTCGCCGTAGAGGATGTTGGTGTTGGCGGGATCCACGGCCACGAAGCCGCCATCGCCGCCCAATAATTGGGTCCAGCCATTGGCGCCTCCGGCGACGGTTCCGGCGTTGGTGCCGTTGTCCTGCGTGCCGCCAAAGAAGGTGGCACCATTGGGGTAGACCGCGCCATCGTAGAACTGGGTGATGCCGAGGTTGTGGTTGAGGTTCGTGAACGAGACGGAAGTGTTGGGCGAGCACAGGGACGTGCCGACAGAGGCCAGACGGTTGGTGGTCCAGGACACGCCGCCATCGCTACCGATGAACATGGTCTTGCCGTCGTCGGTGGGAAGGAAGACGATGGCGTGCTGATCGGCATGCGAGTAACTGGAGCCGGAAGTCCACCAATACGAGGCCTCGCCCCAGGTCTGGCCGCTATTGTTGGAGCGGTAGAGATCGATTCCGCCGATCCACACGATGTCCGGGCCGGCAGGCGGACTCGTCGGGTCGACGGCGATCACATTGTCGTACCAGCCCTGGTTGAGGAGCGTATTGCTGCCGCAGGCGGCTGCCACGCCGTTGGTCAACAGCATATTGGCCAGGGTGGTGGTGCTGCCGGTATTGGTGTAGGCGGCGGACCAGGTGGCGCCGCCATCGGCGGAACTGAAGACCGACAGGAGGCCGTTCTGGAATTTTCCGCTGGCCGTGGTGGAGGCAAGGGCGTAAATGCGATTCTGATTCGAGGGCGAGATGGCCAGGGAGGTCAGGCCCATGTTGCTGCCGGCTGTAAAGACCTGGGTCCAGTTGGTGGGTGATGAGTCGGCCGCGGTGTTGCGCCAGAGATAGGCCTGGGCGAAGGTGCCGCAGGAAGCGAGGATATAGTCGGTGGTCTGATCGGTGCGCAGGGCCAGATCGAAGCAACCGTTGTTGGAAGAGGAACTCAGGATCTGGTTCCAGGTAGCTCCGCTATCGGTGCTCTGAAAAACTCCCGTTGCGGTGGCAGCGTAGATGCGGCTGCTGCTGACGGGACTGACCGCCAACTTATTTACATAGTAGAAATCC
>JASHSS010000220.1 GCA_030038565.1 Bryobacteraceae bacterium
CGGCCGCCGCGCGGCTCCGGCCGGCCGTTTCCCCCTCCTTCACTCCGGCCGCGTGGGCGTCCTTCACCCGCTGCTCGGCCTGCCGCTGGAGCTGCGCGATCTGGGCCGCGTAATCTGGCCCCGGATCGGGTGTGCGCCCCTGCCCTTCGGCGTTGCCCGCGGGCCCCGCGGCGATTTGCCGAAAGATCATGGGAGACACCAGCGGATTGTCTTTTGGGCGCAGCACCCTAGACGACATACTGCTCGCCCACCGTTCCCTTCAGACTCACCACGCCCTCGGATTCGAGCTGCCGCACCACCGCGATAATCTGCTGCTGCGCCGCATCCACTTCTTTGATTTTCACCGGTCCGAGGGCGTCCATATCTTCCTTCAACATCTCCGCGCCACGCTGCGACATGCAACTCAGGATCTGGTTCCGCAACTGCTCGCTGGTGCCCTTCAGAGCTACCGTCAGGATCTTGCGGTCGACCTTGGCCAGCACCTCCTTGAGACCCAGGGGGTCGATCAGCAGGAGATCCTCGAACACGAACATCAGGTGGCGGATGGTCTGGGCCAGGTTGGTGTCCTGCTGCTCGATGTAATCGATGATTTCGCGGCCGGAGGCCGAATCGAGCCGGTTCAACATCTCCGCTACGGCGCGGACACCGCCATAGGATTCGCGGCTGAATTCGCCCAGGGTCTTGAGCTTCTGTCCGATCACCCCGGCGATTTTGAGGATGATTTCCGGGGAGATCTGGTCCAGGCTGGCCATTCTTTGGGAGACATCCGCGCGCAGCCCCGCCGGGAGCGAAGTGAGCAGCGCGGCCGCCTGGGAGGAATTGAGGTGCGAGAGAACCAAGGCGATGGTCTGGGGGTGTTCGTTGTGAATGAACTTGGCGAGCTGTTGCGGGTCGGCCTTCTGGATGGCGTCGAAGGAAGCCGCTTCGGCGCCCAGGGCCTTGGCCAGGCGGTCCAGAAAGCGCTTGGCGGTGTCCGGGGGAAAAGCCCGCAACAGGAGCTTGCGGGCATAATCGATGCCGCCCCGCGCCACGTAATCGCCGGCGGTCGAGAGGTTGTGAAATTCGTTGAGGACGCTCTCGGCCTGCTCAGCCGAAATGGACGTGATCTTGGCCACCTCGCGGCTGACTTTCTGCACATCCTCTTCCGAGAGCTGCTGGAGCAGTTCGGCGCTGGTCTGCTCACCCAGCACGATGAGCAGCATGGCGGCCTTGCGCAGGCTGGGAAGTAATTCGGTTTCGTCGGTCTTGGTGGTGTTGAGGATCATGGAATTGGTCGGAAACCCCTTACGAGTTTTCCTCCTCGCGAATCCAGGTGCGCAGGACCTGCGCGGCCAGCTCCGGATCCTTGACCACCTTTTCGCGCAGGTGCTTGGCCAGGACTTCGGCCTGTTTGGTGATCACCGGGGCCAGTTTGAGGGATTCCAGCGCCTTGGCCTGGGCCCGCTCCTGGAGCGCCTCGTGTTCGGCTAATTTCGATTCGATGGATTGCGCAATCGTATCGCCGCCTTCCACTGTGTGACCCGTAGAAGAGCCGGCCTCGCCAGCCGGCAAGGCCGCGGGCACGCTTACCGCGTTGGTTTTCCGATTACGCCGTCGCCGCCTGAGGAGCATCGTGATGCCCGCCGCCAGCGCTACTGCCACCAGCCCGGCGGCTTCGGCGATGATCTGGGTCTGGCGGTTCCATTTGAAAGTCAGGCCGGGAAAATTGCCCGGTTGGCCTGCGGGCGGCGGCGGGAGGAGGGGCGGCTCCAGGGTCAGGGTGCTTTCGAAAGGCAGAGTTTCCACCACTACCTGGTCGCCCCGTTCGGCGCTGAAACCGGTTACCCCGGCCACCAGATCGTGAATCACCTTGAGTTTCTCCGGCGGGGGTGGCGCCAGCACCCGGCGAAAGCCGTTTTTCTCCCTCTCCCAGGTGAGGTCCTGATCCACCAGAACCGCTACCGACATCTTGCGCACGGTGCCGGCGGGCAAATGGGTCTTCTTGATCGTGCGGGAGGACTGATAAAGGATATTCTCGGTGACGCGCGAGGTCCGGCTGTTTCCGGCGCCCGCCCGGGGAGCGGGACGCGGCAGGCTGGAAGGAGTTCCGGGCACCCCGCCGGCGGCCGCCGGAGCCGAGCTGTCTTCGGTTCGCTGGGAACTGGTCATCACGGAGCGCGACGGATCGTAGATCTCTTCGCTCTGATCGCCGCCGGTAAAATCGCACTCGACCGAAACCCCCGCCCGGAACTTGTTGGCGCCCAAAAGCGGTTCGAGCGTGGAGTTGATCTTGGCAAGCAGATCGGTTTCGACTTTGTGGCGAAAGTCCAGTAAGGCCTCCGAGGGTCCCGGGCTATCCGGCGAATCGGGAGGCTTGGGCATGCCCAACAGGTTGCCGTTCATGTCGAGCACTGAGACAGCCTCCGGCGCGAGACCTTCCACGGCGCTGGCCACCAGGTGATTAATGGCCAGCACGTTCTGGGGCGCGAGGCGCGCCCCCGGCTTGATCTTCACCAGGACACTCGCCTTGGCCGGCTGCTGCGCGTCCAGAAATACCGAATCCTTCGGAAAAGTGACGTGTACGCGGGCCTGTTCCACCTCGGCCAGCGACATTACGGAACGCTCCAGCTCGCCCTCCAAGGCGCGGCGATAGTTGATGTGCTCGGTAAATTCGGTGGCTCCCAGATTGGTCTTGTCGAAGAGTTCGAAGCCGATACGCCCGGTTTTCGGCAGCCCCACCGCGGCCATGTTCAGACGCAGTTCGGCGAGCCGGGCGGAAGGCACCAGAACGGCGCCGCCACCTTCCGGCAGGCGGTATTCCACCCCGCCTTCCCGGAGCTTCTGGACAATGCCGGCGGCGTCCTCGGGGGCCAGCCCGGTGAACAGGGGCTTGAAATCGGCCTCCTTCTGGGCGCGCACCACGGCGTACAGCCCCGCGCCTACCAACAGCGCCACCGCCACGATGCTGATCCTCTGCCGGAGGGAGAGATTGGCCAGAATCTTCTTCATGCTGGGAGACCCAAAGCGCCTCCATTACTTAGATCGGCGGAATGGATCAAAAACATGAGGGTCTTTCTTACATTTGCATGCGCATGATTTCCTGGTAGGCGCTCACGACCTTATTGCGCATCTGCATAAACAGCTCGAAGGAGAGCTCGGCCTGCTGGGTAGCCAGGACAGTGGTGTGGAGTTCCTCGCCCTCTCCCGAGAGCAGGCGCTCCACCGAGGCATTGGCGTTCTGTCCAAAGGCTTCCACGCTCTGGACCGCGCTGGCAAAGGCATCCTGAAAGCTGGCGCCCGAAGCGGGCTGCGCCGCCAGGCTCAAGGGTTGCGCCAGGACCGGCGCCGAAATGGGTGCGATAGGAGCCGCCACAATTCACCTCAACGCAACAAATCGAGCGAGCGCTGGATCATATCCTTAACCGCGCCGATGGCCGCCACATTGGCTTCATAGCTACGTGCCGCGCCCATGAGGTCTACCATGTCTTCGGCCGGGTTGACGTTCGGGAAGGCCACATAACCGCTGGCGTCCGCATCCGGATGGCCGGGCATATAGCGCCGCTCCGGCGGACTGGTATCGGTAATGATATCGGAGACTGCCACCCCGCTGACCGTCTGCACCTGGGAATCGAAGACCGAAGAGAACGGAGACGGCGCCTCGGCGCTTTCGAACACCACATCCTTACGCTGGTAAGGACCGCCCTGGGGAGTGCGGGTGGTCTCGGCGTTGGCCAGATTCTCCACCAGCACCTCGGCGCGGGCCCGCTGGGCCGCCATTCCGGACGCCCCCACGGATAAGGCCGAAAACAGGCTCATGAAGTCTTCCCTTCGTTGATGGCCGAACGAATCCTGTTGATCTCGCCGTGCAGCAGGGTGGACGCCATCTGGAACCGCAGCGCGTTCTCGGCCAGGAGGCGGGATTCCCGATCGAGGCTGACGTTGTTGCCGTCGTTTTTCACCGTCAGCCCCGCGACCCCCACCACCGTGGGCGGTCCCGCCAGGGCGCTCTGGAATTCGTTCTGAAAGTCGATGTCCTGGGTCTGGTATCCAGGCGTATCCACGTTGGCGATATTGGAGGTGACCAGCTTCTGCCGCGCGCTCAGCAGGTCCATGTAGCGCTCGAGTTGTGCGGCTAGAGGGTCCAACATCGAGGAGGACCCTGCAAAAAGTGGGCCGGAAGTTAAGCTGCCTGAAATCAATGAGGGATCGGAGGGCGGGAGACGGGTTTTTGTCAACGCGGCAAAAAACTGCCGCGGACGCGCTGTTTCGGGGGGCGGGAAGATGGCGGGCCGGAGGATGCCGGGTGTCGGAAGATACGGGGTCTCAAGATGGCGGGCCGGAAAATGCAATACGCCGGAGACGGGAACAACCCGACGCCCGGGAAAGTTTGCCGTCTCAGGCCGGGGAGAGCCGGATTCAATACAGTGCGGTTAAAAGTGGCCACGGCCGGAATTTTCTCTTGCCTCCCTTCGCCATTTCTACGACACTGATGGTTTAAGGAGAACCGGAAGTTGGAAAGAAACGGACGCAAGGGCTCGCTGGTTGTGGAGCCGACCGAACGATGGACGCCTCAGGTGGCCAGCGACTTCTACGACGTCCCCAACTGGGGCAAAGGCTATTTTTCGGTAGGGGACAACGGCCACGTGCGGGTGCACCCGGAGAAGGATCCGGCCCGCTCGATCGACTTGAAACAACTGGTCGATACGCTGGTGCTGCGGGGTATCGACCTGCCCATCCTGATCCGATTCGCCGACATCCTGAAGCACCGCCTGGGCGAGATCCACAGCGCCTTCCAGACGGCCATTGCCGAACATAAGTACCAGGGCAGTTACTGCTGCGTGTACCCGATCAAGGTCAACCAGCAGCGCCAGGTGGTGGAGGAAGTGCTGGAATTCGGCAAGCCTTACCGGTTTGGCCTGGAAGCCGGCTCGAAACCCGAGCTGATGGCGGTGATGGCCATGGCCGATAACGATACGCCGATCATCTGCAACGGCTTCAAAGACGATGAGTACATCGAAATGGCCATGCTGGCGCAGAAGGTGGGCCGGCAGATCATCCCGGTGGTGGAGAAGTACACCGAACTGCACCTGATTCTGAAGTACAGCGCGCGGGTGGGGGTACGGCCCAGAATCGGGCTGCGGGTGAAGCTGGCCAGCCGCGGATCGGGGCGGTGGAAGTCGTCGGGCGGCTACCGCTCGAAGTTCGGCCTCTCGGCCACCGAAGCCATGCGGGCGCTGCAGGAGTTGAAGGACCTGGGGATGGCGGATTGCCTCAACCTGCTGCACTTCCACCTGGGCAGCCAGATCACCAACATCCGGCAGATCAAGGGCGCGGTCAACGAGTCGGTGCGGGTGTACGTGGATCTGGCCCGGGCGGGCGCGGGTCTGCGGTTTCTGGACGTGGGCGGCGGGCTGGGCGTGGATTACGACGGGTCGCAGACGGATTTCGAATCCAGCGTCAACTACACCCTGCAGGAATACGCCAACGACGTGATCTACCACGTGCAAAACGTGTGCGACGAAGTGGGCGTGGCGCATCCCACCATCGTCACCGAGAGCGGGCGGGCGATTGCGGCCTATCACAGCGTGCTGGTGTTCAACGTGCTGGGCGTGGCGGGGATGGGAGAGGCCGACGTTCCGCCGGAGCCGCCGGCGGACGCCGAACAGCCCATCATCGACCTGCAGGAGACCTATCGCTCGATGAGCGCGAAAAACCTGCTGGAAAGCTATCACGACGCGCAGCAGGCGCTGGACCAGGCGCTCAACCTGTTCAGCCTGGGCTATCTCTCGCTCGAGCAGCGCTGCATCGCGGAGAACCTCTACTGGGCCATCTCGCGCAAGATCCAGAAGCAGGCGCGCGAGCTGGAGTTCTTCCCCGAGGAACTGGAGGGCATCGACGCGATGCTCTCGGACACCTACTTTTGTAATTTCTCGCTGTTCCAGAGCATGCCGGACAGCTGGGCCATCAAGCAACTGTTTCCGGTGATGCCGATCCACCGGCTGGAGGAGCAGCCCACCCGTCCGGCGGTGTTGGGCGACATTACCTGCGATTCGGACGGCAAGGTGGACGCCTTCATCGACCGGCGGGACGTGAAGCGCACGCTTTCACTGCACCCCTTCGATGGCGGCGATTATTACCTGGGCGCGTTTCTGCTGGGCGCCTACCAGGAGATTCTGGGAGATCTGCACAACCTGTTTGGCGACACCAACGCCGTACACGTCCGGCTGGGCGCGACCGGCGAGACCATCCTGGATTCGGTGATTAAGGGCGACACCGTGCGGGAGGTGCTGAACTATGTGCAGTTTTCCTCCGATTCGCTGGTGTCGCGCCTGCGCCGCGACGTGGAAACCGCGCTGCGCGAAGGGCGGCTGACGTACGAGGAAAGCGGGTCGCTGCTGCGGTTTTACGAAGAGGGCCTGCACGGATACACCTACCTGGAAGACGTACACGAACGGTAGAGGCTCTCAAGGCGAGGCTCGGAGCTTGCAGTGGCGGGCCGCAGGCGGATAAGGAGGCTATTTCGCCGCTCCCAGGCTCCGCAGCAGGCTGGCGATTTCCACATGGCCCATCTTATCCGCCCACGCCAGCGGGGTGGCCCAGGGTTCGGCATCCGGCTCGGTGACGGGCGCGCCGCGGGCGATCAATAGATCCACCAATCCGGTTCGCCCCCAGCGGCAGGCCCAGCCGAGAGGCGTGGACCGCAGCAGGTCGTCGCGCCGGTCCAGGCGGGCTCCGCGGTCGATCAACATGCCGGCAAAACGGGCCCTCTCGGCTTCGGTGAGTCCTGGCCTGGCAGCGGCGAAATGCAGGACAGTCTGCCCGAAGCGGCGCGACACATTGGGGTCGATGCCGTGGGCGAGCAGGATCTCCATGGCGCGAAAGAAGGGCTCATGATCCCGGCCGTCGTCGTCTACGCCGCGGAGCGGTTGTATGAGAAACCAGTTCCAGCGGGGATCGTCTAAAGGCAGCGCCAGGTGCGGCAGGGCCAGTTCCAGCACCTCGGGCGCTCCATGATCGGCTGCCGACCAGGCCAGTTCCTCCACCACATGCACGGCCGGATCGGCAGCCAGCATACGGCGCGCTTCCTCCACATCGTTGGCCTCGGCCACCATGTAGGGTTGGGGCCGGGCGCCGCGGTCGAGCAGCAGGCGCCGCAGGGCCTGATCGGGCCAGGCATTGCGCAGCGGCCAACCGGAGGCGTAGACATTGGCGTTGGGATCGGCGCCGCGGTCGAGCAGCAGTTCGGCGATATCGCGGCGGCGGGCCAGGGCAGCGAACCACAGCGGCGTGCCCCAACTTTCGGTAGGCTCTTCCAATTCCTGGAGCACGGTGCGTTCATCCACGTCAGCGCCCAGATCCAACAACAGCCGGACCATTTCGAGATGCCCGTGATTCACCGCCAGGCTGAGCAGGCCGCCTCCCTGCCAGCGGATCTGGCGCAGCACCTGGGGATTGGCCGCCACCAGTTGACGGACACGGGCGGCATCCGCCAAGGCCACGGCGGCGCGGACGGTCACCTCGGCGCCGCGTTCGAGGAGCAGGCGGGCCAGGGCGGGGAACCGCCGCGGGCCGTCATGGCGCGGATCGGCGGCCAGCGCGGCGCGGTCAAGCGGGGTCAGCCCTTCGAGATCGGCCTTGTGCACGGAGGCGCCTTTCGAGAGCAGCCAGGCCACCAGTTCCGGGTTGCAGGCTTCCGCGGCCATGTGGAGAGGCGTCCGTCCGTTCCGGTCGCAGGCGCGAACCAGCGACTCGTCGGCCGACAGAAAACGGATGGCCTCGGCGGTGTCGCCCCGGCGGATGGCTTGGTTGATGTGGTCCTGGGCAGGAGAGACGGCGGCATTGGGGCAACTCATGGCCTGGCGGCGGCGCTGCTCCTCCTCCTCGATCACGGCGGCGATCTCGTGGTAGCCGCGGTCGCGGGCCAGAGCGAAGGCGGTGGTGGCGTCGCGGTGCGGGTAGATGCCCTTGCGGGCGTCGGCGCCGGCTTCCATCAGCAAGCGCACCATGGCGGGGTCGCGGCGCAACACGGCGAAGTGCAAGGCGCGACGCTCGTCGTTACCGGCCATATCCATGCCGACCATTTCGGGGCGCGCCTGGAGGAGCGTGCGGACGCGCGCCAGGTCGCCGGCCTGGACGGCCTCCGCGAGGCGGGCGACGTTGGCGCCATCCACGAAGGCTTTCAGGCGGGACCAACTCTGGTAACCGTAGGCGCGCGCCAGAACCCGTTGCGCATCGCTCAGGGCGAATCGGGCAGGATCGGGCGCACGCTCGAAGCGCGCTACCTCGGCGGCCGCGGCGGAATCGCCCGCGCGATATTGCGCCAGCAGTTGCTTGGCCTGTTTCCGTAACTGCTCGAGGTTGGGCAGCCTGGGCAGCCGGCGTGTGGGAGAGGTATGAGGCGTCAAGACGATCTCCTTTCAGTGCCCGGTGTCCGCGTCACGGGGGAAAGAAGATTCGTTTTCGGAACCGCTGGAATGCCCGCACATCGGTGGGCTCAGCCCTTCCCGCGGACACGGCCGCGCCCGACGCGCAGGCTCTCATGGTATCACGGCCGCAGTTTCAGGACGGCGGTATTGGAAGGCCCAGTTTCACGGATGTCCGCTATTGCCCGGCGGCAGGCGGGGCGGGGAAGGGAAGCGTCACAAGCGTCACGCCGGCGGGCGCGGCGAAGCCCGGCCAAATGCTATGATGGCTTCCGGCGTCACCAAGAGCATGGGCTTTTTCGGGCATAGAGGGGGGGAAGACGCGCGCGGCGCGGCATTGGGGTACCTGGAGATGCAGGTGATGGAATTGGTGTGGGCGCGCGGCGAGGGCAACGTGCACGACGTGATGGGCCGGCTGGAGCGTCCACTGGCCTATACCACGGTAATGACCACCCTCGACCGCCTGTATAAAAAAGGCTTCCTGGAGCGGCGCAAACAGGAGCGCGCGTTCGTGTATTCGCCGCGCATCTCGCGGGCGGAGTGGGAGCGGAAACGCGCGGGCGAACTGGTGGCCGGCTTCTTGGCGAGTCCCGCGACGCCCGGCGAACTGCTGGTTTCGTGTTTCGTGGAGGCGGTGGGCGACAAAAACGAAGCGCTGCTGGACGAACTGGAGCGTACCATCCGCAAGAAGCGGCGGGCACTGGAGAGGAGGGCGAAGGCATGACCGCGGCCTACCTGGGGAGGCTGGCATGTCTCTCGCTGGCCTGCTTTTTTCTGGTGCACACGGCCCTGGCCGCAATGGTGTTGGCGCTGGCCCCCAGAGCCATCCGGCTGGCCGGGCGTCTGCGGCCGGCGGAGGGGGCGCGGTTGCTGCTGGCGTTGCGGTTGATGCCGGTGACGCTGGCCTCGGCGGCGGTGGCCGGGCTGTGCGTGCCGAGTTTTTTGTGGCTGGAACCTTCCCAGATTACGGAAGAAACCGGCAGGGCGTGCCTGGTGGCGGCGCTGCTGGGCGCGGCGCTGGGGATGACGGCCCTGGGACGCGCCTCCAAGGCGCTGCTCCAATCGCGCCGGTACCTGCGGCTGTGGAAGGGGGTAGCGCGGCAGTGCCCTCCGAGCCCCTTGGCAGACGGTGCGGACGTGTGGATGGTGGACGCCAATTCACCGCTACTGGCCCTGGCGGGGGTGGTTCAGCCGCGCGTGCTGATTTCGCGGGGGCTGATGGAAGCGCTCGACGCGGAGCAACTTGCGGTGGCCTTGCGGCACGAGGACGCGCATCGCCAATCGCGGGACAATCTGAAACGCCTGGCGCTGCTTTGGGCGCCGGAGATCCTTCCGGGCTGCCGGGCATTCGGCGCCCTGGAGCGGGCCTGGGCACGGGTTACGGAATGGGCCGCGGATGAGCGCGCGGCGGAGGGCGATGCCCGGCGGCGCCTGGCGCTGGCGGAAGCCCTGGTGCGGGTGGTGCGGCTGGGAAGCGCGGCGCAACGGACGGGCGCCCTGGCCACCACCTTGCTGGAAGATCCGCGGGACCTGGAAGCGCGCGTCGCGCGGTTGCTGGAACCCCCTGCGCTCGCCTTGCGCGGCGGGCGCTATTGGACCGCGGCGGCGGGTTTGGCGGCCGGCGCCCTGGCGGTCCTGCTGCTGCAACCGGCCACGCTCTATTCGGTGCATTGGCTGCTGGAAGGGCTGATGCGCTGAAAAGCAGCCGCGGACGTGCGGTGAGCTGGCCTCGCAGATTTGCGGGACGTTGGCGCTCGGGCCGTCGTAATCTATAGGTATATGTGGATGCGCGCGGGCCGCTGGACGGCTGCCTGGTTCTTCTTCCTTTCCCTGGCGTGGGGCACAGCGCCCAAGCCCGCGGATTGGGTTCCCGTGCGCTGGCCCTGGCAGGATGCGAAATCGCTCGAACTGCTCAGCGGTACGCCGGTCAATTGCCTGCTTCTCAAATCCTATCCGCCGGAATTCGTGGCCGCGGCCAGCGGGCGCGGGGTGGTCACTTTGGCGGTGCTTTCCCCGGGTGGGGACACCGTCGCGGCGGCGCGCCAGGCGTTGGCGGCGAAGGTCACCGGCATTGTCCTGGAGGGCGATTTTGCCGAAGGGGTGCCTTCCGCCGTACGGGGCGCCATCGGCAGCGCTCCGCTCATCGAACTGCTGGCCCGAAACCGGCTGCGCCTGGACTCCACCGCCCCCATTATGGGGTCCTGGCAAGGGGTTTGGCCGGGAGTCTCGGCGGCCGACGATGGCGCCCAAAAAGCCGGCCCGACCGGCTCGGTGTGGATCGATACCAATACCGGTTTCCTGCGCGCGCTGCACGCCTGGGGCGACGCCACCCTGTGGATTGCCAATCTCCCGCCGGCGGGCGCGGTGGTTACCGCCTCGCGCTACGCGCAGGCCATCGCGGACGCGGGCATGAGCGGCGCGCGCTGGGTGGTGGCGCTGGACTCCGATTTCGCCCAGCGGCTGCACGCGGGCGAGACTACCGCCGTACGCGACTGGCATCGCATGGGGGACTTGATGGCCTTCTTCGAGCAGCACGCCGAGTGGCGCCAGATGCGGGCCTACGGCCAACTGGCGCTGGTGCAGGACCCGGCCAAGGGCGGCCTGCTCTCGGGCGGCATCCTGGACATGATTGCGGTGAAGCACACGCCCGTGCGGCCCATCCCCCGCCAGCATCTGTCTTCCGAATCGCTGGCCGGCGCCAGCATGGCTGTGGACGTGGACGCCGACTCGCTCACGCCCGCACAGAAGGAGATTCTCCACAACTTCACCCGCGCCGGCGGGACCTTGCTAACCGGGCCGCCGGGATGGAAGGACGAGGGCGCCGCAGGCAGCAGCATCACCCTCGACAAGGCCCAACTGGAACGCCTCAACGACATCTGGCGGGACGTGAATTCCATCGTGGGGCGCCGCAACCTGGGTGTGCGGCTGTTCAATGTGTCCACCATGCTCTCCAACGTGGTGTCGTCCGCGGACGGCAAAACCGTGGTGGTGGAACTGGTAAACTATTCGGATTACCCCGTCAGCGACGTCACGGTGCATTTTCTGGGTAACTTTCAGCGGGCTACTCTGGTTTCGCCGGAAGGCGCGGAGAAGGCCTTGACCATCTATCCGACCGAGGATGGCGGCGGCGTGGACATTGACCGCGTGGGGGTCTGCGCCGGAATCCGCCTGGAACAATAACCGGAACCAATCCGGGAGGGGAAAACAGCATGACTCGCAGAGAATGGATCGCCATGATCGCGGCGGCGCCGCTGGTGAACGCCGCCGACAATCCGCAGGCTCCGGCCGCGCCGGTGTCGATCGCCAAATGCGCCTCTTACGATGAAGACGTAGCCTCTAAACTGAGCGCCATGTTCGACCAGTTAGGCGGCCTGGAGCGCGTGGTGAAAAACAAGACCGTGACGGTGAAGCTGAACATGACCGGCGCGCCGAGCCAGCGTTTTCAGGGCCTGGCTCCGGCCGTGACGCACTACACGCATCCGAAACTGGTGGGCGCGGCGGCTTACCTGATGGGCCGCGCCGGAGCGAAGCGCATCCGTTTCGTAGAGAGCGCCTGGGCCACCGGAGGACCCCTGGAAGACGTGATGCTGGATTCGGGTTGGAACGTGCGTTCGCTGGCGGCGGCCGCTCCGGGGGGTGTGGTGGAGTTTGAAAACACCAACGCTCTGGGGAAGGGAAAAAAGTATTCCCGCTTCCCGGTTCCGGGCAGCCCTTATATGTATCCGGCTTACGACCTGAACCACGCCTACGAAGACACCGACGTGTTTGTGAGCATGGCCAAGCTGAAGAATCACGCCACCTGCGGGGTGACGCTTTCGCTGAAGAATTGCTTCGGGATCATCCCGGCCTCGATTTATGGCGACGATGCGGGCGAGAAGGAGCCCAATGAAAGCCCCACCCGCGGCCGGTTGCGGGTGGGTCACGAAGGCCGCCGGCAGCCCTCCGGCTCGGCGCCCCAGGAACTGCATTTCGGCGCCAACCACGACCCCGGCTATCGCGTACCGCACATTGTGGCGGACCTCTCCGCGGCGCGGCCCATCCACCTGCAGATCATCGATGGCGTGGAGACCATCGCCGGCGGCGAGGGCCCGTGGATCCGGGGCATTCGAACCGTGAAGCCGGGAGTACTGATCGCGGGCCTGAATCCGGTTTGCACGGACGCGGTATCGGTGGCGGTGATGGGCTACAACCCGCGCTCCACGCGCGGCACGGCGCCTTTCGAGACCTGCGACAACACGCTGATGCTGGCGGAAGGCCACGGCGTGGGCACCACGAATTTGAAACGCATCGAAGTGCGCGGGGTTCCCATCGAACAGGCACTGTTCAAGTTCCAGGCGTAGGGGCGGTGCAGGGGATTCACCTGCCGGCAGCCGTTTTAGCTGATAATCCCTTTCCGCACGGCGTACAGGATCAGTTCGGGAATGCTGTGCAGGCCCAGCTTTTGGAGGATGTGGGTGCGGTGGGTCTCGACCGTGGTGAGGCTCACGTTGAGCAGGTTGGCCACTTCCTTATTGGTGCGTCCCTCGGCGATCAATTGCAGCACCTCCCGTTCGCGGTCCGTCAGCAGGTCATAGCTGTCGTCGAGATTGCGCCGCTCCAACTGGCGCACGTAATCCTCCTGCATAATCCGGCTCACCTTGCGGGTGAGGAAGGAACGGCCCTGCGAAACCGAACGAATGGCGTCCAGAACATCCGAGCGCAGGGAATCCTTCAGCAGGTACCCTTTGGCGCCCGCCTTGATGGAACGCAGGACGTAGCTCTCGTCCTGGTGCATGCTCAGAATCACCACCGCGCAGTGCGGATTGGCTGCCAGGATGCGGCGGGTGGCCTCGATGCCGTTCATGTTGGGCATGGCGATATCCATCACCACCACGTCGGGCGCCTGCTCCTCGGCCAGGCGCACGCTGTCGCGGCCGTCGGCGGCTTCGCCCACCACGGCCATGTCGGGTTGGCGCTCCAGCAGGGCGCGCAGGCCGTCGCGGACCACGGTATGATCGTCAGCCAGCAATATACGAATGGGCATCATGTCCGTTCTTGGAGGGTATCAGCTCGATTGGTAACTCAGCGGCGATGCGGGTGCCGCGGCCCAGGCGCGAATCCACTTCGAGGCGCCCACCCAGGCGGCGCACGCGCTCTTCCATGCCGAGGAGTCCAAGGCCCCGCACGAAACGGGTGTCGAAGCCGGCGCCATCGTCGCGCACCGAAAACCGCACCGTGTGTGCTTCCCGCTTCACCTCCACTTCGACCGTGCGGGCGTTGGCGTGGCGGGCCGAGTTGTTGATGGCCTCCTGGGCCAGGCGGTAGATGCAGGTCTTGTGCTCATCGGGCAAATCATCGGCGTTATCGTCGGCCGACAGCACCACGTTTAGTCCCGTGCGCTTGGTCATCTCGCGGGCATACCAGTTGAGCGCCGGCACCAGTCCGAAATCGTCCAGCATGGAAGGCCGCAGCAGCAGGGCCAGGTCGCGCACTTCGTTGACGGTCTTCTCGGCCAGCGTGCGGATGGCGCCCAGGTGATCGCGCATCCGGGCGGCGGTGGCGGCCTCCCCGGCGTTCTCCGTCTCCATGAGGATGGCGGAGAGCGATTGACCCACCTCGTCGTGCAGCTCGCGGGCCAGCGAACGGCGCTCGTTCTCCTGGGCGCGCAGCAGCTTGGCGGAAAGTTCCTGGAGGTCGGCGCGGGCGCGGGTGTTTTCCTCCAGCCGCCGCTCCAATTCGCGCTCCAGCCGCAAAGTGCGGGTGACCGTGAGAAGGGCTAACAGAAGGCCGCCTGCCAGGGTGATGGCGTAGGTCGCGATGAGCGAGCGGCGCAGGCCGTCGGAAGAAGCTGTAATCTGCTCCTCGGCGCGATTCAGGCCGCGCTCGTTGGCGATGGCAATGCGGTCGGCGATCTGCAGCATGGCATTGCGACGGGGGATCAGCTCATCGTAGAAAAACGAATCGCGCAGCTTGTTGCGCTGGTCGGGCGTCCAGGCCATGGTGCGGTCGAGGATCTTCCAGTAGGCCTCGATTTCCGAACGCAGCGCCAGAAACGGGTCGCGCTCCTCGGCTTCGAGCGAATGCGCGTAGGTTCCGAGCGCGTTGGAGCTATCGCGCTCCAAGCCGGCCAGGCGGGCGACTTCCGCCGCGGCGCCGGAGGGATCCGGAGACAGCAGGAAGTCGCGCACGTAGGTGCCCGAAAGGTAGATCTGCGAACGGATCTGGTCGAGCGCATCGAGGCGCGAGACAAAGGCCTTGCGGATGCGAGTCTCATCCTGGTGCACGCGGTCCATGACGATCAGACTTCCGGCCGCCGCGCCCAGGATGCAAACCAGCAAACCGCCAAAGCCCAGCCACAGCACGAGACCCCAAGCTTTCGGCGGAGCGGATTCCAGCAACAATAATCTCCTATAACAGTGTAGACTCGCCCGAAGCCGTTCAAAATCCTGTCCGAACAGGATGGCCTTAGCCGGCGCCGGACGATAATAGTGAAAGAGGAGGTTGCAATGAAGAATTTTCGCGAAGCGGCCGTGATCGCTACCGCCGCTTTATCGTTGGTAATTGCCGGATGTTCTAAAAAGGTAGCGGCGAAGCCCCCGGCGACGCCTGCGGCACAGCCCGCCGCAGCCGCGGCAAGCGCGCCGCCGTCGAGGACGGTTGAGCGTGCGGCCAGCCAGCCGAATTCCGCTCCCCCGGCCCGGTCGGCTTATCCGGATGCCGCCACGCGCGCCAGAATCGATGAGCTCCTGGCGAGGATCGAGGATGCCTACTTCGACTACGACAAGCACACCCTTCGTCCCGATGCGGTGAAGGCGTTGCAGGGCGATTCCACCGAATTGCGTGATATCCTCAAGGATTATCCCACCTATAAGCTGACCATCGAGGGCCACTGCGACGAGCGCGGGTCGGCCGAGTACAACATGGCGCTCGGCGAGAAGCGTGCCGAATCGGCCAAGGATTACCTGGTACAGGTCGGAATTCCGGGCAATCAGCTTGCCGTGGTCAGCTATGGCAAGGAAAAGCCGGTCTGCGACGAGCACGATGAGGGCTGCTGGCAGAAGAACCGCCGCATTCACATCGTGGCGATGGCCTCCAATCAGTAAAGCAGCGTCGGAATTGACCGGCGGGCCTCCGCAGAAAGGCCTGGAAGAGGGGCGCCCGCCGGGAAGATTGATCCCCTAGGCTGGCCCGCCGTGGAGCCAAACCGCGCGGCCTGATGCGCGGGTGTGGTTTTTGGCCCTTTCGGGTCTGGCGGATTCCAGGTAACCGCCCGGTATAATTAGGAATATGCCGGGCGGCACGATACTGGCGGTAGACGATGATCGCGCGGTTCTGGGGATGCTGGAACAGGCTCTGCGCGGCGCCGGGTACCGTGTGCTGCTGGCTCACAGCGGCTGGAGCGCTCTGGAAGCATTTGAAAACAATGCGGGGCGCGTGGATTTGCTGCTCACCGATGTGATCATGCCGGACCTTACGGGACCTGTGGTGGCCGAACGGCTTTGCGCGAGGCAACCGGGCCTTCAGGTGCTCTTTATTTCCGGCTTCCACGACGCTGACCTGGTGCAGCGCTTTGTCTCCCGCAAAGGGTTCACCCTCCTGCCCAAGCCGTTCACGGTGGAGAGCCTGCTTCGGGTGGTCGAAGAGTCCCTCAGCGCACTTCAGCAATAAGGGCGCTGAAGCGGGTAAAGACGGTAAGAGGCGGCGCTTCGATCACACAGTACGGTGGTATACTGAAGTTGCTGCGGTGTTGATCCTTCGGGGCGTGGCTCAGCCTGGCTAGAGCGCCTGGTTCGGGACCAGGAGGTCGGTGGTTCGAATCCACTCGCCCCGACCAATCCCTTCAATAACTTGCAGGGGTTGGACGACCAAACAACCCACCCAACTGCCCACCCAGTTCCAAAGTTGCTGCCGGATACGGCACCTCCGTCCGCCGCTGGACAATACCTATCATGGATGCTCGGCTGCTGCTCCCAGGAGGTTTCCGCAGTGATCACCCACTCAAATTGGCCAAAGACGCCGACCCCTATCCACCAGGAATCACCTTCCAAGCGTCAACCTGAACACCGTTCCGCCCCCACGAGGCCCGGCGAACGCGGCCGTGCCATATATAACCCCATTTTTGTCGAAGAAAAGGTGCGGCAGAGAGCGCGGGTTAGCGCCGTCCTGCCCCGTAAAACTATGGAGCACTGTCTCCGTCCATTCGCCGCCTGGCCTGCTCGGGGCGACGAGCCGGTAAACCGTCCCTTTGTCCCAGGCGCCGCCCTTCAACGTAGCGCCGTATATCGCGCCGTCAGGACCGAATACCAGTCCGGTTGCGGGCTCGGCGCCATCGCCGGCGTGACTGGTGAAGCGATAGATGATTTGTTTTTGCCACGCGCCATCGGGAGACTTGGGAGGCGTCAGTTCGAAAACCGTGCCGTTCTCCTGCGTTCCGCCGCGTTGGGTTGTCCCATAGATCGCTCCATTCCTGCCGATCGCTACGTCCGCGTTCGGTTGAGCTCCGTCCTCGTCAAGCCCAGTGAACCTGTAAAGAACCTTCTCCGTCCAAACTGCCGACGGCGAAGCCGCCGGTAGCAGCTCATAAACTAAACCCGGCCCTGCGGGATCCCTGCGCCCGAAAGTTGCCCCGTATAATTCCCCAGCCGGACCCATGACCACCCCTGCGTATGGCCAAAACCCGTCGTCACCGTGGAACCGGTACAAAATTCTCTCCGTCCACGCTCCTTCCTTCGTATCCGGCGGGATCAACTCGAAGACGGTTCCGTACCCGTCCTTCCCGTACCCATCGACTGGGTGGAAGATCCCGCCCACGAAAGTCGCACCGTAGAGGATTCCGTCCTTCCCCGCGATCAGCGCATTGGTCGGGATTGCGCCGTCGCCGTCCTCTCCCGTGAAGACATGCAGTACCTTCCTGGCCCACGCGCCACCCGGCTGCGATGGCGGCGTCAATTCATAGGCCACCCCCTTATTTCCCAAGCCTGTCGTTATGCCGTAAAACACCCCTTTGTCGCCCATCAACAAGGCCTTGGGCACCGCGCTATCGTCACCCCCGGTAAAATCGTGAATGATGGATTCCGTCCACTCCCCATGGCGGGACTTAGGGGGCGTCAATTTGATAATCTGGCCGAATTCTAAAGGCCCTCCGTGGTAGTTTGTTCCGTAGATCGCGCCGTCATCGCCCACCAGCACGCCTGTGGGGAGGTTTTGCTCCGGGCTCTTTGGTTTTTCAAAGCTGTACAGCACCTCAAATTTGGCGGCTGCCACAACGTGGCCGTTCCTTTCAAGCACCACGATCGCCGCGGCGGCAATCAGCAACGTTGCGACAGCCATCCAGGCCTTCCAGTCAATCGCCAAGCGCAAGCGCGATGCGCGCTCAATAACCTTCAACTTTTCGACGATTTCGCCCGCTGACTGCCACCGGTCCTGCGGCAGTTTCTCCAGGCAACGCTTGATCACACCCTGCAGGGGGGTGGGTATCCCAGACTGCCGGCTCGCCAAGTCGAGATCGCGGGTCACGATGGCGTCCATGACCTGGGTTTGTAGCGAACCTTCGAAGGCTTTGCGCCCCGCGGCCATTTCGTACATCACCGTACCCAGAGCGAAGATATCTGTCCTCCCATCCACGGCCCCGTGCGTGATCTGCTCTGGAGCCATATATTGCGGGGTGCCCACAACAACGCCGGTCTGCGTAAGGGACGCGTTCGCCGGCATCGAAACCGCCACTGGATCATCGGCCTGCGGGCGCCATCGCGCGATCCCGAAGTCGACCAGTTTCGCACCGTGCGCGGTCAGCATGATGTTTCCGGGCTTCAGATCGCGGTGAACTACGCCACGGCGATGCGCGTAGTCCAACGCCTGCGCAACCTCGATCGATGTGCGGAGCATCTCCGCATAGGGAAGCCGACCTTGCTTCAATCGCTCGGCAAGAGTGTGGCCTTCGACATACTCCATCACCAGATAGTCGATATCGTTTTCGCGGCCGATATCGTGGAGGGTGCAAATGTTGGGGTGATTCAAGCTGGAAACCGCCCTGGCTTCCTGCTCCAGACGATCGCGCGACCCGCCCTTCCCGATGATGTCCGCCGAGAGAATCTTTAACGCGACAACGCGCCCCAGCCGGGTATCGAGCGCGCTGTAGATCTCGCCAATGCCGCCCGCCCCGAGCGGTTTCAGAATTTCGTAAGGTCCCAGATGCGCATTCCGGGAGAGCCGGAACCCCTGGGAGGATTCCAGCCTGCTCGCCTCCTCGCGGGCGAGCTCGTGGGCCGCGGGGGTCTCCATAAAGTCGCGGTTCTGTTCGTGACACTCGAGAAGCTCCTGAATCTCCACCCGCAAGGCCTCGTCGTCTCGGCAAGCCCGCCCCAGAAATGCGTCCCGTTGAATTGGATCGAGCGTCAAAGCTTCTTCATAAAGCTGCTCAATTCGATGCCAGCGCTCAGCCTGCATGGGCTTTCTCCGCCTGCAGTGTACGCCGGAGCCAGGCCTTTGCAAGGTTCCAATCGCGAATCACCGTATCGGGCGAAATGTTCAAGGCAGCCGCCGTCTCCTCCACCGTCAAGCCGCCGAAAAAACGCATCTCCACCACGTGACTCTTGCGCGCGTCGATCGTGGCAAGCGAACTCAGAGCCTCGTCGATCGCAAGCACCAGATCTCCGCCTTCGACGCCGATCGGAGGAGCGTCCTGAAGGGGAAC
>JASHSS010000221.1 GCA_030038565.1 Bryobacteraceae bacterium
CCCGCCCGACGCGCCAGCCGCCACCAGCCCCCTGCCCGCCGCGCTTCCCTCCCGCGCCAGCCTCGCCCGTCGTCCTCAGACCGTTCCACCCCCCCCGCCGGGCGCCGCCCTCCCACGCCCGCGCTAGAATAGCCCTAGCGGCCCTGCCGCGCTTTTCGAGTCCACGTTTTCCATTTCTTTCCGTCATGTTCGATAGGAAGCAGTGGAAACGATCGTTACGTGTCGCATGAGCGATGTTATCGAGCCGGGGCTGGAGCTCCTGGAACGGCAAAACCGCTTTGTTTCCGAGAACTTACGCCGGATCTTCAACCAGATCTACGGAATCGTGCGGAATGTCGCGGACGCCCAGGACCTGACCCAGGAGGCTTTCATCAAGGCCCTCCAGCACCAGGACCAGCTCAAGGACGGGCAGAAAGCGGCCCACTGGTTGTCGAGAATCGCTACAAATACGGCCATTGACTTCCTGAGGCGCAGTGGACGCGCCAGCTTTTGTGAGATCGACGACGCTCCGGAAAGTCCTTCGGAAAGTCCGGAGCAGGCCCTTTTAAGGTCGGAACACCGGGATTACCTGGAAGACGGATTGCGGCTTTTGAGTGCGCGTGAACGGGCCGCGCTGATGTTGCGGGACGTGGAGGGTCTCGCCGCGGAAGAAGTGGCCGAACGGCTCAACTGCTCCAAGGCCACCGTGCGTTCGCATATCGCCAACGCGCGCACCAAGCTGCGTAAGTACATGGAAAGAAGGAAGCGGTAAGAAAATGAAGCACCCCAAGGAAGCGGCTCTGGCGTTGCACGCGGGCGGCGACCTTCCATTCTTCGCCAGGTGGAGGATGGAACGGCACCTCGCCCGCTGCGCACGCTGCCGCCAGGAAGTGGCCGCCTTCAGCGATTTCCGGGAAATGCTGCCGGAGCTGGCGGAACCCCCCGATGTCCCCTGGAATCAAGTGGCTGCCGAGATGCGCGCGAATATCCGCCTGGGCCTCGCGGCGGGCGAATGCGTGCGGCCCGGAGAACGCCCACTGCGCGAACATCCCCTCTTCACCGGGGCCCGCGCGGCGGTGGCCATGGCCAGCGTGACCGCTCTGGTGGTGACGGGCCTGGTGCTGGAGCGGCCTGCGCCGAGCGTCTTCAGCGAAGGTCCGGTGGTGCAGAACACCGCCAATGGAATTCAGTTGCGCGAAGGATTGGGGGCCCTGCAACTGATGAATCGCGGCGCCGGGAATGTGACTTATTCGGTTGGCGCGCGAGACTCCATCAGCGCCAGCTACGTGGATTCCAAGGCCGATGGCGTTACCATCAACAGGGTCTATGCGGAGTGATATGAAAACCCCAACCGCGGTTATGCGCATGGCGAAGCCCGCGGCGGCGTTCGCGGGATTGCTCCTGGCGGTGGCGCCGGGATTGTTCGCGCAGGAAACCCCCCTCTCGAAGAACTCTATCAGCGTCAACCTGCCGCCCAATTCGCCCGTAACGCTGATTTCCATGTCCAGCGACCAGTCGCGCGCGACCGCCATGGGCGCGGCCATGCGGCTCGATCTCGACATCCTGCTGACGCTCCGCAATGCCAGCCCCAGCCACATCCGCGGCATCACCTTGCGGGTGATTTCCCAGGAAGCGGTTCCCGGCGGCAAGGGATCGGTCACCAAGGTCAGCCTCAACGTCGGCCAGGGAGAAGTCTTCCCCGTGGATATCCAGATGCAGTTGGTGCGGCCCACCCAGGTGGCGGCCGGACCCCTGGTGCAGGTGGATCTGGACGGCGTGCTGTTCCAGGATCTTTCCTTCTACGGCATGGACAAGCTCAACAGCCGCCGCTACCTGACGGCCTGCGAAACGGAAGCCGAGCGCGATCGCGAGCACTTCAAGCAGGTTCTGCTGCGGTCGGGCAAGGACGGCTTGCAGAAGGAAATCCTGGAGAGCATCGCGCGGCAGGAGCATTTGCCCTCGCTGGATGTGCGGGTAGGCCGCTCGAACGGCCCCTCGGTAACCAGCGCGGCGCTGCCAGCCGAACACGAAGCCCGGTTTGCCTTTCTGCAATTCCCGGATTCGCCGGTGGCGCCCGTGGAAGGCTGGGCGCGCATCAACGGAAACGAAGCCCGCGCTCCGCAGATCGACGTGCGCAACACCTCCTCGAAGGCGGTGAAGTACGTGGAATTCGGCTGGGTGGTGAGCGACCCGGCGGGCCGCCAATACATGGCCGGATCGCTGCCTTCCTCCGAATCCGCGCTGTACCTGCCGGCCGGCAGCCAGGCCACCGTGCGGCAGGACAGTTCGCTGCGGTTTTCCTCGAACGGCCAACCGGTCAACATCCAGGGCATGACCGGCTTCATCCGGCAGGTGGAGTTCGCCGATGGCAGAATCTGGGTGCCCAGCCGCCAGAGCCTCGACAACCCGCTCCTGCACAAAGTGCTGGCGCCCTCCGCCGAAGAGCAGCGCCTGAGCCAGATCTACGTCCGGAGAGGCATCGCCGGCCTGGTGGAAGAGCTGAAGAAGTTCTAATCGGGCCGCGCCCCGGCCCTGACCGATGGTTCCGTTCCTCGTTCTAGCCGTCCTGTTCGTCCTTTTCAGCGGCCTGGGGATGATCGGTGTGGCTTCTTTTGGCTGGTGGACCTCCCTGCGATTCGCATTGGCGGGTATGTTCCTGTTGACCGCGTCCGCGCACTGGGGCAAGCGACGGCCGGACCTCATTCGGATGGTCCCCCCGGTATTTCCGCGCCCCGATCGAATCGTCACCGCGACTGGAATCCTGGAGATTCTGGGGGCCGTGGGTCTCACGCTGCCGGCCACGGCGCCTGATGCGGGGGCGGGCTTGTGCCTGCTGCTGCTGGCCATGTTTCCGGCCAACGTTCATGCCGCGCAACAGGGTCTGAGCATCGCCGGGAGACCAGTCCCGGGATTGATTCCGCGCACGCTGCTTCAAGTTGTGTTCGTCGCCGCAACGGCGGCTGTCTTCCTTGCCCGGCCCTGAACTCGCCCCGGGAAACGAGGGCTATCCTACCGGCCGCTAACCATCGTTATTAGCCCCAGCTTGGCCGTTGTGGATTGTTAATTTGAACTGACTCAAGAGTACAATCGCCGGTATGACTGTCGGCTTTCCGTTCCGCAAGGTGACCCATCTCGAGGGAAGGCGGGCGGTCATCGCCGTGGCGGTCATCTGCGCTCTGGGACTGGCGTACTGCACCTGCTTTGCGGTGATGAATAAGGATCGTTTGGGGATCGATTTTAACCAGTTCTACGCAGCCAGCCACCTCGCCGGTACGGGTCATGTTTACGATTGGGATGCCTTGCGAAAAATCGAGGCCCAAAACGCCCCGGAAGTGCCCACCGGCCGCCTTCCCGTGGTTCTTTACGGGCACAAGATTCTGTCCCGTTTCTCCTACCCCGTGGCTCGGGCCCTGTGGATGGCCTTGAGTATCGCGGCCCTCATTCTGGTTGCCCTGACCTGGCCCGGCGCCCGGCCGCGGTTCATGCTGATGGCGCTCACGTGGTCGCTCCCCGCAACCGTGGTTGTGCTGTTCGGCCAGGACGTTCCGTTCTGGCTGTTATTCTTCACCGCGGGCCTGCTGTTATTGGGCAGGAACCGCCCGTGGCTGGCGGGCGTCGCGTTTTCGCTCTGTATCTGCAAGTTCCATCTTGCCCTGGGGATCCCCGTGATGTTGGCGGCCCAGAAGCGTTGGCGCACCTTGATCGCCGGGGCCATCGGGGTGTTGGCCTGGATCGCCTCCTGTTTTCTGATCGAGGGTCCCGGATGGCCGCTCGCTTACCTCAATATCTCTAAAATCCCGGAATTCTCGCCCGCTCCAGAGCGTATGCCGAGCCTGTACGGTTTGGCGTCCTGGCTCCCATGGACCACCGCACTGGAACTGGTTTCGGGCATGGTGGTGGTTTGGCTGCTGTGGGGGCTCTGCCGGGGCGGCCAGGATCTTGGAATGGCCGGCGCGGCGGCTGCGGCCTGCGGCGTCCTCCTCGCGCATCACTCCTACGCCGGAGATTGCACACTCCAGATTCCGCTCGCCATCCTGACCATCCAGCGGCAAGCCTGGCGGCCCTGGCTGAAGGCTTGGGCCGTTCTCACGCTCACGCCCGCCTCGGTGGTGCTGATTGTCTGGCAGCCGTATCTGGGCCAGATATTGACCGTGCCATTTGTGGTCGCCGCCGTTTGGGCCGCCAGGGCAAAGCCGCTCACCCACCCTCTGGAGGAGTCTCTGGCAGCCGCTTAGACGTTCGCCAGATGCTCCAGCGTTTGTATCTGTCCGGTAGTCATCGAGCCTCGATGGCGCGCCCCAAGATACTCTCCCAACCGCTGGATCCCACCGCCTGGCGGGCCGAACAGACAATCCTGCAGCCCCCGGGCGAGTTCCCCGTGGTTCTTTTCCAGCCGGCGCCGCGGATCGAGTACGTCCGCATCCGCTTCCAGTGTCCGGCTCCGCCTCTCCAGGCAAATGAGCATGTCCGCCGCCATTGCCAGAAAGGCATGGGCGCTCAATAGCTCTCCCCTCCGGACGCGTTTCCACGCGGTGATCATCAGGAGCAGGATATTGTCGATCGAGACATCCGGATTCCGGTGCGCGGCCTTGGCGCTCCGCGCAACCTCCGCGGCCCTTGCCAGTTGAGCTTCGAAGTCATCGTCTCCCTTGATGATGGTGTAATCGTGGACTACCCAGTTTGCAGGCGATTCCTCAGCCGCGAAGATCGCCAGGTCCAGTTTCTCCAGGTCATCCAGGACGACCGTGCAGTAATGAGTCAGGTGAAACGCACAAAGCAGAATCTTCCAGCCTTCGGGCGCCCACGCGCGGACCTGCCGGACCTTGGCAACGTCGCGTGCCACCAGCAACAGATCCAGATCGCTGTATGGATCCGGACCGTCCTGGCGGGCGTGTGATCCGGTAATTGCGGCTCGCAGGCTTTCGGGGTGCTTTCTCACCGCCTCGAGAATGGCGCTCTTGGAGTCCGGTTTCACGCTTCGCCCGCTGTCCTGATCCTCAGCCGATTCTCTCACGCCCGGGAACGCCACAGCATCCGCCGGCCGATGCAGTGCCTCGCCGGTTCCCCTGCGGTAATTGCCCCTCTCTCCTCCGGCTGCGCCCTTTGCCCCACCCATGAGCCACCGAAATACGGAGTTTCACCCCTTGTTTTCTGTTGATTAGCTCTGGCAGCGGAATTGCACCCCGGCTCGATATATGGCCTACGTCATTACCGATAC
>JASHSS010000222.1 GCA_030038565.1 Bryobacteraceae bacterium
GATCCGGCGCGGCGCGAGCGCTTCGAGCAGGAGGCGCGGGCGCTGGGCGCGCTCAACCACCCCAATATCGTTTCGGTCTACGATGTTGGCCAGAGCAATGGGCGCGCCTATATCGTCTCGGAACTCGTGGAGGGTGAATCGCTGCGCGCCGTCATGGACCGCGGCCCCATCGGCGGCCGCAGGCTGATCGAGATCGCCACCCAGATCGCCGAGGCGCTCGCGGCGGCTCACGCGCTGGGAATCGTGCACCGCGATCTGAAGCCCGAGAACATCATGATCTCGGGGGCGCAGGCAGGCGTGCCGGGGCGCGTCAAGGTGCTGGATTTCGGACTGGCCAAACAAAACGCGCCCCAGGCGGGCGCCGATGCCGCCACGGTGTTGCTCTCGCAACCCGGCATGGTGCTCGGCACCGTGGGCTACATGTCACCCGAACAGGTGCGCGGCGAAAACGTGGACGCGCGCTCGGATATTTTCAGCTTCGGATGTGTGCTTTACGAGATGGCCACAGGCAAACGCGCTTTCGAGGGAGCCTCGGCGGCCGACGTGATGAGCGCGGTCTTGCGCGAGGAACCCCGCGAAATCCCCGGCGCGACGATCCCGGCGGTGGAGGCCATCGCGCGGCGGTGCCTCGAAAAAAATCCGGCGCTAAGATTTCAATCCGCCGCCGATTTGGCTTTTGCGTTGCGGGCGCTGGCTACGCCCAGCGGCAGCCAGCCGGCCTTCACCTCCGCCGTGGCGGTTGGCGTGCCGCCCAGGAAGCGCCGCAAACCTTCGCACTTTATCGCCGCGGCGATGGTCGCGCTGGCCGTTTTCGCCGGCGGTTATTCCCTGCGCGACCGGCAGACCGGTGGTCCGCCCGAATTTCACCGCGTCACGTTTCGGGAGGGCCGTGTGACCAGCGCGCGGTTCGGACCCGAAGGGCGAAGCGTGATTTATTCGGCCTCCTGGGAGGGCGGAGAGCCGGGCATCTACGTCTCCACCACCCGAAGCCCCGAGTCGCGCGACCTGAATTTACCGGGCGGGCGCCTGCTGGCGGTTTCTTCCAAGGGCGATCTGGCCTTTCTCACGGGCACGATTTTTCCCGATGGATCGGGCACCCTGGCGCGGGTTTCGATTTCGGGCGGCCAGCCGCGCGAGTTGCTGGAGCACGTCCTGCTGGCGGATTGGTCGCCCGATGGCTCGGAACTGGCAGTGGTGCGCGAGGTGAACGGCAAAGGCAGGCTGGAATATCCCGTTGGCAAGGTGCTCGTCCAAACCATCTACGGTCCCTACGGCATCCGCGTCTCGCCCAGCGGTCGCCAGGTGGCCTTCACCACGTACGCCGGCAACGGCAGCATCATGGGCATTTTCACCGTGGACCGCGACGGTAAGGTGAAGAGATTGGGGCCGGTCTCCGGACAGACCAGCGGGATGGAGCCTGCCCCGCTGGCCTGGAGCCCCGATGGGCGCGAAATCTGGTTCCGTTCCTTCGATCCCAATGACCGGAATACCATTTACGCCATCGGAATGGACGGCAAACGGCGCGTCGCGGCGCGCTTTCCCGGCGCCCTGGCGTTTTACGATATCGCTGCCACCGGCCACATGCTGTTTTCGTTGAACGACGAGCGCAAGGGCATCCGGGGTCTCGCCCCCGGAGCCGCCGAAGAGCGCGACCTTTCGGTTCTCGAATCGGCCGACCTGCGCGGCATCTCCGACGATGGCTCGGTGATCCTGGCGGAAACCCTCGGAGAGAGCGGCGGCGCCAAGGGAGCCATTTATCTGCGCCACACCGATGGCTCGCCGGCCGTGCGGCTGGGCGATGGAGTGGCCTTCAAGATGTCGCCGGACGCCCAATGGTTGACCGGGTATACTTCCCGCGAATCGGCCCAGCGCACCTTTATCCTTATGCCGATCGGTCCCGGAGAGACCCAGGAGGTGCATGTACCGCTGCCGCACGGCGGGATTGTTGCGGGCTGGCTGGAGGGCCAGGAGAATTACCTGGTGGAAGGTCGTTCCCCGGACGGCAAGAGTTACCAGTTTTACGATTGGGATGCGCGCGCCAACACCGTCAAGCCGGTGAGCCCGCCGAATGCACCGGACGCCCTGCCGCTGGTTTCGCCCGACCGGCATTCTTACCTGATGCCGTGCGCGGCAGTGAGGTGGTGCGTCTACACGGTGGATGGAGGCCAACCCAAGCCGGTGCCCGGCCTCACCCCGCACGACGAGATCGTGAGCTGGCGCGCCGATGGCAAAGCGGTGTATGTAGAGACGCACCACAACGACAATCGCATGATGCCGATCTCGCTGATCGATCTGGAGACCGGCAAGCGGACGCCCTGGAAGGAATTGCGCCCGGCCATCCCCGTGGACAGCATCTCGAATCCGCGCGTCACTCCCGACGGCCGCGCTTACGCTTATAACTACACCTACGTGCGCTCGGAGTTATACGTCGCCGAGGACGTGAAATGAAAAACCGGCGCCCGCTGCGCCCCGAGCGGCGATCAGTACGCCATCCCATCGCGGGAGAAAAGCGGCCCGGGAGTGTTGCCCTCCGCGGCGGCTTTCAAACGGAACATCAGTTCGCCCCAGGTCGTGTTGCACGACAGGAAATAGTCGCTTTCGGTGCGCCACCCTCCGTGCGTAAATCGCAATTGCGTTCCCGACTTCGTCGCCTCCAGACGAAAAGCGATGCGCGTGCCGCTCCACTCGTCGCCGGATTCGCACACCCACTCCGCTTGTCCGGGCGGTTGCTCCAGCGCCAGCTTCAGCCGGTAGACCGTGGCCCGGTTGAAGAAACCCAGGTCCACTGTGTCCGCAGGCTGAGTGACGTCCGCAGCCCACCACTGGGCGAACCCCTGGGCTGTGGAGGCGAGCGGGTACACCTGCTCCGGCGTCGCGGAAATCTGGATGGAATGTTTGATATCCGGCATCTTAGTCAACCATGCGGTTGATTATATTCGCGAACCGGGCGCGCCGTCAACAGGTTTTTGACGAGGCGACGCTAGCCCACGCCGGTCAGATGTTGATCCAGGAGGGACACAATCGTGCTCCATCCGCTGCGGTATTGGTCTCGGACCTCGATCCGGGGAAACCGGCTGTGGGTGAGGATCAATTCTGTTTCCGCGGCTCCCGTCTCCACAAACTCCACGGTCACCAGCGTGGGCTTCCAGTCCGTCGCGGCGGCAATCCAGGTGAAGGCCAGAAGCGCGGGCGGGTCGATTACCGTGAACTCACCGCGGTGCTCGAAGATCTGGGTGGCGCTGCGCATGACGATTCGCAAAGCTCCTCCCACCCGCAGGTCGATGGTGGCCTCGACGGATTGAATGTCTCCGGGACACATCCAGAGCCGCAGAGACTCAGGGTCGGTCCACGCGTCGAAGACTTCCTGGCGTGGCGCCCGAATCCTCCGTCTGACGACCAGATCGCCGCCTCCCGGAGCCGCCGGCATCACTTCCTTCCCGCCTTCTGCTTTGCGGCGATGTGGCGCTCCAGGGCGTCCAGCCGTTCCTCCCAATACCCGCGCATCCGCTCAATCCACGCGGAGGCTTCCCGCAATGGTTGACCATTTAAGCTGCAAAGGTGGTCCCGCCCGCGAATCTCCCTCCTGACCAGCCCGGCTCGCTCCAGCACAATCAAATGCTTGGACACGGCGTTGAGAGACACGGGGAACCTGCGGGCGATTTCGGTTACCCGTTCCGGGCCCTGCCCCAGTTGTTGCAGGATGGCGCGCCGGGTCGGATCGGAGATAGCGCTGAAAATGCCGTCCAAATTCTCAGATCGATCACCGTCAACCATTTGGTTGATGGTAGCCGATTCGCCGGGCGCGCGTCAACGGCCGCGCAGCCATGAATCGGCTCGGGGTGGCTTCAACGCCGGACGACAATCTCAAGCCCGCCCAGCACCGAGCGGCCGGGCATATCGACCCCCTGGATTTCCTGGTAGTCGGTGTTCGTCACATTGGTGACCTGGACAAACGGATGCAGCCGGCCGCGGGTTTCGGCGGCATACACGTCCCAGAGGCCGTAAGCGCCGCTATCGAAGCGCCGGAGAATTCCGATGCGGGTGCGTAGCACCATACCGCCGCCCAGCGCCGCCTGCCACGCAGCTACACCCGAATGCACCGGGTAGTTGAAGGTGTACTTGGTTTCGCCCACCGGCACGGTGTCCTCAGAGCCGTGCAGGAAGCTGTAGCGGAAATCCAAGGTCTGGCCGCGCGCGGGCGTGTATTCGAGGGCGGCCTCGGCTCCGCTGAAGTTGAGGTTATCGATGTTGAGCGCCTGCCACAGGTCGTTGGGCGTGGCGCGCCAGTAGTCGATGCCGTCGCGCTCGCGGCGCTGAAATACGGTCAAGTCGCCGCGCCAGCGCGTCGAGGGAATCCAGTCCACACCGCCTTCGTAGGTCCAGGCGCGCTCGGGACGGAGGTTGGGGTTGCCCACGTTGGCGGGGTCTTCGTAATACAGGTCGGTGTAGGTGGGTATGCGGAAGGCCCGGCTGGCGGAGGCGCGCAGTTTCACGCGCGGGGAGAGCCAATAACCGCCCGCCACCGTGGGGCAGAACTCGCCGGACCAGGTGCGGTAGACTTCTTCCCGCGCCGACACGGACAGCGAAAAGCGCTTCAAAGCCCGGAAATCCACGGCCACATAGGCGGCGGCGCGGCTCCGGGAGTGGTCGCCCAGGTTGTTGCTGATGATGGATTCGTGCAGCGCTTCCACTCCATAGGAAAGCGTGGCGCCGGTGAACAGGGACTGGTGGCGCCGGACATCGGCGTGCTCGCTCTCGTCGGAATGGTGGTTGGTGTAGAATTGCGGATCGTCGCGCAGGAGCACGAAAAGGTCGCTGTGCCGGCGGTAGCTGAAATCGGCGGTGGTATTGTCGCCCAGCGACTGGTCGAAACCGGCGAACCAGGTCTTGGTGTCTTCCCAGGAGTTGTAAGGGCCGTAGAACTGGTCTGCGCCGAATGGGTGGTCCATGTAAGCCAGGGTGGCGTCTCCCGCGCCGAGCGAAGTCTGGTAATGCGTGAGGGAGGCGAACTGGAGATTGCGGTAATCGCGGTCGGGAATGAAGCCGGTGGAGAAATCGCGCGCGAAGCTGAGCTGCTCGGAAAGCTTGGCCGTGCCGCCGGAAATCGAGAGCCGCTCCTGGTTGGTTCCAAAACTGCCGAAGGCCGTGCGCAGCCGGACCTCCCACCCTTCGGGCGGAGCGGTGATGATGTTGATGACGCCGCCCGAGGCGTCCGAGCCGTAGATGGTGGACCCGGAGCCGCGCATCACTTCGACGCGCGAAACGGCATCCTCGGGAACAGGGATGTCCATATCGTGATGGCCGGATTGCACGTCGTCGAGGGGCATGCCATTGAGCAGCACGAGGGTCTGCTCGAAATTCGAGCCGCGGATGGAGAGATCGGTCTGGACACCATCGGGGGCGCGCTCCTGCAGGTCGAGCGAAGGATCGAGGCGCAGCACGTCGATGATGGTGTTGAGCAGCAGCGGGTTGTCGCGGACCGGGAGCACGCGGATGGCGCGATCGATTTCATCCAGGGAGAGCGGCTCGAAGGTGCCCGTGACAACCACGGTTTCCGTGGGTGGGCCGGGCGCCTGGGGGGTGGTTTGAGCGACACTACGGATGGCGGCAAGGACCAGCCAAAGGGGGATTTGAGAGCGCAATGTCTATTGTATACCGGGGCGATCGGGTACCGCCCCGCCGCAATCCCGATTGCTATACAATGTGTTTCGGGCGGGCGTTTTGCTGCCGACAATGCGAGGGAGCTAGCACAACGGGATGTCTGATCGCGGATTCTTATTTCTTTTCAGCCTTTTGATGATCGTCGCCGGCCTGGGGTCGGCGGCATGGCTGTTCGTCACGGGCCAGGCCGGCACTGTGGACGGGCTTTTTATGGTGCTCACGGCTTTGCTGATCGTGGCGGTGTTCGGCCTGTACGTGGTGTACGCCGTCCGCCGCGCGCTGGAAGAGGCAACCCCGGCTCCCGCTCCGCCGGCCAAGGCAGGGGCTGCGGCGGCTACCGCCAAGCGCGCTCCCACCCCCGCCGCTCAGGCTTGAGCAACCGGAATCACTTCTTGCGCACCGGGGGCTCCGGCCCTACGCGCTCGATCAGCACGCTCAGTAACTTCACGGGCGTGACCGGTTTCTCGTCTACTGTGCGCACCTGGCTGATCTTTTCCACCACGTCCTCGCCCGCCACCACGTAGCCAAAGATGGTGTACTTCCCATCCCATTGCGACATGGCGCCGACCGTAATGAAGAACTGACAGGCTCCCGAGTCCGGCGCGCCGGTATTGGCCACTGCCAGTTTGCCCGGGCGGTCGAAGCGCAGACCGGGCAGAATCTCATCCCGTATGGTGAAGCCGCAATTGTGGCGGCCCGTGCCGGTGGGGTCGCCCGCCTGAATCATCGATCCGCCCACGATGCGATGGAAGGTGATGTCGTTGTAGAGCGGGCGCCGCACCATCTTCTGGGTCTGCGGATCGCGCCAGGGCAAAGTGCCGGTTGCCAAACCGACGAAAGTTTTCACCGCGATCGGGGTGTCTTTCTCGTACAGCTTGGCCTTGAAGGTCCCCATGGAGGTTTCGAATACGGCATACAAACCGTTGGGCAGCGGTTTCTGTTGAGCGCCCAAGCCGAGAGCGAGCACGGCCGGAAGCAAAAGGCGTAGAGTGCGCATGAGTTCGTCACCATTTTATCGCGCGGCCTGTCGCGCGGAAGCGT
>JASHSS010000223.1 GCA_030038565.1 Bryobacteraceae bacterium
ATCGCCGAAATCTCCGGAATTCCCAGCTATTCCGACCACGCTGTGGAAGCCGGCCGGACCTACCGCTACGCCGTCAGCGCCATCGATCAATCGGGCAATGAGAGCGACCGCTCTGCCGCTGTCGGGGTGACCATGCCATAACCGAAAAGCGTTCACCAACGGAACGTCAGAAGGGGTCGCGCCTGCGCTCGCCTACGCTCGCGGCACTGCGTGCGGCCGATTCGGAGCCGCGGCCGAAAAAACGTTGCCGTGTCTGATTTGCGCCTTATCCCGCCGCCACCCGGTTGACCCCCGGCGCCAGGTCCGTCCGCTTGCCGCGCCACAGGAATTCACCGCTCACTCCGGCGGGGAGTTTGACCGTCGCGGTACCGCCTTCGACGGCTACTTCCACCATCCCCTTAGGATGCGGGACCGCGCCGGAGAACGCAGTGAGGCGTCCGGGGTGGGGGGCCACCCGCACCCGCGCGAAGGCCGGCGCCGCCGAATCCACACCCAGCACGGTGCGGAAGATCTCGATGTTCGGGCTGGCGCTCCAGTCGTGGCAATCCGATCGCGACGGGCTGCCCGGGCGCTCCACAATCTCCGCGAAGGTGGTCAGCCCGCGCGCCAGCATGTCGCGCCAGTCGCCTAACAAATCCAGGTACCGGTCGCCTTCCCCCACCTGCGCCAACGCCGTGTGCACATAAAAGCGGAAGAACAGCCCCGTCTGCGCCAGGTCCGGGGCGCTCAGGATGCGCACCATCAGGTCGCGCGCGGCTTCCCCGCTGATGGTTCCCGCCAGCACCGCCAGCGTGTTGGTGTGCTGCGAGAATTGCTGCTTGCGCGGGGTATCGGCGTACAGCCGTTTGGCGGAATCCCAGTAAAGCGCCTGCACGGTGGAGCGCAATTGCCGTTCGCGCTCGCCGTAGACGCCCGCCATGGCGGCGAGGCCCAGCCCGGTCTCCAAATCCGCCGCCCACCGGTAGGCCATCGCCAGCATCAGATCGAACGGCGCCGAGGAGCCATCGGGTTCCGAGGGCGGATCGCCGCCCGGCCACCCCGGCACCCAGTCCAGGAACCGCCACCAGGGCAGCGGCCCCAACGATCCGTTGGGCTTCTGATACTGTTCGAAGAAACTAAGTACCGCGCGCACCCCCGGTAACATCCGGCGCACAAATTCGGGGTCGTCCACATACCACCAGTAATCGTGCAGCATGCCGATCCACCACAGCGAAAATCCAGGGATATACTGCTCCAGGCGCGTGGGGTACCGGCTCATGGTGGCGCCGTCGCTCTGCCGCGAATCGTCGATCTGCTGGATGGCGTTGCGCATCAGCCGCGCATCCCCCGAGTTGAACAGGGAAATCAGGCATTGGATGCGCGTATCGCCGACATACTGTAACTGTTCGTAATACGGGCAATCCATGTAGGTTTCGTGGGCGCACAGTCGGGCCGTGCGCCAGCCCGTTTCGAGGATCCGCCCGATCTCCGGCCCGCCGCCTTCGAAGCGCGCCCGCCGCGTGAAGGGGTAACCCGTGAAAGTGGCGCGCAGGTCATCCACGGTGAGCGGCTCGTCCTTAGTCTGGATATCGAGCTGCATGTACCGCCAGGTCCGCCACCACAGCGGCCGGAAGACGCGGGCCGCGCCGCCATCCATGGTGAACTCGTCGTAATTGCCGATGAATTGCCGGCCTTCCACTTCGTCGCGGTTGTTCTTCTCCAGGCCGCGGCCGGGAGGGGCCACCCGTTGGAAGAGGGATTCCGCGTATCCCAGCTTCACCACCGCGTCTTTGCCGCCGCTGAGCGCCAGTTCCGGATATCCTGTCGTGAGGTAGGTCTGGTCCAGCAGCAGCACGGCGTGAGTCCGCGCGGGAACCTGCAGCGGCTCGGGCCGCGTGGGAAAGGCCGCCGGCTTCGCGATACCCACGGCCATGCGCACCTTTTGCAGCCGGTCCGGCCGCTGCTCCTCGAAAGGGATGGTCCGCGGTGTCAGCATCCAGCGCGAGTGCGGGTCGCTGGCTTCCCGCCCCGCAGCCACTCCGATCACGGCAGCCGCGGGCCAGGCCGAATCGTCGAAGTCTTTGGTCTCCCAACCCCAGGGATGCCTGGCCGCGTTCACCCGGTCGCCCGGCCCGATGGCGTAGTAGCCGCGCATGTCGCCGCTCGAGAGCGCCACGGGGCTGTAGCCCTCGTCGCGCCGCGCCTTCCAGTTGGCGCCCGTGGCCGCCACCCGCTCCAGGTCGCTATCGCCCTCCAGGACGAAGCCGGTTTCGAGCGTCACCTGGGCCTCCGGAGCGAGGTCGCCGAAATTCCACACCACCGCCGCCAGCGCGTTGCGGCCGCCATCCAGGTAGGGCGCCAGGTCCAGCGTTTCGAAGCGCCAATGGAACAGGTCGCCGCGCGCCGGACCCCAGAGCACCCGTTGCCCGTTGACGAACAACTGGTAGCGATTGTCGCCGCTCACGTGCACCACGAACCGCGCGGGCTTGCCCGGCAACTCGAAAACCCGCCGGAAATGGTAGACGCCATATTCCGTCGGGGGCGCTCCCGCGGCGGTAATCCAGTGCGCTTTCCAGGTCTCCCGCAGGAGGCCCGGCCGCTCCTGAGCCGCGAGGGGCACAGCCCCCGCGCCGATCTGCATCAGAAACCGGCGGCGCGTCGAATCCCATGTCATGCGTGAAACGATACCGCCCGTTCAGGCGCCAGGTCAACCCGCGGATACGCCCCCACCGCGCGCCCGCTCTCGATCAAAGCCAGCACCGCCGCGGCGTCGCCATGCAGCCGGGCCGTATCCACACCCTCGTACACCGGCAGGTATTCCGCCAGCTTGCGCAGGGCCTTCCGCAATTGCCGGCAGGCGCCCACCGGGTTGCCGCGCCGGTGATGGTAAAACCCCACCGCCACGTGAATCAGCCCCTGCAGAAACTGCCGCCGCGGCCCGCGCTCCGGCGTCCACGCCAGTTCCAGGACCTCGTGGCACTCGAAATACTCCCCGCGGTTGAACAAGTCGACGCCTTGGCGGAGAAGCGGATCCATTTAGTTAATGCCTTTTGCCTGCTTCTTAGTATCATACCCACATGGGTCAATATCTGGCCTTCGATCTGGGCGCCGAGAGCGGGCGCGCGATCAGCGGCACGCTCCACAACGGAACCCTGGCAATCGAAGAACTGCACCGCTTCCCCAACGAGCCCCTGCGCACCGACGAAGCGCTGTGCTGGGATATCGAGCGGCTGTGGGGCGAGATCCGGCGCGGCATCCACATTGCCCACGAGCGGGGATTCCACCCGGACGGCATCGGCATCGACACCTGGGGGGTGGATTACGGCCTGTTGGACGCGAGCGGAAAGCTGATCGAAAACCCCCGGCACTACCGCGATGGACGCAACAACGGGATGATGGAAGCCGTCTTCGCCCGCGTGTCGCGCGAAGACGTCTTCGCCGCCACCGGAATCCAGTTCATGCAGTTCAACACGCTGTACCAGTTGTACGCGGCAAGCCTGGAAACGCCCAAAACGCTGGCCCGCGCGCACCGGCTGCTGAACATTCCAGACTTGTTCAACTACTGGCTGACGGGAGAGGCCCGCTCGGAAGCCACCATCGCCAGCACTACCCAGTTCTTCAACCCCGTGACCATGAACTGGGCCACCGGCCTGTTGACGCGCCTGGGCCTGCCCGGCCAGATCCTCTGCCCCGTGGTGATGCCCGGAACCGCCCTGGGCAAGACCCTGGCGCTGCCGCATACCTCGGTCTACGCGACCGCCGGACACGACACCGCTTCGGCCGTGGCTGCGGCTCCCGCCGATGGCGGCCCGGATTGGTGCTACATCAGCTCCGGCACCTGGTCCTTAATGGGACTGGAACTGGACCGCCCGGTGATCGGCAGCCAAACCCTGGCGCTCAACTTCACCAACGAGGTGGGCGTGGCGGGAAAGATCCGGCTGCTGAAAAACATTGCCGGACTGTGGTTATTGCAGGAGTGCCGCCGCGCCTGGATGGCGGAAGGCATCGCCTACAGCTACGAGCAACTGGCCCGCATGGCCGCCGACGCGCGCCCGCACTCGGCGGTGATCGATCCGGACGCGTTTCTGGAACCCGGTGATATGCCGCGCAAGATCGACGATTATTGCCGCCGCACTGGCCAGGAGCCACCCGCCACGCACTCCGAATATGCCCGCGCGATCCTGGAATGCCTGGCGCTGCGCTACCGCCAGGTGCTGGAAAGCCTGGAGACCTTGGGCGGCCGCAAGATCGCCGTCATCCATATCGTTGGCGGCGGTTCGCGCAATGCCGTGCTCAACCAGTTCGTGGCTGACGCTACCGGCCGCCACGTAGTGGCCGGACCCAGCGAGGCAACCGCCATCGGCAACATTCTGGTGCAGGCCATGGGCGCGGGCGAACTGGTGGGATTGGACCAACTCCGCGCCGTGGTGCGGCGCTCCTTCGCGCCCGTACCGGTCGACCCACGCTCAGACCCCCAGGCCGCGGCCGATTGGGAGCGGGCTTACGAACGCTACCGCGCCGTCGTGAGCGGCTAGCGCGCGTACTCCCCAGCGCCTATAAAATGTAACGAAACGTAGGTCTCGCTCCCCACCACCCAGCTATCGTGGCCCGGCGGAATATAAAAAATATCGCCCGGCTTCATTTCGATGATGCGCCCATCGTCCATGGCCGCCACCGCCCGGCCGGAAACCACCATGCCAACGTGTTCCACCTGGCAGCTTGTGGCGCCCGCCGCCCGGCCCACGTGCTCCGACCATTTCCAGCCTGGTTCGTACGTCGCCCGGCCGATGGTCATTCCGGGGAAGTGAACCGTCTCGAATCGGCCCTTGGAAAGGGTGCGCACTTCGTCGGGTGAATCGAAGCGCTTCAGCATGATGTCGTTCATGGGTAGATTATGGCGCGGTTCCGCGGCGTAAGGCGAATCGCGAAGGGCGATAGGGGCCGATCGGCCGTGGCGGTGAAGACCGGCCGCCCTACGTACAACACAAATGTAGGTTGACAGAAACCATGAAAATGTCGGTATTGATTGAAAAGGGCACACAGGGGTCCCTTGCCACTGATCGTGAAAATTCTCGCCACAGTTCGTGAAAATATC
>JASHSS010000224.1 GCA_030038565.1 Bryobacteraceae bacterium
CGCGCAGGTGAATCGCCTGCCCCACCAATGGGGGGAGCCGTTTGCAGGCGCGGGTGCGGGCGGCTGAGAGGGCCGTTGGCGCCGTTTAGAAAAGCTTTATTGACTCCGCTTCTCAAAGGTGGTATTAACTTACAACGTTTTTGGGCCGGCGGGATCTTGTGTCCCCCTCCGGCTGTTTTATCCGCTTATCAGGCTAAAGACGGCCCACAGTAACCTTGCCAGGACTGGACGCGGACGGGTGCGTAGGCAGCTCTTTTAGTTCATGGAGGATAGGAGGTTCGCAGTGTCGCTATCCAGATCCGTCCTACTGCTGGTTCCAGGCGTTCCATTACTTTGGTTCTGCGGGGCCTCTCTCGCCGCGGCTGCCCCGCCTGCCGCGGTTTCCGAGTACCCGGCCGCCCGTGTGGCGCCGGGGGAAATGCCGGTAGCCGCCGCGGTGGATAGCCAGGGCTATACCTATCTGGCGGGGGCCGCGACGGCTCCCGCGGGCAAGCGCGCCTCGCGCGGCGTGTATGTGACCAAGATCGACCCGACGGGGGAGAAGCGCATCTACACCGCTTACCTGGGCGGAGCCGGGTTGCAACAGGTGACTGCGCTGGCGGTGGACGCCTTCGGCAACGCCTACATCGCCGGGTATACCTCGTCGGCGGATTTCCCGGTGATCGGCGGGGTGCAGAAAACTTCGGGCGGCGGTCTGGACGTTTTTGTCGCGAAACTGGACGCCAAGGGCAGCCAGTGGATCTATTCCACTTACCTGGGCGGAGCCGCGGACGATGTAGCTAACGGGATTGCGGTAGACCGGCAGGGCAACGCCTACGTGACCGGACGGACTACGTCCGCGAACTTCCCGTTGAAGAACGCCGCGCAAGCGGAAAGGGCCGGGGATGCGGACGGGTTCCTGGCTGAGATCGGGGCGGACGGCAGCGCGCTGCTTTACGCCGGCTACCTGGGTGGCGGGCGGCGCACCTCCGGGAACGCCATCGCGGTGGATTCGGGTGGGGCGGTTTGGATTGCGGGCAGCCTGGCGGGCAGGGCGAGCGGTCCGTCGGTGGGGCTGCTTCCGGCGGCGACCGAGGACGGGCAGCAGGCTTTCGTGTTGAAGATGGCGGCGGACGGATCGAAACCGGAGTATTTCCGCGCCATGGGAACCAAGGGCGAACAGGAGGCCACCGCGCTGGCGATGGACCCGCAAGGGGCGGTTTACGTGGCGGGCTGGACGGACTCGGCGGATTTCCCGATGACGGTGGGGGCGGCGGAAGTGCGCGGGCGGGCGGTGTTCGCGGCGAAGTTCGCGGCGGACGGCACGGGGATTTACGCGACGCTGATTGCGGGCGCGGACGGCGGGGTGGCGCCTTCGGTGGCGGCCGATGCGGTGGGGAACGCTTATGTGGGCGCGGCTTCGCGGGGGCCCGGCGGGCACCCCGGCCTGGTGGTGAAGCTTTCGGCGGATGGCGCGCGGCAATTGGCCTCGGAGACGGTGGCCGGCGTGGCGGGCGCCCGCGGGATGGCGGTGGCGGTGCGAGGGGCCGGGCGGGCCATCGTGGCGGGGACGGCGGGCACAGGAGAGCCTTACGCGGCGGCGGTGTCTACCTGTAGTTTCCGGTTATCGGAAGGCAGCCGGACGACCGGCGCCGGCGGCGGAACGGGGAGCCTGCGGGTGGAGAGCACGCCGGAGTGCGATTGGCAGGCGCAGGCCAGCGCCCCGTGGGTACAACTGGAAGGCGCGGGCGCGGGAAACGGCACGCTCACGTGGCGGGCGACCGCCAACCGGGGCGCGGCGCGCACGGCCAGCATTGCCATCGGCGGAGAGACGGTGACGATGACGCAGGCGGGCAGCGCGGTTGCGCCAGCGGCTGGGACCGGGGGAGCGATCCGGACCAATCCCGGGTTCCGGGCCGCGCCGCTCAACGGCTGCGACGACTGCTCGACGGCAGAGGGCGTGGATTTAGGTTTCGCGATCGACTTCTACGGGCGCAACTTCACGCAGGCGTGGGTCAACGCCAACGGGAACATCACCTTCGACGGCCCCGACAAATCCTACACGCCGGTGGCGCTGGGGACGTTGCCAAGCGCCATGATCGCGCCGTTCTGGGCGGACGTGGACACGCGAAGCGCGCCGCGCGGGGCGATCAGTTACGGGCGCGACGTGGTGGATGGACATGCGGCTTTCGGGGTGAACTGGAGCAACGTGGGATCTTATGCGGGCCACCAGGACCAGCTCAACAGTTTCCAGTTGGTGCTGATCGACCGCAGCGACGTGGCGGCGGGAGCCTTCGATATCGAGATGAACTACGGCAGCCTCGAATGGGAGGCGGGCGACGCCAGCGGACCGGCGACGGCGCGGGCGGGCTTCACCAACGGGACGGGGATGGCGGGGACCTGGGCGGAGCTGCCCGGATCGGGGGTAAGAGGAGCGCTGGTGGAGAGCGGGGCGGACAGCCTGGTGGGACGGCATAGCTTCAGCGTGAGGCCGGCGGGCGTGGGGAATCAGCCGGCGGGCAGCGTGGGGGGAACGGCGGCGCCGTTGCCGTTGACGAGCGCGGTGGCGTCCATCGGGCAGATTTTTCCCGATACCGCGGTTGTCGCCGCCGCCGGCGGGACCGTCTTCAACCTGACGGTGGTGGGTTCGAATTTTGTGTCGGGGGCGACGGTCTACTGGAACAGCTCCCCGCTGGTCACCTCGTTCGGCAACTCCTACACGTTGACCGCCAGCGTCAACACGGCCTACCTTTCGTCAGTTGGAACGGCCCAAATCACGGTCGTGGACCCCGCGGGGCCGGCCTCCAATTCCCTCGCGTTCAGTATTGTTGCGGCGGCGGCGGCGCCCAACCTGACCAACGCGTCGGTACAGTACGGGTGGAGCGACAGTGGTGTCTTCGATTCCAAGGACATACAGATCGCGGGGAGTGGCTTCGAGCTTGGCGCCACGCTCAACTGGAACGGAAGCAGCATTGGAGATGTCGTCGCTTTAGAATTCGATAGCTTCAGCGCCCTCGGAGCGGACGTGTCCACCACATTGGTGCAGACGCCCGGATCGGTCAACATCACGGCTACGAATCCAAGCACCGGAGCATCCAGCGCGATCAACTTCACGATTCCGGCCCTGCGCACAGTCACCAGCGTGAGCCCCTCCAGCGTGGGTGTGGGCAGCCCCCAAATCACCCTCACGGTATACGGTACGGGTTTCGTCTCCGGCGATAGCATCGTGCTGGAGCCCTACCCGACATTTACTTTGCCGACCACGTTCGTCAGCAGCACGGAACTCCAAACCAGCCTGCCGGCCAGCGCATTCACCTCGGCTACCACCTATCAGGTCTGGGTCAACACAGTATTCGGCCCGGCCGATTACTCCTCTAATGTCTCTTCCACCAACCAGCTTCCGCTGACGGTGAGCGCGCAACCCATTCTGAGTATCACCAAGAGCCACTCGGGCAACTTCACCCAAGATCAGCTGGCCAACTATACCGTCATGGTTTCGAATATCGCCCCGTCCACCGCCACCAACGCCCCGGTGATGGTCACCGAGACGGTTCCTCCGGGCGAGACGCTGATGTCCATGGCCGGCACGGGCTGGACCTGCCCGAGCGGCGGGAATACCTGCACCACCACCAACACGCTGGCAGCCGGAGGAACGTACCCGTCCATCACGGTGACGGTGGACGTGGCTTCCAACGCCACCTCGCCGCAGGTGAACATGGTTTCGGTTTCCGGAGGGGGGTCCAACCCGGCCAGCGCCAGCGATTCCACGACCATCATCAGCACTAGCTTTACAATCGCCTGCACGCCCACCTCGCTGGTCTTCAACTACACCATCGGCGGCGGGTTACCGACTCCGGAGAGCTGCGCGATCACGTCCGGGAGCACGCTGGGGGTATCGGTTTCGGCCAGCACCAGCACGGGACAGAACTGGCTGTCCGTATCATCCACCTCGACCACCACTCCCGCCACCCTGAATGTTTCGGTGGATATCCAGGGCCTCGCGGCAAACCAGTATACCGGTACAATCCAGGCGACCGTAGGCGGGCAAGTGACCGACCTGACGGTCACCCTCAATGTGATCCAAAGCGGAGTGACGTTCGGGCTGACGCCTTCGTCGGCCAACGTTCCCAACACGGGTGGCTCGGGGACTACCTCGCTGAGCCTGGTTCCGACGGGATCCACCACCGCGTGGACGGTGAGCAGCAACGCGAGCTGGGTGACGATCACCAGCCCGGCGGGCGGATCGGGCAGCGGCGCGGCAACCATCGGCTACAGCGTGGCCGCCAACACGGGACCGGAGCGCACCGGGACCTTCACCGTGTCCAGTGGCGGCGAGATAGTGGCGACGTTCACGGTGACTCAGGCGGCCGTCAGTTGCAGCGGTTTAACGGTTTCACCCACCAGCTTCACCTTCGGCAGCAATGGCGGAACGGGGGTGCTGACCTTCAATCTGGCGGGTTGTCCGTGGACCGCCTCGACCAACGACCCGGCACTGATCACTTCGCTCGCAACCAGCGGCACCTCCCAGACGATTACGTTTACGGTGCCGGCGGGCACCGGCCTCAGCTCCGGAACGATCAGCATTCCGAGCACGTCGCCTCCCACCACCGTGACGGTGACCCAAACGGCGCCAGCGTGCCTCTATACGGTGAATACTCCGGGCGGCATCGGCACGAGCGCCGGCTTTCCGGGGGGCGGAGGAAGCGGCGTCGTGGACGTGAGCCTGAGCACTCTATCGAACTGTCCGGCGGGCACTCCCTGGACAGCCGCTTCGGGCGCCTCCTTCCTCACCGTGACCGCCGGCGCTACGGGGTCGGGTTCGGGCAGCGTGAGCTACTCGGTGGCTTCGAATCCTTCCACGACGGCGCCGCGGACGGGCTTGCTGACGATTGCGGGGCTGCCTTACACCATCACCGAAGGTCCGCAGGGGAATTTCACTTACGGTTGCACGGCGAGCGCGGGAGCGCCGCCGGTGATGCGGCCCGAAGGAATTGCGGAGCTGGCCGGGGATGTGGTGGTCAACTGCGCGGGCACCGGCGCCAGCGCGGTGACGGGCAGCGTGGTGGTGACGCTGAACACCTGGGTGACGAATCACACCATCACCTCGGATCCCTCCGGCCTGACCACCGACGCGCTGCTGCTGGTGAACGTGGCTCCAGGGACCAACCTGGTGCTCAGCGGCGCGGGCCAGAATGTGTACCGCGGAGTCATCTCGGGTCCAGAATCGGTGACCTTCCAAGGCGTGCCGCTGGCGTCATCCGGCAGCTTCAACTATAGTTTTCGGATCACCAACCTGCGGGCCGATGCCAGCCACCTGGACGGATCGGCTGTGACAGAGACGGTTTCATTCGTGAGCGGGGCGCCGTTTTCCATCACGGGCGCAACCCAGACGGTCGGCGCGCCATCTTCGGGCAGCAGCAGCAGCCTCACGATCGGTACATCCTCGCCGGCGCCCAGCGGTCTGAGCGTGCCGATCACCTTCACGGAGAATTTCGCGACCGCCTACAAGGTGGCGCTGGCCAACGGGCAAAACCCCAGCTCGGCAGGCACGGTGTACAACTCGGAGAGCGGGTTCGTCAACTGCGTGTCGTCTCCGGGCAATTGCGTATTGGGCCCCGACACGGGATTTTCCAACAACGGCAGCGGCGTGCCGATGGGCACGCGGCTGGTGGCGCGCTTCAACAACATACCGACGGCAATCAGCATTTACGCTCCGGTCACCCAGAATTCCGGCAATGGGACGGCGCAACTGGTCTCCGCCGACAGCAACGGCGCGGGCGGAACATTTTTGCAAGGCAGCACCCAGGTACCGGGTTATCAGCCGGTAGCCCTGGTGAACGGGGCGGGAACGGCGACGTGGGAAATAACGGGCGGCAGTTCCAGCGCCAGCCTGACGTTCGACCTGCTGATCCTGGGCGGGAGTGTGACGCTGACGAGTACCTGCGCGACCGGCTCGGCGGCTTCGATTTGCGGAGGCCTGGGTCCGCAGGTGACCATCAGCCAGCCTAGCAATACGGCGCCGGTGCCGCGGTTCACCAATCCCACGGGAAGCAGTCTCACCGGCATGGTTAGAATCACCGCCTTCGCCGAAGCCGTCGGGGAAACGCCGGCGGCACTTGCGGTTCCCCTCAACGTCTGCTCGGGCGCCGGGAACACCGCCACGGTGGGAGGCACGGTGACCGGCACCATCACGCTTGCCAGCGATCCCAGTTCCACGACCGGCGCGTCCCCCACCGCGGGGGTCAGCGTGCCTCCGACTTACACCTTCACCGATTGCAGTTCCTCCACGGGCAGCTGCTCGATTCCGGGTAGCAACGCGGCGCCCTGCAACTGCGCGGATCTGCCCAGCAGCGCGATGTCCCTGCTGCTACCCAGCAGCTTCGGCTCGGGCCAGACCGCCACGGTCACTTTGACGGCCGATACGTGCGATCCCAGCAGCACGGTGGACCTGGATGGGTTCGTGACGTCCAGCCTGGGCAACACCTCCGGCAATGGCGGCGCGATCACGGAGACGTTGCTGGTCTCTTCGGGGGCCTCCATCTCGCTCAGCTTTTCGGCCGCCAGCGCGATCACGGCGGGCGCGACGCTAACCTATAACATAGGTCTCAGCAACAACCCGAACGTCGGCGCCGCCGCGCCCAACGACCCGCTGACGGTCACCATTACGCTGGATCCCAATCTGAGCGGGGTAGTCGCTCCGGTGCCGAGCGTGGGCGCCGCCGGCTGGACCTGCCAGACCAACACCACGGTGAACCCTCCGGTGGTGACCTGCACCAACCCGGATACCGGCGGGTTAGAGGCGAACGCCTCGCTGGCGGACTTCCAGGTGTCCGGCGTGGTGTGCAGCAACCCGTTGCAGTGCCCGGCGATTGGCAATAACCTGACGACCAGTGCGACGCTCACCTTTGGAACCATCACCACTTCGGGGGAGACGCCCAATACGCGGGTCAACCCGCCGGCTCCTCCGGCTCCGACGCAACCATCGCCGGCCAATGGAGCCACCAATGTCCCCGCGACCACCAGCTTGAGCTGGACGGGAGTGGCGGGCGAGACGTATACCATCAACCTCGGAACCGTCAACCCGCCCCCGCCGGCGGGCTCGGGGTCCGCCACGTCGCTGACTACCTATACGCCTGAGCCGCCCCTGAGCCCGGGCACCACCTATTACTGGCAAGTCACCGCCATCAATTCAGCCGGCGGATCCCAGGCTTCGCAGGTCTGGTCGTTTACTACCGCGACGGCGGCAACCGTGACGCTGTCCTCGCCGGGGAACGGAGCGACGGGGATCTCGACGACCACCGGCCTGAGCTGGACGGGAGCGGCGGGCGAGACTTACGCGGTGAACCTGGGGACTTCGTCTAATCCTCCGCAGGTGGCCTCGGGGCTGTCTGACACGAGTTACACTCCCACGGCGGCGCTGGCTGCAGGCACGACTTATTACTGGGAGGTGACGGCGACGAATTCGAGCGGCGGGACGGCGACTTCGCCGGTGTGGTCGTTCACCACCAGTCCGGCGACGGCAACCGTGACGCTGTCCTCGCCGGGGAACGGAGCGACCGGGGTCTCAACGACCACCGGCTTGAGCTGGACGGGAGCGGCGGGCGAGACTTATGCGGTGAACCTGGGGACTTCGTCTAATCCTCCGCAGGTGGCCTCGGGGCTGTCTGCCACGAACTACACTCCCACGGCGGCGCTGGCTGCGGGGACGACTTATTACTGGGAGGTGACGGCGACGAATTCAAGCGGCGGGACGGCGACTTCGCCGGTGTGGTCGTTTACTACCGCGACGGCGGCAACCGTGACGCTATCCTCGCCGGGGAACGGAGCGACGGGGGTCTCGACGACCAGCGGCCTGAGCTGGACGGGAGCGGCAGGCGAGACTTATGCGGTGAACCTGGGAACTTCGCCGAGCCCTCCGCAGGTGGCCTCCGGGCTGTCTGCCACCAACTACACTCCTACGGCGGCGCTGGCTGCGGGCACGACTTATTACTGGGAGGTGACGGCGACGAATTCGAGCGGCGGGACGGCGACTTCGCCAGTGTGGTCGTTCACCACGAGTCCGGCGGCGGCAACCGTGACGCTGTCCGCGCCGGGGAACGGAGCGACCGGTGTCTCGACGACGACGAGCCTGAGCTGGACGGGAGCGGCGGGGGAGACTTATGCGGTCAACCTGGGGACCTCGCCGAGCCCTCCGCAGGTGGCCTCCGGGCTGTCTGCCACGAGCTACACTCCCACGGCGGCGCTGGCTGCGGGGACGACTTATTACTGGCAAGTCACGGCGACGAATTCGAGCGGCGGGACGGCTAGTTCGCCGGTGTGGTCGTTCACGACCACCGGCTCGACTGTCTTTTCGCTGTCCTCGCCCGCCAACGGAGCCGCGAACGTCTCCACGACCACAGCTTTAAGCTGGACGTCCTTCAACGGCGCGACCTCGTACGCGGTGTACCTCGGCACGACCAATCCGCCGCCGTTCCTGGTGAATACCACGAGCCTGAGCTATTCGCCTTCGCTGGCGTCGGACACCACGTACTACTGGCAGGTTTACGCCGCCAATTCCTCGGGTTCGACGGCTTCCGCCGTCTGGTCCTTCACGACAACTAGCGGTTGCACGTTTACGCTGGCCGGCGCCAGCACGGCGAATCTGACCAGCGCGGGGACGGCGACGGTTTCGGCCGCGTACCCCGGCGGCGTCCTGCCGGAGGTTCCGGTGAGCGTGAACATGAATGCCGGCGCCGGCTGTAGCAGCACCTACAGCGCGACGTCTTCGGCTGCGTGGCTGAGCGCCACGTTCAGCGGGAACAGCTTCGCCTACACCGCGCTCTCGAACGCGCACTCCACGCCGCAGTCGGCCACTCTGACGATTACCAATTCCAACGGCGGCAGCGTAACCTTCACGGTGACGGAAGCGGGCGATACGGCCGAGCCAATCACCACGCGGCAGGTTCGGGCGCTGTATGAATCCATGCTGGGGCGCGACCCGGATCCTTCCGGCTTTACCTTCTGGACCGGCGTGGGCGGGGCCGGTCTCGGCCAGATGGGGGACGACTTCCTGACCAGTCCGGAGGCCTTCAACAGCGACTTCGCGGTGGTGGCGACCTACCAGGCGGCCACCGGGGCGGTTCCGGGCTACGCCAACTTCATCACGGCGGTGGGCACAATTCGTTCAGGCGCACAGACCATCCCGCAGTTGTTCAGCGCGCTGATGGGCGGCGTTTCGGGCTACTCGGCGACGATGCTGTACGAGAACCTGCTGGGCCGCGCGCCCGGCTCGGGGGACAATGCCTGCATTGCGACGGGTCTGGTGCAGTGCTTCCAGACGCTGATCGGGTATTCGGATGCGAGCGGCCCGACCCCGTATACCGTGGCGAACAACGAGTTCCAGAGCACCGGGACGTTTGCCAACCACTCGTGCGCGCAATCCTACACGATTCCGTGCGCGGGGGACCACACCAACGGGCTGTACATCACGATGCTGTACTACACCATTCTGGACCGCGATCTGGACACCTCGGGGTACCAGTTCTGGGTGGCGGTGGCGAATAGTGGGGGCGCGGGGATCCTGTTCCAGGGCGCCGAAGCGTACCCCACGCGGATTCAGATTCTGGGGCCGGGGACGCCCAACCAGGGATTCATCGGCAGTCCGGAGTTCCAGGGGTTGTACCAGTAGGAGCTGAACCAGCAGGGCCGAGTTAAGTGTTCATGCACCGCAACAGGGAGATTCAGATGACGTTCAAGGGAAGAAATGGTTTGGGGTTTGGGCTGGTGTTGGCGATGGCGGCGTGCCTACCCGCCGGCGCACAGACGTGGGGCCAGTTGACGCCCACGGGGACTCCTCCCGGACCGCGCAACTATGCGGCAGCCGTGATGGACACAAACGCCAACCAGATGATCGTCTACGGGGGCGAGTTGGGCGACGACGACAGTTTGACCGATGTATGGCGTCTGAACTTCGGCTCGACATTCGCCGCGATACCTTCCTGGACTCAGATCGTGCCCTCCGGGACTGGCCCGGCATACGGAGACGGATCGGCGGTGTATGACTCCACCAACTCGCGCCTGGTGGTTTTCGGAGGATACGGCGCCGGCTATACCAATGAGGTATTTGTCCTGACCAATGCGAACGGGATCAACGGGACGCCCACCTGGGTTCAGTTAAGCCCGACCGGCGCTCCGCCGACGCCGCGGACCAGCGACAGCGCGGTGTACGACCCGACGAACAACCGGATGATCGTGTTCGGCGGCTGGACGGGGTCCACGCGCCTGAATGATGTTTGGGTGTTGACGGAAGCCAACGGGTTGAACGGAACGCCCTCGTGGATCCAACTGACGCCGTCGGGAACCGCGCCGCCGGCCCGCTGCGTCCACAGCGCCGTCTACGATGCGACGAACAACCGCATGATCATTTTCGGCGGCTTCAGCGGGACGTCCAATCTGAACGACGTTTGGGTGCTATCGAATGCCAATGGGCTTGGTGGAACGCCCGCCTGGACGCAACTTTCGCCGCTCGGCGCTCCGCCCGCGCAGCTCAGCTTCCCGACCGCGGTTTTCGACCCATCCACAGACCAGATGGTGATCTTTGGCGGGAATACCACGAGCGGACCGCTCTCGGCAGTCTTCACGCTGTCGAACGCCAATAACCTGGGGGGCGAGCCGACCTGGACCCAGCGTTCTCCGGCTGGAACTCCCGGAGCCCGCTACGGGGCGACCGGCGTATACAACCCGGGGAACGATCAACTGATTATTTTCGGGGGCGACAACGGCTCCGGCGATCTGAACGACACGTGGTACCTGGACGACGCGAACTGGACGCCGGCCGCGCGCATGGTGATTACGGCCTTCAGTGCGCCGACCGCCGTGGCCGGCCCGACGGTGAACCTGAGCGTGACCGTGGCCAACCAGGGAACCGCCGCGTCGCTCCCATTCCCCCTGGTGTTCTACTGGTCGAAGACCAGCACGGTCACGCCGGCCGCATTTCTTTTCGGTTACTATTGCGCCTTTGGGGAGATCGCCGCTGGATCCAGCGAGACGTGTGCCGGACAGATTGAGGTGCCCGCGGGTCTGACGGCGGGCGCATGGTACCCGGCCGCCATTGCGGACCCTGCGCTGACGATACCGGAGTTGAGCCGCGCCGGCAATACGCGACTCGCCGATTCGGGATCCACGCAGGTTCCCAGCGCGATCGTAGAGTGCACGGCCGCCTCGACCCCGGTCACTTCGATGAGCTTCTCGTCAGCCGGTGGTGTGCAGCCAGCGAACCAGACCTGCACCATCATCACGTCTCCCACCGGCTTCCCGGTCTCCGCCCAGGCCACTACCACGAGCGGCGGAAACTGGCTCTCCGCCTCGCTCCCCGCCCCGCCCCCGCAGCTAAACCAAATCACTTCCCCAGCCACGCTGACGGTTTCAGTGAACATCGCGGGCCTGGCCAGCGCCTCCTATTCCGGCCAGATCACCATACTGGCCACTGGCGCCAGCGCCTTGGTTCTTCCGGTGACGTTGACGGTCGCGCGGCCGACCACGCTGAGTATATCGAAGACTCATTCGGGCGACTTTACTCAAGGCCAGCAGGGCGCGCAATACACCGTGACGGTTTCCAACGCGGCGGGAACCCCGGCAACCAGCGGCACGGTGACGGTGACCGAAACCCTGCCGGCGGGCCTGTCGCTGGTGTCGATGGCGGGTACGGGTTGGACGTGCGGGGGCGGCGACACCTGCAGCCGCAGCGACCCGTTAGCCGGCGGAGGCAGCTATCCATCCATCACGGTGACGGTGAATGTGGCTACCACGGCGACATCGCCGCAGGTGAACACGGTGAGCGTGTCGGGCGGCGGCTCGGCCAGCGCCAATGCCACAGACTCGACGGCGATCGGACCGCCGGCGAGCCCGCCGACGTGGGATCCGCTGGCGCCCACGGGGACTTTGCCCGGCACGCGGTACTTCAGCGCCGCCGTGCTGGATCCATCCGCGAACCAGATGATCGTTTTCGGGGGCGACTCGGGAAACAGCGCCCTCACGGATGTGTGGCGTCTCTCCCTGGGCGCGACACCTTTCTGGACCCAGGTGGCACCCTCCGGGACGGCTCCTTCTTACGGAGGCGGATCCGCGGTGTACGACGCCACCAACTCCCGGATGATCGTTTTCGGGGGATTCAACTCGTCGGGTAATGGCAACCAGACCTCGGTGCTCAACTATGCCAACGGCAAGAACGGGACACCGGCGTGGATTACATTGAGCCCTACCGGCAGCCTGCCGCCGGTGCGAGCCGGGCACACCGCCGTGTACGACACGGCGAACGACCGGATGATTGTTTTCGGAGGCTATACCGGATCATCCTATCTGAACGACGTTTGGGTGTTAACGAATGCCAATGACCTGGGAGGAACGCCCGGCTGGATTCAATTGACGCCTTCCGGGACTGCGCCCTCCGCCCGTTCGGAACAGAACGCGGTATACGATCAGGCGAACAACCGGATGATCGTCTTCGGCGGCATTAGCAACGGGGGTAACCGGCTGAACGACACCTGGGTACTATCCAACGCCAACGGGCTTGGCGGAACGCCCGCGTGGACGCAACTTCAGCCCACTGGCGGAGTGCCGGCGGGACGCATATTGGCCACCACGATTTTCGATCCCACGACCGACAGCATGGTGCTCTTCGGCGGCCAGTCCACAGCCGCGCTGTCGGATGTCTGGACACTCGCGAACGCCAATGGCCTGGGGGGTACGCCGTTCTGGACCTCGCGCTCTCCGGGCGGAAATCCAGGAGCGAGGTATGGGGCCGGTGGAGTGTACAAATCGAGCAGCGACGAGCTGATTATTTTTGGCGGCAACAATGGCTCGGCCGACCTGAACGACACCTGGGTGCTGGACGACGCCAATTGGGCGCCGGCTCCGGACATGGTGATCACGGCGTTGAGCGGGCCGACGACGATCACGAGCTCCGAAGCCAAGGTGAGCGTGACCATCGCCAACCAGGGAACTGCCTCGGGCACATTTAACGTGGAGTTCTACTGGTCGCAAACACCAACCATCACGACTTTGGCGGTGGATAGCGGCTGGGGCTGTTATAACCTGACGGCGGTCACGGGGGGCAGCGTCACGTGCTCCGGATCGATTGGCGTGCCTCCCAGCCTGACTGCGGGTACGTGGTACCTGGGCGCCATCGCCGACCCGTCGATGAGCGTGCCCGAGTTGAACAAGACCAACAACTCGAGGGTCGCCGATACAGGGGCCACGCAGGTTCCGGCGGTCAGTTTGAGCTGTACGGCCACTTCGATGACATTTACCTACACGCCGGGCGGCACGGTTCCGGCGCCGGAGAGCTGCGTCGTCTCGACGGTTCCCGCCGGATTCGGCATCTCGGCGATTGCCACTACCACGTCGGGCGGCAATTGGCTTTCGGCCACGCTGACTCCGTCCGGCTCTCCGGCCGCCTCGCCGGCCACCCTGACGGTTTCGGTAGTTACTACCGGGCTGGGGGTTGGATCGTATCCCGGCAATATCGCGATTCAGGCGAGCGGCGCCGCGACGTTGAATATTCCCGTCACGTTGACGATCAGCCAGACTCCGGCGCTGAGCATCTCTAAGACTCACTCGGGCAACTTCACGGTGGGCCAGCAATTGGCTACTTATACGGTGACCGTTTCCAATAGTTCGGCTACCGGCACGAGCGGTACGGTGACCGTGACGGAAAATGTACCCTCGGGGTTGACCCTGGTTTCGATGGCGGGCACGGGTTGGACCTGTCCGCCGGGGGGAAAGACCTGCACGCGTTCGGACCCACTGGCCGGCGGGGCGAGTTATCTGCCCATTACGGTGACCGTGAACGTAGCTGCCACCGCCACGTCGCCGCAGGTGAACAGCGTTTCGGTTTCCGGCGGCGGCTCTTCGGTGGCGTTGGCCTTCGACTCCACGACCATCTCAGGGACCACCATCACGCAAGGGATACCGTTCCTGATCGGGACGGTGGCGGGCACGATCGGCACAGTGGCCGAGAATGGCTTGTGCGATTCGTCGAGTTACACGGGGGACAACGGTTTGGCAACCAAGGCCCAACTCTGCGGTCCCACCGGCGTGGCGGTGGACAGCTCCGGAAATCTGTATATCTCCGATTCAGGCAATCACGTGATCCGCATGGTGGCGGCGGGAACCGGCATTATCACGACGGTTGCCGGGAATGGCGTCCAGGGCTTCTCGGGCGATAACGGACCGGCCACCAGCGCCGAGTTATCCAATGAGAACGGCGACATCGCGGTGGATCTGCAGGGTAACTTGTATATCGCCGACTCCGAGAACAATCGCATCCGCAAGGTATCGGGTGGAATCATCACCACGGTTGCCGGGGGCGGATCGACTCTCGGGGACAACGGCCCGGCGGTCAACGCTCAGCTCCAGAGTCCCTGGGGCGTGGCCGTGGACAGCCAGGGGAACATCTACATCGCGGATACCGGCAACAACCGGATCCGCAAGGTGACGACGGCGGGCGTTATCAACACCATTGCGGGCACAGGCGCCGCGGGTTACCTGGGCGACAACGGCCCGGCTACCAGTGCGGAATTGTGGGCGCCCAACGGCGTGGCGGTGGATACTTCCGGAAATCTCTATATCGCCGATACGGATAACAGCCGGATCCGCGAGATCCCGGCCAACAGCACTATCATCACCACGGTGGCAGGCAACGGGACGCGCGGTATTTCGGGGGATGGCGGCGCGGCCATGAGCGCCGAACTCCAACTTCCGGTTCGCGTGGCCGTGGATAACGCCGGCCATCTCTATATCGCGGAGTTTACCGAGGGCGTCAGCACCGACAGCACCAGCAGCAACGGCACGCGCAAGGTGGTCCTGGCGACCGGCATCATCACTACGCTGGCGGGCGGGAACACGAACACAATCAGTCAACCGTGGGGAGTGGCCGTGGGCAACCCTGGCCAGGTGTTTTTGGCAGACTTATTGAACAGCGTGGTGACGCTGGTGAACGATTCGGGCGCGCCGGCTTCGGCGACGGTTGCGGGCAACGCCAATTCTTCGGACCACCTGACCTTCAACCTGCAGATCCAGAATACGAACGGAAGCCAGCAGAGCGCCGTGACTGGAGCCAGATCGAAGGCGATGCTGGCGAAGGCGCAGGCAGCGCACAGCTTGAGCACCGCAGGCACGCCCGGTAACACGTTAACCGTGGGGGGAACCATTCAATACACCCAGACCCTCACCCGCGATCAATCCTCGCCAGCGGTCAACAATGTCTCGGTGACGAGCAGCCTGCCTTCCTCGTGGAACATTAACGGATGCGATACCGGCGGGACTGTTTCGGGCACCGGCGGGAACACCGCGTCAGTGAATTATCCGGTTCTGAGCAGCACCGACAGCCCAACGATTACGTATACCGCGGATGGGCCCGCCAGTGGTCCGGTGACGGTTTATTCGAATGCCAGCAGCGGCACGGCGGGACTGGCGACGGCTTCGACCTCGCAGATTCTGGTGGCTTCGCCGGGGGCCTCGATCACCCTCAGTTTCGAGGGATCCTCGAGTGTGCCAACGGGCCAGTCCGACACCTATAACGTGTACCTGAATAACGCCCCGGGCGGCGGCGCCAAGCTGAACGGCGATCCGATGACCATCACCCTTCAACTGGACCCCAACCTGACAAACATCACGGCTCCGGTTCCAGGCGCGGGCGACCCCGCCTGGACCTGCACGCTGAACGGCCTCACGCTTACGTGCACGAACACCGCCGCGGTGGCTTCGCCGGGCCAGACCAGTTTCGAGGTGACCGGGACGGTAGCGGCAAGCACTAAAGTGGGCAACACGCTATCGACGGCGGCCACTTTTACATGGGGCGGCCAGACAACCTCGTCCCAGATCGTCACGACAACGGTGACCCAGGGAACGACCCCTCCTACGCTGGTATCGCCGACGAACGCTCAGACTGGCGTTTCCACGTCGGTAAGCCTGACGTGGACGGGAGCGGCGGGCGAGACCTATGCGGTCAACCTGGGTACTTCAGCCACCCCTCCGCAGGTGGCGTCCGGGCTGTCGGCCACCAGCTATACTCCTCCGGCGGCGCTGGCTGCGAATACCACTTATTACTGGCAGGTCACTGCCACGAATGGGACCGGCGTGACGGCGAGTTCGCCGGTGTGGTCGTTCACCACGTCGCCGCTGCCCGTCGTGACGCTCGTCTCACCGGGTAGCGGAGCCAATGGGGTTTCGACGACCAGCAGCCTGAGCTGGACGGGAGCGGCGGGCGAGACCTATGCGGTCAACCTGGGTACTTCCCCCAGCCCTCCGCAGGTTGCCTCCGGGCTGTCGGTTACCAGTTATACGCCTGGCACGCCGCTGGCTACGATGACGACCTATTACTGGCAAGTGACGGCCACGAATCCGGGCGGGACGGTGAGTTCGCCGGTGTGGTCGTTTACCACCGCGGCGATCACTGGTTGCACGTTCACCCTGGCCAGCAGCACGGCGAGCCTGCCCAGTGCCGGGACGGCTACCACTTCGGCCACCTACCCCGGCGGCGTGCTGCCGGAGGTTCCGATGACGGTGAACATTTCTCCCAGTGCAAATTGCACCAGTTCCTACAGCGCGACGTCTTCGGCTTCCTGGCTGAGCGCCACCTTTAACGGGAACAGCTTCGCCTATACGGCGCTCTCGAACGCGCACTCCACGCCGCAATCGGCCACTCTGACGATTACCAATTCCAACGGCGGCAGCGTAACCTTCACGGTGACGGAAGCGGGCGATACGGTCGAGCCAATCACCACGCGGCAGGTTCGGGCGCTGTATGAATCCATGCTGGGGCGCGACCCGGATCCTTCCGGCTTTACCTTCTGGACCGGCGTGGGCGGGGCCGGGCTGGGCCAGATGGGGGACGACTTCCTGACCAGTCCCGAGGCTTTCAATAGCGACTTCGCGGTGGTGGCGACCTACCAGGCGGCCACCGGGCAGTCCCGGGCTACGCCAACTTCACCACGGCGGTGGGCAACGTCCGCTCGGGCGCGCAGACCATCCCACAGTTGTTCAGCACGCTGATGGGCGGCGTTTCCGGCTACTCGGCGACGATGCTGTACGAGAACCTGCTGGGCCGCGCGCCCGGATCGGGGGACAATGCCTGCATTGCGACGGGTCTGGTGCAGTGCTTCCAGACGCTGATCGGGTATTCGGATGCGAGCGGCCCGACCCCCTATACCGTGGCGAACAACGAGTTCCAGAGCACCGGGACGTTTGCCAACCACTCGTGCGCGCAATCCTATACGATTCCGTGCGCGGGGGACCACACCAACGGGCTATACATCACGATGCTGTACTACACCATTCTGGACCGCGACCTGGACACCTCGGGGTATCAGTTCTGGGTGGCGGTGGCGAACATCGGAGGCGCGGGGATCCTGTTCCAGGGCGCCGAGGCGTACCCCACGAGGATCCAGATTCTGGGGCCGGGGACGCCCAACCAGGGGTTCATCGGCAGCGCGGAGTTCCAGGGGCTGTACCAGTAGCAGGCCCTCCAGCCGCTGGAGGGCCGGAGGGGATTGGCGCGACATGGTTCGGAAGATCGTACGGGCGCCGGCGCTTTGGGTGGCCCTGATGGTGGGGGCAGCGCCGACAATAGGCCAGGCGCAGGCTTACCTGATCGGGACGGTGGCGGGAGGGGGTCTGCCGCAGAACCAGATCCCGGCCGTGAGTGCATCATTCGGGGAGGTGTACTCGGTAGCGGTGGATGCGACTGGAAACCTGTACTTTGCTGCCGGCAACTGCGTGTTCAGGGTAGACACGGCAGGAGTGCTTACGCGCGTGGCGGGCACCTCGGTCGTCCCTGGTTATTCAGGCGACGACGGCCAGGCCACCAGCGCCCGATTGAACGGCCCCGTCGGCGTCGCTGTGGACTCTACGGGGAATCTCTACATAGCCGACGTCGGTAACAACAGGATCCGCAAAGTGACCGCGGCCGGAACCATCACCACAGTGGCCGGGAACGGCGTGCAGGGCTACTTTGGCGACGGAAGCAGCGCCATGAACGCTGAACTCAACAACCCTTACGGCGTGGCGGTAGACGGCTCGGGCAACCTCTATATATCGGACTCACTAAACGATCGGATCCGCAAGGTAGCGGCGGGGACCGGCATTATCACCACGGTGGCCGGGAGTGGCAGCGCCGGTTACTCCGGTGACAAGGGACCGGCCATCAATGCTGAATTCTACTCTCCCCAAGGCATAGCGGTGGATGGCTCCGGAGACCTCTTTATCGCGGACACGGGCAACGGAGTGGTCCGCGAAGTGGCTGCAGCGACCGGCATCATCACGACGGTCGCCGGAAACGGCTCATCATGCCTGCCAGGCTACCCTGAATTACCATGTCAACCTTTGGGCGACGGGGGAGCGGCCACAAGCGCTCAACTCAGCTATCCCGCGGGCGTGGCGGTAGACAGTTCCGGCAACATCTTCATCGCGGACACCGTCAACCTCCTCATCCGCGAGGTGGCTGCGGCGACCGGTATCATCACCACGGTGGCCGGGAACGGCACCATCCTCCCCTTGGGCGACGGGGGGCTAGCCACCAACGCCGGACTCGACGGCCCTGAAGGCGTGGCGGTGGATAGTTCCGGAAATGTCTACATCGCGGATACCGGAAACTACCGCATCCGTGAGGTGGTGGCATCGAGCCGCATCATCACGACGGTGGCCGGGAGTGGCACGAGTGGCACGCAAAGTTACTCCGGCGACAACGGGCCAGCCACCGAAGCTCAACTCGACCTCAACGGTCGCTTGTATCCAGGCCTGACGGTAGACAGTTCCGGCAACATCCTCATCGCGGATACCGGCAACAACGTCATCCGCAAAGTGACGGCGGCGACCGGTGTCATCACCACGGTTGTCGGGAGTGGCACGCAGGGTTACTCGGGTGACGGGGAATTGGCCATCAACGCTGAAATCAGCGATCCTTCCGGAGTGACGTTGGATGGCTCCGGCAACCTCTACTTTGCCGATACCGGCAACAACGTGATCCGCGAAGTGACGGCGGCCGGCATTATCATGACCGTCGCCGGGAATGGTACCGCCGGCTATTCCGGTGACGGGAAGCCAGCTATCAATGCTCAACTCTCCGCACCTTTCGGCGTGAAGGTGGATGGCTCGGGCAACCTGTTTATCGCGGACACCGAAAACAGCGTGATCCGCAAAGTTTCGGCAGGCATCATCGCGACATTCGCGGGGAACGGCACGCAGTGCGGGTTCGTACCGTGTCAAGGTAACCTCGGCGACGGGGGACCGGCCACCAACGCCGTACTCAACCAGCCTTCCAGCGTGGCGCTGGACGCCTCCGGCAACGTCTACATCGCAGACACCTTCAATGCCCGAATCCGCGAGGTGGCGGCGGCGACAAACAACATCTCGACGGTGGCCGGAAACGGCATGGACAGCGGTACGATCGAGAACGGGATCCTGGCCACCAACGCCAGTTTGAGGTACCCCTCGGACGTGGCATTGGACGGGTCCGGGAACCTCTACATCGCGGACCGGGGCTACAACGACATCCGCAAGGTTGTGGCCGGCATCATCTCAACCCTGGCAGGGAATGGGTCCAATACAGCGCCAATTTTCCCCGGCGGCGTGGCCATCGGCCCCAAGGGCCAGGTTGTCACATCGGATGAATTGTACAACGTGGTGATTGTGTTGAACGATTCGGGCGTGCCGGCCCTGGAAGTGACCGCCAACAATATTTCCTCCACCGACCACCTGACTTTCAACTTGCTGGTCCAGAGCTCGGGCGGGAGCCAGCAAAGCGCGGCGAAGTCCGAATTCAGACCCTCGACCGTTTCTACCCAGCCGCAGCCCGCCACGGCAGCCGGTCCCAGTGGCGGCGCGCTCACGGTGGGAGGCACGGTGCAATTCACCCAAACGCTGGTCACCGATGCCTCTTTACCGAACCCCACCAACGTCGTAGTGGGCAACTCGTTGCCCCCTTCCTGGGCCATCGCCGGCTGTGCGTCGGATAGCGGCGGAACGTGTTCGGTGACCGGTGGCAGCACGATCAACTTGTCTTATCCGGTGATAGATGCGAGCCAACCGCCTACTTATACGCTGACCGCCGATGGGCCCATGAGCGACTCGGTGCTGGTGAGTTCCAGCGCAACCACCGGGGCATCGGCCTTCCAGAACCTGTCGGTCTCGCCCGGCGCCTCCATCACCCTCAACTTCCAGTCCCCCTCCAGTGTGCCGGCGGGGCAGACGATCACCTACACCGCCAGCCTGAATAACAATCCAGTCGCTGGCGCCAAACTGGCCGGCGACCCCCTGACTGTTACCATCCCGCTGGATCCCAATCTAACCGGCGTTACCGCTCCGGTCCCAGGTACAAGTGACCCTAGCTGGAACTGCACCCGTGCTGGCAACACGCTCGTCTGCAGCGATTCCTCGGCGGTGGCACCCAATGGCCAGACCAGCTTCGAGGTGACCGGCGTTGTGTCTCCGAACGCGCCCGTCGGGGGGACGCTCTCGACCGCGGCCACGCTGACCTTCGGCGGCCAGACGTCGGCGGCGCAATCTCCCGGCACCTTGGTGAACCCACCGCCGCCATCCGGGCCGACGCTGGTATCGCCAGCCAATGGAGCCACCGGCCTGGCTACCTCCGTGACTTTGAACTGGTCGCCGGTAGCCAACGCGACCTCCTACACGGTGCACTTCGGCACGACCAATCCGCCGCCGACGACCAGCGTCAACACCGTCCTGCTGAACTATTCTCCGCCGGCGGCGCTGACCGCGGGAACCATCTATTACTGGCAGGTATACGCCGTGAACTCTTCCGGCTCGACTCCTTCCGCCACGTGGTTTTTCATCCCCGGCACGCCTTCCGGCTGCCAGTTCGAGTTGAACAGCGGCAACACGGCCTCGCTGACCAGCGCGGGGACATCCACGGGCGGCGTGCTGCCGGAGGTTCCGGTGACGGTGGGGATTACGCCGGCCACCGGCGCCGGTTGCAGCGGTAGCTACACGGCGACCTCTTCGGCTTCCTGGCTGAGCGCCACCTTTAACGGGAACAGCTTCGCCTATACGGCGCTCTCGAACGCGCACTCCACGCCGCAGTCGGCCACTCTGACGATCACCAATTCCAACGGCGGCAGCCAGATGTTCACGGTGACCGAAGCGGGCGATACGGCCGAGCCAATCACCACGCGACAGGTTCGGGCGCTGTATGAATCCATGCTGGGGCGCGATCCGGATTCGGGCGGCTTCACCTTCTGGACCGGCGTGGGCGGGGCCGGACTGGGGCAGATGGCCGACGACTTCCTGACCAGTCCGGAGGCCTTCAATAGCGACTTCGCGGTGGTGGCGACCTACCAGGCGGCCACCGGGGCAGTCCCGGGCTACGCCAACTTCATCACGGCGGTGGGCAAAATTCGTTCAGGCGCCCAGACCATCCCGCAGTTGTTCAGCGCGCTGATGGGCGGCGTTTCCGGCTACTCGGCGACGATGCTGTACGAGAACCTGCTGGGCCGCGCGCCCGGATCGGGGGACAATGCCTGCATTGCGACGGGCCTGGTGCAGTGCTTCCAGACGCTGATCGGGTATTCGGATGCGAGCGGCCCGACCCCCTATACCGTGGCGAACAACGAGTTCCAGAGCACCGGGACGTTTGCCAACCACTCGTGCGCCCAATCCTACACGATTCCGTGCGCGGGGGACCACACCAATACGCTATACATCACGATGCTGTACTACACGATTCTGGACCGCGACCTGGACACCACGGGGTACCAGTTCTGGGTGGCGGTGGCAAACATCGGAGGCGCGGGGATCCTGTTCCAGGGCGCCGAGGCGTACCCCGCGAGGATTCAGATCCTGGGGCCGGGGACGCCCAACCAGGGATTCATCGGCAGCGTGGAGTTCCAGGGGTTGTACCAGTGAGGATCAAGCGACCTGCTGGTTCGAAGGAGGGGAAAGCACATGGGTTTCACAGATCCTGGCAAGGGCGGGCCCGGCCGCCGTGCGTTGTGGTTTTGTCTGGCGCTACGGTTGGCAATATGCCTCCCCGCCGGCGCGCAGACGTGGACTCAGCTTATACCCACAGGGACGCCGCCCACGGGCGGGGAAGGGGTCCCCGCGGTCCTGGACACGTCCCTGAACCAGATGATGGTCTTCGAACCTTCATCCGGCAGAAGCGGGGTATGGCGTCTTTCCCTGGGCGCGACGCCTGCGTGGACTCCGGTGGCCACCAACGGCACTCCCCCGGCTGACTATGCAAGTGCGGTATACGACCCCACCAACTCCCGCATGGTCACCTACTACGGCCCGTCCAACCAAGTGATCGTTCTGAGCAATGCCAACGGCGCGAACGGAACGCCCACCTGGATTCCGCTCAGCCCGACGGGCGGCCCGCCGCCGGAACGCTATTTTTCCACCGTGGTATACGACCCGGCGAGC
>JASHSS010000225.1 GCA_030038565.1 Bryobacteraceae bacterium
GATGCGGCCATTGGGACCGTGGCGCGTGCCCACGACTGTTACGTATTGACTGACGACCTCGAACTGTACCACCGGCTAGCCCACGACAACGTGAGTGTAATCAACTTTACGCATCTGCGTGAGCGCGCCTGGGGGCTCTGATCCGCCATCTTGGCCGGACGAGGTGTAGATTGGAGGACTGGTATGCCCCAATACCACCTAGCGCAAGTCAACATCGGCCGGGTAAAGGCGCCGCCGGAGGACCCGCTCATGGCGGCCTTCATGAACCGCCTGGACGAGATCAACGCCTTGGCGGACGTCACCCCCGGCTTCGTCTGGCGGCTCAAAACGTCCGAGGGAAACGCGACTTATCTGCGCCCCTACGAAGACGACCGGATTCTGGTGAACATGTCAGTGTGGGAAACCATCGAGGCGCTCAGGCAGTATGTCTACGGGGGCCGGCACATGGAATTGCTGAAGCAGCGCCACCAGTGGTTCGAGAAATTCGCCGGCGTGTACCTGGCGTTGTGGTGGGTGCCGGCGGGTCACCTTCCCGGGATCGATGAGGCCAACCAGCACCTGGCGTACCTGGAAACGCACGGCCCGACCGAATTCGCCTTCACCTTCAAAGCCATCTTCCCGCCCGACGAGCAATTCCAGCAGGCGATTGACTGGCAATCCTTCCGCGCGTGCCCTGCGACCTAAGGTCGTTTGCACCCGACCCCGGCTCCGATCTCATACCCGCTCCAGTTGCTCTCCGCAAAGTCGAACGTATCGATGGTGGCCCCGCGCGCCGAGGGCGGCGTCCCAATGGCAATCGTCGCCGTTATTCCCGCCATTGCGGCCAGGTTCCTGAACATTGGCTGCCCCTCCACGCCGGAAAGCGCCATCCCAACTGGATTCCCTCATGCCACGTTGCAGTCGCCGTTGGGCGGCGTGCTATACACTACCCAAATGCCTCTCTTCCGATGGATCGGGTTGCTGGTCTGGTGGGCGGCTTGGGCGTATCCGTTTATCCTGCGCGCGCCGCACCGCCAGAGGCGCCCCTCCATCACGGTGGCTGGACCCACGCGGGTGGGTCTTCTCCTGGAATGCGCGGCCATCGCCATGGCGCTCAACATCCGCCTGCCGGACAATGCGCCCGTGGGATTGGCCCGGCTCATCGCCTCGCTGATTTGCGCGCCCATCGGCGTGGTTCTGGCCTGGACGGCGGTCACTCACCTGGGCAGGCAGTTCCGCATCCAGGCCGGCCTGTACGAGGATCATGAACTGGTCCGCACCGGGCCCTACGCGGTGGTTCGCCATCCCATCTACGCGTCGCTGCTGGCCATGCTTCTGTGCACGCTCCTCCTGCTCACACCCTGGCCCTGGGCGCTGGTGTCGCTGGCGGTCTTTGTGGCCGGGACCGAAATCCGCGTCCACACCGAGGACCGGCTGCTGGAATCGCGCTTTGGCGAGGCCTTTCGCGATTACCGCCGGCGCGTTCCGGCCTACGTGCCGTTCGTGCGATGATGCCTTTAATGCTTCGAACGGTCTTATCAGTCCTGGCCCTGTGGCTGATTGCGGGAGCGGCCCGCGCGGCCGATGCGCCCAACCTGGCGGAACAGTATCGCCCGGTGGCCGAGCGCCTCATCGACGCGGCGCTGGCCGATCGCGAAGGCTACCAACGCCTCTCCTACCTGTGCGACCGCATCGGCAACCGGCTGAGCGGTTCGCCCGCGCTCGCCAAGGCCATCGCCTGGTCGGTGGAGCAGATGAATGCGGCGGGCCTCAGCAACGTTCGGGTGATCCCGGTGAAGGTGCCGCACTGGGTGCGCGGGGCGGAATCGGCGCGCCTGCTGGCGCCCGTCGATAAGCCGCTCCACATGCTGGGTCTGGGCATGAGCGTCGGCACGCCACCGGGAGGCATCACCGCCGGGGTGGTGGCGGTGTCCGGTTTCGACGATCTGGCCCGCTTGGGGCGCGAAAAGATCCAGGGCAAAATCGTAGTTTACAACCAGGAGTATCGCGGCTACGGGCCCACCCGCGTGTACCGCGCTACGGGGCCCTCGCGGGCGGCCGCTTACGGCGCGGTGGCGGCGCTGGTGCGCTCGGCCACGCCCCTGGCCATGCAGATCCCGCACACCGGCGAAATGAACTACGACGAGAGCCAGCCCCGGATTCCCGCGGCCGCCCTTTCCCCCGAGGACGCCATGCTGCTGGCGCGCCTGGCCGACAGCGGCGTCCCCGTCACCGTGCACCTGGAAATGAACGCCCACATGGAGCCGGATGCCGATTCGGGCGACGTGATCGGCGAGATCCCCGGCCGCGAGCATCCCGAGGAGATCGTGGTGATGGGCGGGCACCTGGATTCCTGGGATGTGGGGCAGGGTGCGCAGGACGATGGCGCTTCCATCATGGCCTGCCTCCAGGCTGTGGCCCTGATGAAGAAACTGGGCCTGCAGCCGCGCCGCACTCTGCGGGTGGCCTTCTGGGTGAATGAGGAGAACGGCGGTCGCGGCGGCGAGGCCTACCGCCAGTTCGTGGGCGACCAGATCCGCAACCACGTGGCCGCCATCGAGATGGATGGCGGAGCCGAGGCGCCGGTGGGGTTCGGCGCGGGCGTGGACCGGAAATCCCTCGAACTGCTGGCTGAAGCGGGCAAACTGCTGGAGCGCGTGGGCGCCACCCAGGTGAGCCCCGGCGGAGGCGGTTCCGACATTGAGCCGCTGGTGCGCGACGGCGTGCCGGGTTTCTCCGAGCGCACCGTGGGAACCCATTACTTCGATTGGCACCATACCGAGGCCGACACGCTGGACAAAGTGGATCCCGAAGACTTCCGTAAGAACATGGCCGCGCTGGCGGTGATGAGCTACATTCTGGCGGATATGCCGGGTCGGGTAACGGCCTCGGCCGGCGGACGGCGCGGGCAGTAGGCCTGTCGGCGCTGGCAGCAGGGTGGGGTCTTCAGCCTGCCCAGCCGGACCGCAGGTCCACCGATTCCTGTACGCCTTTGGGCGCCCGCCTGCGTCGGAGTTGGTAGTATTGGTTGGTTGGTGCTCCCATGCATCCGAAGAGGTTGGTCTTAGCGGCGTCCGCGGTGGTGGCGGCTGCGGTGCTCCTGTACTTTCTGCGGTCCCCTCGCCAGGATCGGGGCGTCGAAACGGCGCTGGCAGGCGTCGTCAACGACTATCGCAAAATCATCGTCCTGATGGAGGGCGTGGATGACCTGGACGATGCGACCCGTGCCCGGTGTACGGCGGCCGGCGAAGCCCTTTTCTGGCACAAGCGGCGCGCCCTGGAGGAGATCTCGCGGCTCCTCGCGGAACCTTCCCATCATGCCGCCCGCGTGCAGCAACTGGTTCATTATCTGAGCGATAACGCCTCGCTGCACGATGCCGACAAACTCGCCTTCCTGGACCTGGCCAACGATCTGGCCCAGGCGCCGGCCGCGCCCAAAGGCCTGCGCGCGCTGGTCGATAACCTGGAATCCATCCAACTGGCGTACCGCGAGGAAGTCACCCGCATCTTCTCTCAGTTCGCGACGCGCGGAGGCACGGGAAAGCGCGAGAAGTGGGACTCCTACGTGGCGGATCTCCGCAAGCTGTTCTCCCGCGACCGGATTCTCAGCGAATTCGGCGACCTCTCTATCACGCCCCCGCCGGCCGGCGAGCGCGGCGGACCGGGCAAGGAGATCTGGGGAACCGAGTTTCCGGCCAAGTCCGTAGCCCTCACCTTCGACGATGGGCCGCACCCCAAGTACACCGAGCAGGTGCTGGCGGTCCTCGAAAAGTACGGCCTGAAGGGGACCTTTTTCGAAGTCGGATACGTGCTGGGGAAAACCAACGACGCGGGCGAGGTGACCCTCTATAAGCGGGCGGAAATCTCCCGGAAGGTCTCGGAAGCCGGACACACCCTGGGCAATCACAGCTATTCGCACGCCAATCTCACCAAGCTTCCCGAAGCCCAGCGGAATGCCGAAATCGACCAGACCAACGCCATCCTGGAAACCATTTCGGGGCACAAAACGGAGCTGTTCCGGGCTCCCTACGGGGCCCGCAACAAGGAGATCCTCGACCGGATCGCCGCTGAAAACATGCACTCGGTGATGTGGAATATCGACGCGCGGGACTGGGCCGACCCGATTCCGGAATCCATCGCCATGCGGGCCCTGCACCAGATCAACCAGCAGCACAAAGGGATCCTGGTGCTGCACGACATCCACCAGCAGAGCGTGCTGGCGCTTTCTCCCATCATTGAAGAGCTCGAGCGCCAGGACTACACTTTTCTGGAATACCAGAAGGGCCAGTTCGTGAAGGGCGGAGCGCCGCTGATTACGGAGCGTTCCAAGCCGGCGGAAATCTCGCCCGTCTCCGATGCGCCGCGTAAATTGTACCGGGAAAGCTGGGCCGTCATCATCGGGGTGAACGACTACCAGCACTGGCCCAAACTGCGCTACGCGGTGAACGATGCCAATGCCATCGGCGAAGTTCTGGAGAACCGCTTCGGGTTCCAGCGCGACCACGTGCGCAAACTGCTGGATGGCGACGCCACCCGCCAGCGCATCATGCAGGTGCTGGGCGACGAGCTCTCCGACAGCAAAAAGGTCCAGCGCGAGGACCGGGTCTTCTTTTTCTTCGCCGGCCACGGGGCCACCCGCACGCTGGAAGACGGCCGGCAGATCGGTTTCATCGTGCCCGCCGATGCGGATATGGAGAACTACTATTCCACCGCCATCAGCATGAGTGAGCTGCGCGAGGCCGCCGATTGGATCGCCGCCAAGCACATCTATTTCGTGATGGACTCCTGTTACAGCGGCCTGGCGATGTCCCGCGGGCAGGGCGAATTCTCGAAGGACCGGTCGTACCTGGAAGAGGTAACGCGGCGCACCGCGCGCCAGATCCTCACTGCCGGCGGCGCCGATCAGACCGTGGCCGATGACGGCCCGGGCGGCCATTCCGTGTTCACCTGGGCGCTCTTGCAGGGCCTGGAGGGGCAGGCCGATCTGGACGGCAACGGGGTGATCACGGCCTCCGAACTGGGCGCCTACGTCAGCCCCATCGTGGCCAACTTCGCCAAACAGACGCCCGCCGTGGGCAACCTGGTGGGCAGCGAAGGCGGTGAGTTCCTCTTCGAATTGCAGCCCCAGCCGCTGACCTCCACCACGCGGCAGATGGATTCGCAATCGCTCAAGCTGACCGAGCAGTTGGCCAGCCTGGAAAAGCAGATCGCCGCGCGGCAGGAAGAACTCTTGCGCCTGCAGCAGAGCATCCAGGCGGAAAGCCAAAAGCTGGCGCAGGTGTCGCGCTCTTCCGGCCCGCCGCGCTCGGTCGCCGCCCGCGCCTACGACCTGGATCGCCAGGGGCAGCAGTTCTACCGCGAGAAGAAGTATGACGAAGCGGTCGAGAAGTGCCGAGAGGCGGTGGCGCTGAAACCCGGCGACGCCCTGCTGTTGAACAACCTGGGATTCATTTACTACCAGATGGGCCGGTATGACGACTCCTTGACGTACCTGCAGAAAACCCTGGCCATCGATCCGCACCGCAAAGAGGCGCACCTCAACATCGCCGACCTGTTCCTGAAGCTGGGCCGCCGCGCCGAAGCCAAGCAGCATTACGAGCAATTCCTGACGCTCAACCCCAATTCGTCGCGGGCCGAGGATGTGCGGCGGATTCTGCAGGGGCTCGGTTAGTTCGCGCGAGGCCGTCCAGCCGGGTCACAAATTCCGCCGCAATTCTTCTCAATCCGCTCAACCATTTGCGGACAGCCATGTCTGGAACCGCGCACCCCCCGTGCTAGCGTGAGATTGAAGATGGAACTGCTTCTGGTGGAAGCAGTCCTCGCGGAATTGCCTGCCGGAGCCCAACCTAGGGGGCTAAAGCAAATCCGGAGCACAGGCATGCAACGCTTCCTATATGACCCGCCGAGGGGCGTTACCACCTGCCCTTAGAGGCACGTTCCCTGCGGGGAGCGCTCCCCGTTGAGGGGAGTACGGAACCGGTTCCCAATGTCCGGGCGCGAAAAGCGCCGTAAAACGAATGGATCTATACAAAAAGAAATAATCGCCCTACATCAGGAAATAACCGACCATTACCCACCCAGAATCCCCAGCCGTTTCCCCACGCGCTCGAACACTGCCAGCGCGCGGTCCAGCTCCGGCCGTGTATGCGTGGCCGTCACTATCGTGCGCACGCGCGCCTTGCCCTTGGGCACCGTGGGGAAGCCGATGCCGGTGGCCAGCACGCCTTCGCCGAACAGTTCGCGCGAAAGCTGGTGCGCCAGCGCGGCCTCGCCCACGATCACCGGAGTGATAGGCGTCTCGCTGATTCCCGTGTTAAACCCCGCCGAAGTCAGTCCTTGTTTGAAGTAGCGGGTGTTCGCCCACAGCGCTTCGATGCGCTCGGGCTCCTGTTCCAGCACATCGAATGCCGCCAGGCAGGCTGCCGCCACAGCCGGCGGATGCGAGGTGGAAAACAGGAACGGCCGCGCGCGGTGATACAGAAATTCGATCAGGTCGCGGCTGCCGCACACATACCCGCCCAGTACGCCGATGGCCTTCGACAGCGTGCCCACCTGCACGTGGACGCGTCCGTGAAGCCCGAAATGATCCACCGTGCCCCGGCCGTTGCGCCCCAGCACGCCGGAGGCATGCGCATCGTCCACCATCATGATGGCGCCGTGGCGCGCGGCGGCTTCCGCCAGTCCGGGCAGCGGGCCGATATCGCCATCCATCGAAAATACGCCGTCGGAGATCAGCAGCTTGCGGCCCGGCGCGGCATCCAGTTCGGCCAGCAGCCGTTCCGCCGCGGCCACATCTTTGTGCGGAAACACGTGGATTTTGGCGCGCGAAAGGCGACAGCCGTCGATGATGCTGGCGTGGTTCAACTCGTCGGAAACAATGTGGTCGTCGGGCGTCAGAATCGCCGAAACCGTGCCCGCGTTGGCCGCGAAGCCGGATTGAAACACCACGCACGCCTCCACCTGCTTGAAGGCCGCGATGCGCTCCTCCAGTTGCATGTGCAGCCGCATGGTGCCCGAAATGGTGCGCACGGCGCCCGATCCCACGCCGTATCGCCGGACCGCCTCCTCTGCGGCCTCGCGCAGTTTCGGATGGGTCGTCAAGCCGAGGTAATTGTTGGAGGCCAGGTTGATCACCTGCCGGCCGTCGAAACGCGATTCGGCGGCGCTTTCCGATTCCAGGATGCGCAGGCGCTGGTAAGTGCCTTCGCTCTTCCAGCTTTCGATCTGGTCGTGTAGGTATGCCAGTGGATCGCTCATCAAACCCAGTCTAACAGCCAGGGTGATTTCATCCGGCGGTGCGGTGTACCCTGTAAAATATGGGTCCACATGGTCACGGTGGTCACGGTGGTCACGGTCGTTTCCGGGGGGTGGAGCATCCAAAGGGTAAGACCTCCGATCATCTGCGCAGCGCCTGGCCGCTGCTGAGGGAACTGGTTCGCCCGCGCCGGGCACTGCTGGGGTTGGGTTTCGCGCTCATGGTGGTCAACCGCGTATGCGGCATGGTGCTGCCGGTTTCGACCAAGTTCCTGCTCGATACCGTCATCGCCAAACACCGCGAAGCCCTGCTGGTGCCGCTGGTGGGGACGGTGTTCGCCGCCACGCTGGTCCAGGGCGGCACATCGTTCGCCCTCACCCAACTGCTCTCCAAGGAAGCCCAACGCCTGATCGCCGAATTGCGGCGCAAGGTGCAGGAGCACATCGGCCGCCTGCCGGTGGCTTATTACGACGCCAACAAGACCGGCGCGCTGGTGTCGCGCATCATGAGCGACGTGGAAGGCGTGCGCAACCTGATCGGCACCGGCCTGGTGGATTTTTTGGGCGGCATCATCACCGCGTTCATCGCGCTCGGCTATCTGCTGTGGATCAACCCGCTGCTCACCTGCCTGGCGCTGCTGTTTATCGGCGCCTTCGCACTGTCCCTGAGCAAGGCCTTTGGCCGCATCCGCCCGATCTTCCGCGAGCGCGGCAAAATCAACGCCGAGGTGCAGGGGCGGCTCACCGAATCGCTGGCCGGCGTGCGCGTGGTGAAGGGATATCACGCCGAGGCGTCCGAAGCGCAGGTTTTCGCAGGCGGCGTCCAACGCCTGCTCGATAACGTGATCAGCTCGCTCACGGCCATCTCGCTGATGAGCCTCTCCGCCACCACGCTGATGGGAGTGGTGGGCGCATCGGTGATGTACGTCGGCGCGCGGCAGATCTTCGCCCACACCATGACGCTGGGCGATTTCTTCAGCTTCACCGCGGTATTGGCTTTCCTGGTGGCGCCCATGTTCCAGGTGGTGGGGATCGGCACGCAAGTCACCGAAGCGCTGGCCGGCCTGGACCGCACCCAGGAAGTGCTGCACGAAAACCCCGAGGATCAGGATCCGCACCGCACGGCCATGGTGAACAATATCGATGGCTTGGTGACCTTCGAGCACGTGGATTTCGCCTACGATGCCGGCCATCCGGTGCTGTTCGATATCAGCTTCCAGGCGCAGCCCGGCATGGTGACCGCGCTGGTGGGACCCTCCGGCGCCGGCAAATCGACCATCATCAGCCTGGTGGCGGCGTTCCACCAACCCACCGCCGGGGTGGTCCGCCTCGATGGCGTGGACCTTTCGACCGTGCGCCTGGATACCTATCGCACGCAGCTTGGCGTGGTGTTGCAGGATACTTTTTTGTTCGATGGCACGATCCGCGAGAACATCGCCTTCGCGCGTCCGGGAGCCACCGAAGCGGAAGTTCTGAACGCCTGCCGGATCGCCCGCGTGGACGAGTTCGCCGAGCGCTTCGACAAGAAGTACGACACCATCGTGGGAGAACGCGGCGTGAAATTATCCGGCGGCCAGCGCCAGCGCGTGTCCATCGCCCGCGCCATCCTGGCCGACCCGCGAATTCTGATCCTGGATGAGGCCACTTCCAGCCTGGATTCCGAATCCGAGGCGGCCATTCAGGAAGGGCTGGCCTACCTGATGAAGGGCCGCACCACGTTCGTGATTGCACACCGCCTTTCCACCATTCGCCGCGCCGACCAGATCCTGGTGATCGAAGAAGGGCGCATCGTGGAGCGCGGCACGCACCAATCGCTGTACGATCTGCACGGCCGCTACTACGATCTGTATACCCGCCAGCACGGCATCGATGCCAACCTGTTCCTGGCCCCCGGCGAAGGCGACTCGGTTCCCGAAGCCCTGGATACGCCGCGCCTGGCCACCGCCGCTCCACCCAGCGCCGCTTCCTTCCTCCGCGGCGGGACCGCCTAGGTGGGGCCTTCGGCCTGCCAGAGAGGCTTGAAGAACCTCCGCGTCTGCTTGGATGTCCTGAACCAAAAAGGTGGGGCAGGCCTTCAGCCTGCCAGACAGGCTGAAGGCCTGTCCCACCAACCCGCCCAGCGTTTCTGGCGCGGTCATTTTCCAGGACGGCCCCTGAACCGCTGGCCGCCTGCGCCCGCCCGCTATTCCGCCCGCAGGGCGTCCACCGGGTCGATGGCGGTCGAGCGCAACGCCGGCAAGTAACTCGCTGCCAGGGCGGCGGCGATCAAACAGGCGGCCACCGCGCCATACGTCGGCGGATCGACGGGCTTCACCGCGAACAGCAGTTTCGTCATGAACCGCATCAGGCCCACCGCGGCGGCCAGCCCGCAGGCCACGCCGATCAGCGCCAGCCGCAATCCCTGGCGCAGGAA
>JASHSS010000226.1 GCA_030038565.1 Bryobacteraceae bacterium
CATAAGAGTTAACATGCCGCAATCGAGATTGCAAGCAGAAAGTTTGCCGGTTTTCTTGGAATCGCTTCCCGGCTCAGTCGCGCCCGCATAAGCCGCAGTCGTAAACCTTGACAATCCCGGGGCCGTCAGACTCAATACGGACAGGCGAGGTTGGCTAGCGCAAATGCGGCGGGCAGCTTGGTGGCGTGCAGGTGCGACGGGGATGGTTATGGCCATGTGTTTTACGGCCTTCGGCCAAAGTCCTGCGCCGGCCGCGCCTCCTCCCGCTCCTCAGAACGCTCCAGCCAGTCCAAGTCTCCCTCAACCAGCGCCAGCGCCGGCGAATTCGCCGCCAGCCTCGGAATCACCGTCACCGTCGGCGCAGGCTCCGGCCAGCCAGCCACCTGCAGGCCAGAACGCGGCGCCGCAGCCGGCCGGCCAAACGCCCGCGGGCTCGGCGAATGCAACCCAACCCGCCGCCGGCGGACGGCTGCATGGGGTGGTCAAGAGCGGCACCATTCCGCTGCCCGGCGTGACTGTCACCGCGCAAAACACCCTTACCGGCAAGCGCTACTCCACTACGACTGACATCACCGGCTCCTGGTCGATGAATATTCCGCAAAACGGGCGCTACGTGATCCGCACCCAGTTCGCGGCCTTCGCGCAAGGTTCGCAGGAAGCGGTTCTGAACGCCTCGAGCCACGACCAGGCGGTGAACTTTGAGCTGATTCTGGCCTCGCGCCAGGCCGAGCAGGAGCAGGAACAGGTGCGCGAGGCGGCACGCCAGGGCGGGCAAGGGCAAGGCGTGCGCCAGATAGCGGGCAACGAACCCGAAAACGTGAGCTTGATGAACGCGCTTACCGCCGACACGGATACCGGAACAGGGACTGCCGGTGTAAGCGGCGCGGCTTTGCCGTCGATTGCCGGCAACGCCGACTTCAGCGACGAGTCGGTGGCCATCACCGGGCAGGCCGGCCAGGTGAGCGCCTATGCGGGAATGGGTGATCCACGGGACATGGCGGGTCTCGGTCCTCCGGGCGGTCCGAACGGTCCCGGCGGTCCAGGAGGCCAGGCGGGACAAGGTGCGCAGGGCGCACAGGCTGCCCTTGGCGGGCAGGGCGGACTTTTTGGCGGATTTGGCGGCGGTGCAGGGTTCGGAGGGGCATTTGGAGGCGGTGGGTTCGGCGGAGGCGGCGGCTTCGGCGGCGAACCCGGCGGCGGAGGCTTTGGCGGGCGCGGCGGTGGTGGCGGATTTGGTGGTGGTGGCGGTGGAGGTGGACGCGGCAATTTCCGCGGCTTTAATCCCGGCCAGCCTCACGGTGCCATCGCGTGGAACAACACCACCTCCTACTTCAATGCGCAGCCGTTCGATTTGACCGGCCTGCCGGAGGCGCAGCCGGTCAACGGGTCGAATAAATTCACAATCACGTTCATGAGCGCACCGTATATTCCGCGCCTCACCAAGCCGAGCGGCAAGGATGCAGTGTTCTTCACGCTCTCCGGCACGCGCCAATCCACGCCCTCTGAGTTCAACGAGACCGTGCCCACTCTGGCGGAACGGAACGGCGATTTTTCTGCATCGGGGTTGCCGCCCATCTTCAACCCGGTCACCGGTCAGCAATTCAGTTACAACGGCGCGTCCAACGTCATTCCGCCAACGGGCCCGGCTGGACAATCCATCTCGCCGCAAGCCGCTGCGCTATTGGCCTTATTCCCGCAGCCATTGCCCAACGGAGAAACCATCGACAGCTACAACTATCACGCCATCACCACCGCGCAATCGAACTCCACCAACGGGGGCGTGCGCTACATGCGTAGCCTGGGCGCCAACGCCACGCAGCCCGGCGGGCGCGGCGGATTGGGCGGAGGCGGAGGGCGTCGCGGCGGCGGATCGCAGAATCAGGGCCTCCGCCAGAGCATCAATGTCAACTTCAATATGGCCCACACGGCCTCCGACCTGGTCAATTTCATCCCTGAGCTGGGCGGCAAGAGCGCTTCGAACTCCTACTCCCTGCAGGCCGGTTACACGGTTGGCTATCATCGCGTCACCAGCATCTTCAATTCCGGCTGGAACCGCAGCGACAGCCACACGCTCAACTTTTTCACCAATACTTCCGACAATCCCGCCGCCACCGACGGCATCGACATTCCCAACAATGTCCCACTCAACTACGGCGTCCCCTCGATTCAGTTGAGCGAATTCAACGGCCTTTCTGATCAGCAGCCGAGCTTTTCCACTGCGCAGACGATCTCGCTGTCAGAAGTTTTGAGCTGGATTCACGGCAAGCACAACCTGCGCTTTGGCGGCGATTACCGGCGCGTGCAGCGCAACTTTCTGGCCGGCTCGAACGGCACCGGAGCCTTTACCTTCACTGGTCTCTTCACTGAGGATCCGGCGCAAGACCCGACCACCGGCTCCGCTCTGGCCGATTTTCTGCTGGGCCTGCCCCAATCCACCACCCTGAACTCCTCGCTCCAAAAGAGCTACCTGCGCGACAACGTGTACGACGCGTACGCCATGGACGATTGGCGTGCGCTGGCTTCGCTCACGCTGAACTACGGCGTACGCTGGGAATTCTTTGCGCCCTACACTGAGAAATATGACCGTCTGGCCGATGTGGCGACCGACCCGAGCCAAGCCTTCACCAGCGAGACCGA
>JASHSS010000227.1 GCA_030038565.1 Bryobacteraceae bacterium
CGCCTGGTCTCATCGAACCGGGCGTTTTCGGAATTCTGCGGCCCGTTCTGTTGCTGCCGGAAGGCATCGCGGAGCGGCTCGACCCGGCCCAACTGGAGGCCATTCTGGCGCACGAGACCTGCCATATCCGCCGCAAGGACAACCTCACCGCGGCCATCCACATGGCGGCGCAGGCGATCTTCTGGTTCCATCCTCTCGCGTGGTGGATCGGGGCGCGCCTCATCGACGAGCGGGAACGGGCCTGCGATGAAGAAGTGCTGCGGCGCGGTTGCAAGCCGGGTGTCTATGCCGAGAGCATCCTGACGGTTTGCAAGTTGTACCTGTCCTCTCCTCTGGAGTGCGTTTCAGGAGTGACGGGATCGGATCTGAAGCGGCGCATCGAGTCGATCATGAGAAACCGGCGCGTGGTGGGGCTGAACCCCGCGAAAAAGATCGCCCTGGGAATCGCCGGGATGGGCGCGCTGATTGTGCCGGTCGTGATCGGGGTGCTGAATGATCCCGCCATCCGGGCACAAGATGGAGCGGACTGGCAGACGAAGGCGGGCGGCAAAATGGCTTTCGAGGTTGCCTCGGTCAAGCTGAGCACGGGAGCGTTCTCTCCTCCGGACTTTCCTTTGAACGCCGGGGAGTTGTATCGCCCCACCGGAGGCCGGTTCCACGCGGATTTCGCCTTGACGGCATACCTGCAATTCGCCTATAAAATCTGGCCGACCGACGAACAAACGCGCGAGGTGCGGGCCCATCTGCCGAAGTGGGCATTCACCGACCGCTATACCGTTGATGCGCGGTCGGCCATGGCCAATCCCACCAAGGACCAGATGCGCCTGATGGTGCAGTCTTTACTGGCCGACCGCTTCAAACTGGCGGCGCATTACGAAACCCGCGAAATTCCGGTGTTGGCGCTTACTCTGGTCCAGCGCGGCAAACTGGGACCCCGGCTGATTCCCCATGCCGACGGTGCTCCCTGCGACAAGCCGGGACCGTCGCCAGGACCCGGCCTGGTGGGTTTTCCACCCGGGTGCGGTTCGCTTGCGGTGATTAGAAAATCGGCCGGCCTGCTGATGCTGGTGGGTTACCGCGATGCGACCATGGACACGGTGGCAAACACGCTCTCCACTATGGACCTGGGCCGCACGATCGTCGATCGCACGGGACTCACTGGCACATTTGACTACACAGTGGAATGGGCTCCCGATACCCATGGCGCGCCCTCGCCCGATACGCCGGCGCCGTCCGAACCGGCCGGCCCGACGTCGATCGAAGCCCTGCGCGAACAGCTTGGGCTGAAGGTGGAACCGACCAGAGGCCCGGTGAAAATCCTGGTGATCGACAAGGTGGAGAGGCCCTCGGAGAATTAATCGATCGGCGCTACCGGTTGTACTTGGGGGTGATGCCGCGGAGGTTGCGCCAGACGGTGTCGCAGGCTTTCACGACATCCTCCGGGAGCGGGCCGGCATCGAGCGCGGCCAGGTTCTGTTCCAGTTGCTCCATCCTGGAGGCTCCCAGGATGACGCAATCGGCGGCGGTGTGGTGCAGCAGCCAGCTCAGCGAAAGATCCACCAGGTTGCGCCCGGCGCGCTCCCCGATCGCGCGCAACTCATCCACCGCCTCGAAATAAGCGGGGTGCCAGTAGCGGTCGAGATACAACTGGTTGCGGTCGAAGCGGGTGCCGGGGAGGGGGCGGTCGATGTGCTGCTTGCCGGTGAGCAATCCACCGGCCAGGGGGTTGTAGACGATGGTCGAGACGCCGAACCGCTTGCACATGGGCAGGTACTCGGCCTCGATGCCGCGCGCCAGCAGGTTGTACATGGGCTGCGAAATGTAGGGCGGGCGATAGCCTTTCTCCGCTGAGATCCACAGCATCTGGACCACCTGCCAGCCGGCGAAATTGGAGCTGGCGGGATGGCGCACCTTGCCGGCGCGGATCGCCTGGTCCATGGCTTCGAGGGTCTCTTCGATGGGCACGGACCAATCCGGGAAGTGCAAATAGTAGAGATCCAGGTAATCGGTCTGGAGACGCTTGAGGGTGTCGTCGAGGGCCTTCGAGAGGGCCGCGCGCGAAAGGCCGCCTTCATCCGGGCCGGGCCCCATTTTGCAGGCCGCCTTGCTGGCCAGAACCACGCGGTGGCGGCGGCCTTTCAAGATTTCGCCCAGCATGGATTCGGCCACGCCGGCCTGGTACATGTTGGCGGTATCGAAGAAATTGATCCCGTGGTCGAGGCAGGCATCCACCAGGCGCCCGGAGTAGGCCAGGTCGCAGGGCTTGCCCAAAGTCATGGTCCCGAAGCAGGCGCGGGAGACCGTCAGATCGGTATGCGGGAGCGTACGTTGTTCCATGAAACCGATAGTCTATCAAGGCGGTCAACGAACCGCGGTGTGCGGGGGCGCGATTACACGCGCTTCCCACCGGCCTCGGAGCAGGTCATTACCAGCGCCCAACGCCGCTCATTCGCACCGCCAGCTCGGGCTGGATTTGAGGTGGGCCTGCGACTGATGTTCTGATTGCCGGGGCTGGAAAACAGATTTTGTGCTTTACCTCCCCGGATTCTTCCCCAGGCTCACCAGGTTCGCCAGAATCCGGTACGCCCCCGGCACGCCGGAGGGCAACTGTCGGTAAAGCGCGAAGGCGTCGTAAATATAGGCGCCTTTGCCATAGCGGGCCAGGAGCAGGCCGCCAAGCTGCGGGTCCTGGTCCGGATCGTGGGTTTCCACCAGCGCCTCGTAATGCGGGTCCCATTTCTGCAGGAAGCCGTGCCCGCGCTCTTCCACCCAGCCCGAGAAATCCGCCGCGGTAATCCGGTTGGGCCACGTGAGGACGGGACTTTCCGGCTTCAGGATTTTCACCGGGGAATTCTCGTCCACCACTTTCTGCGGATTGGAGCCGAGAGTGAAAGGGTAAGGCCCGTAGTTCTGGTCGAAATCCTGCAGATTGTACTGGACAATGAGCACGCCGCCGTTTCTCACGTACTCCAGCAGGCGGTGGTTGGCGGACTTCAGTTCAGGCCGCACGGCGTAGGCGCGGGCGCCCAGAATGATGGCGTCGTAGCCGGAAAGGTCGCCCGCGGTGATATCGCCGGCGGACAGGGTGCGCACCTGCTGGCCCAGGTTCTCGAGCGCCTGCGGCACGGCATCGCCGGTGCCCGGCAGGAAGCCCAGGCGCAAGCCCGGCGCAGTCTTAACATCCACCCCCACAGCTTTATAAATCGCCGGGCGGTAGAACGGGTACGGGCGCAAGCCCGGATAGCCGGCCAGGTGGTATCCCTCCTGGTAATGTTTGCCCTGGTATTCGGCGTCGGCGGTGATACGGAAGTCGCCGGGCCGCACTTCGCCAGGCTGGACTTCGAAGGCAACCGAGCGGTCTTCGCCGTCGCGCGACATCGAAAACGGCGCCACCTCGGGATTCGAGCGCCATCCGGACGGAAGCTCCAGGCGCAGGCGGCCCTCCGCGGTTCCCTTCACGTTGCTGTGCACGGTGCAGGAGAAAGTGAACGATTGGGCGCCCACCGGCACGGCGCCCGCAGCCGGGCTGACCGTGACGGAGATGGCCGGGCCCACCAGCAGCGGCTGGCCTACGATGCCCATCGCAGGAAGGCGCTGCATCGTCTGCACGACTTGCGCCAGGTGCACGGTGGCGCCGCGATAGGTGAACTCGGCCGATGCCGATAGAGGATACGGCGCGAGCGACAGGTTGCGGTAGCGCGGGTCGGTCAGATCGTAGTAAGCCTGCTCCTCATCCGGCCGCGTGAAGTACGGGCGGGTGAGCGCGGCATCGGCCGGCACGGTTACCGCAAAGCGCGCCTCGGTCAACTCGCCCGCTTCCAGTTGCGGCTTGGCCTCCGCCGTTCCTGCGATCTTCCAGGCTTTGCCATCGGGCGCCTCCAGTTTCACCGCGCCCAGCCCGACCTGCTCGGCGCTCTGGTTGAGCAACTCCACCTGCACGTAGAACGACTGGCCGGGAATGGCGATCTGGAAGGTCTGCGCGGGCCCCGAGAAGATCGAGCGCGGCGCGGAATTCTTCTCCAGCGTCACGGTAGCCTCCAGCGACAGGCCCAGGGATTCGGCCAGCGCGCGCTCGAATTGCTCCTCCTTGGCGGCCAGTTCAAACGCCACGTCGGACTTGCCGGGGTCGGGAAGGCCGCTCTGCCGCACCTTGTCGAGCAGCGCGCGCGCGGCCGTGAGGCCGGCTGCCAGCGTGGGGGCGATGGCGTGCGGCCGGTCGGGGCGATAATCGGCCGCCGCCTGCCGCGCCAGACGGGCCATCTCATCCAGGCCGGCCTTCAGATAATCGGGCGGATCGGGCGTCAACGAACCGATGCCCGCGACGGATGTATCGATGCCGTCGAAGAACGACCCCTCGTGCTGGCCGGCCCGCATGCGCGCGCCGTAGCAGTGATACTCGCTCGCCAGCGGCCCCGGATTGGGAATCGCCACGCCATCGTTCTGGCTCTTCTGTTGCCCCAACCCCTGGCGCCCGATTTGCAGATAAGTCAGGCCGGCGGCGGGATCGTAGCGGCCTTCGGGAATCGCCACGGTGGTGGAGGGCTTCTCGCTCGACATGGTCCGGGTCACGTAATCGAAAAAACGCGGAGGCACGTATTTGTCGATGGCGTAGTCGTACATGCCCTCCTTCGTGAGGGCGAAGAACGGTACGTGCGCATAGACCTTCAGCGGCGTCCACGGCCGCAGGCCTTCGCGGATCTGCTCCGGGAACCGGGCCGGGTCGCCGGCTGCCAGATAGGCTTCCTGGGCCATCTGTCCGGCCACCTGGTGCTGGCCGTGCCCGTCCGACGCCGCGCCCACGAAAACCGAGGTGATCACGAGCGGCCGCGTCATGCGAATCACGCGAACCACGTCGGAGAGCACGCGGTCGTGATCCCACTTTTCGAGGGACTCCTCGCGGGTCTTGGAGAATCCGAAATCGATCACGCGCGACCAATACTGCTCCACGCCGTAATAGCGGCCGGCGGCCAGCAGTTCCTGGGTGCGGACCAATCCGAGCGCGTCGTAGAGATCGGAGGACATGGCGTTCTGCCCGCCCTCGCCGCGGTTGAGCGTCATCAGGATGGCGCGGGCCCCGTCGTGGCGCGTGGCATAGGTGAGGACGCCGCCGTCTTCATCGTCGGGATGCGCGGTCACCATAATCAGGCTGGCGCGAGTCTGGAGCGCGCGCAGCCAGCGGTCGAGTCCGGCCGCCCCGCGATTCTCCGCCACCGGCAGGGCATCCGGAGAAGGCGCCCGCTGGGCCATCGATACGGCCCAACCGGTCAAAAAAATCACCGCAATCGGATATCCCCTCCGGAAACGTAGTTGCGACATTCTCATATTGTGGCAGGTGCGCCGCCGGCGTCCCAAAGCGCCCGGAATGTACAATTGAAGCATATGTCCCATTGGATGCGGCGAACGCTGGTTCTGTCGCTCGCGATGTGCGCGAGCCTTCCGGCAGAGGTTCGCTCGCTGACCATCATCCACACCAACGACCTGCACGCGCGGCTCACCCCGCTCGAAAATCGCCACGGCGGGTTCGCTTACGTGGCCGCGGTCATCCGCCGCGAGCGCGAGCATTGCACGGATTGCCTGGTACTGTTCGCCGGGGACCTGGTGCAGGGCACGCCGGTTTCCACCATTTTCCATGGTCTCCCGGTGTACCAGATCGCCAACCTGTTCGGCTTCGATGCCGCCACGCTGGGAAATCACGAATTCGATTACGGCTGGCCGCAGGCGCGCAAGTTCATCCAGGCTGCCAATTTTCCCACGGTGACCGCCAACCTGGTGAACTCCAAAGGCGAACTGTTTACGCCCAAACCTTACATCATCCTGAAGGTCAACGGGCTGCGCGTGGCCGTCCTGGGGGCTATGACCGACACTCTGCCGGCGCTCACTACCCCCAAACTGCTGGAAGACTGGCGCGAGATTCCGCTCATCGAAACTGTGCGCAAGTATGCCCAGGAACTGCGCAGCCAGTCGGACCTGGTGGTTCTCCTGGCCCACATCACCGACGGCGAGGAAATGGCGGTGCTGAAGAACGTGCCGGAGATTCCCGTGCTGGTGACGGGACATATCCACCGCGGAATCGAGCAGCCCCTGGTGGTGGACGGGCGCATCATGGTGCGCGCCAAGGCCTACGGCGAGGAGGTCGGCCGCCTGGATTTGAAAGTCGATACCGAAAAGAAAGCTCCCGTGGACTGGAAGTGGACCCGCATCACGGTGGATTCCACCGCGATCGCGCCGGCGGCGGACGTGGCGGGCGCGGTGCAGCACTGGGAGAGCGAAGTAACCGCGCGGGTGGACCGGCCGCTGGCGGTTTCCAGGCGCGCCTTCAGCAAGGTGGAGACCAAGCAGTTGATTGAGCAGGCGCTGCGCGACGAGACCGGCGCGGATTTTTCCTGGATGAACCTGGGCGGCGTGCGCGACCTGGTGCCCCAGGGGCAATTGCTGGAACGCAACATCTGGAACATCATGCCGTTCGACAATACCGTGGTGGTGGGGACATTCAAAGGCAAAGACCTGCCGAAGGTGGTGGTGGGCGACCGCCAGATCGATCCGGAGCGCGAGTACACCCTGGCGGTCAGCGACTACACCGCCGCGAACCAGGAAACGCGCGAGAATCTGCAGACCACGGGGCTGAAGTTTCCCCACGAGGTCGGGCTGATGCGCGACCTGCTGATCGACTGGTTCCGCAAGAAAAAGGTCATCGAATAGCGCGAAGACTTTCCGCTGCCCGTCGGGGATGTGCGATGATCCTGTTCATGAAGACCATGCGTCTGTTTGGGACCCTGTTGGCCTGTTGCGGCCTTGCCGGACAGGTGCAGGCCCAGGTCCAGCCGCCCAAGAAAAAGCTGCTGGCCATCGGCGAGGTGAAGGGCTTCGAGCACGATTCGGTGTCGCACGGCCTCGCCACGCTGGAAAAGCTGGGCCGGCAGACCGGGCTGTGGGATACTTACATCCGCACCGACGCGGAGTTACTCACCAAGGCTAAGTTGCCCAACAATGCCAGGAACCTGAATTACTTCGACGCAGTCGTCTTCTACACCACCGGGGACCTGGGGCTGACCGACGAGCAGAAGAAGGACCTGCTTTCGTTCGTGCACGACGACGGCAAGGGCTTCCTGGGCGCCCACAGCGCCACCGACACTTACTTTAACTGGCCAGAATATGGCGACCTGATCGGCGGCTATTTCAACGAGCATCCGTGGGGCCAGGTACACTGCCGGATCCGCGTGGAGGACCGCGACTTTCCCGCCACCGCGCACTTCCCGGCGGAGTTTCCCTTCTACGACGAGATCTATCAGCTCAAGGAGCCGTACTCGCGGGACAAGGTCCGGGTGCTGATGAGCGTGGATCCTACGTCGGTGGATCTGACCAATCCGCGGGTGCACCGGACGGACAAGGATTTCGCCGTGACGTGGGTGAGGAATTACGGGAAAGGGCGCGTCTTCTCTTCTTCGCTAGGCCACCGCGATGAAGTCTGGGATCTGCCAGACATTCAGAAGATGTGGATTGAAGCGGTGAAGTGGGCCATGGGGATGACCGAGGGCGACGCGACGCCGCGGCCGGCGGCGAAGTAGGACGGGCCGCGCCCAGCATCCGTGGATTAGCCTACGGTAGGGCCTCGGCCGGAGTTTGGATGCGCTGCCGAACCGGGCGGCTATGTGCGCGACCGCATGATTCGCCGGGCCGCCTACACCTCGTAGGGCTTGCGATAAACCGGACGCGTGACCATTTTGCTAGCCTCGGGGTCGCCGGTGAACTTCGGGGTGGGGCCAGGCTCGATCCTCAGCCCGCGGCCCACGCGGTAGCTGATGTTGGCAAGGTGGCAGAGATCGGCGCTGGGCACCGCGTTGCCGATCGGATCGTGAAGATCCTGCTCCGAACGCGATTTCACGCACGCCAGAAAATTCTGCATGTGGAGGCCGGTGGAATCGCCGCCACGCTCGGGACGCTCTTCCATAATCAGTTCGCTCGAATCGCCCTTGTACGCCTGGAAGCCCTGGTCGCTCATGGCGGCCCAACCGTCGCTGCCGTAGAAGAGGTCACCGACCCCGATGTTGAGAGGATTGCTCGCCGCTCCCACCTGCGTGGGCGCCGGGGCGGCTGGAGGCGCGACCGCGGGAGCGGCGCCCTGGGCCGGCGTCTGCCCGCCCGCTCCGCCGCGGGCCCCACGTCTGCCGCCCATCGGCCCGGCCGTCACCACATGCGCCTGCCGAACGCCTTCGCCATTGGTCATTCTGCCGCGCACCTCGATGACGAGTTGCTGGTTTTCGTAGCTGAAGCCGGCCGTCAGCGTGTTGGGTGTTTCGGTGTCGTCGTCAATGCCGAATTTGCCGCCGAAGGCCATGACCGACTTCGGCCACCCGGGGTCGCCCAGCGCCCAGCGCGCGATGCCGGTCTCGTGTACGCCCTGGTTCCCGATGTCGCCGTTGCCGGTATCCCAGAACCAGTGCCAGTAATAGGCGAAACGCTTCTCGTTGAAGGGCCGCATCGGCGCCGGACCGAGGAACAGATCCCAATTCAAGCCGGGAGGCGTGGGGGTATCGGGCGTGTGACCGATCGACGGACGCAGCTTGTAGCAGAGGGCCTTGCTCATGTAGAGCTTGCCGATCACGCCCTGTTGGAGCGCGGCGATCGACTTGATCTTGAACGGCCAGCTCCGATGCTGCGATCCGACCTGCATGATGCGTTTGGTTTCGCGTTGCACCTGGACCATCCGCATGCCTTCATGGATGTTGTAGCAGGCGGGCTTTTCTCCGTAGACATCCTTGCCCGCCTTCATCGCCCAGATAGCCGAGAGCGCGTGCCAGTGGTTGGGAGTGGCAATCGAAACCGCCTCCACCTTCGGGTCGGCGAACATCTGCCGCATATCCTCGAATTCACTGGCCTTCTCCAGATTCTTCCTCGCCAGGGTGGCCTGGGCCCTTTCGCGCGCGGGCTGGTTGACGTCGCAGAGGGCCACCACCTGAGCCTCGCTCAGGCCGGTATAAGTATTCAGGTGGCTGGTGCCGCGGCCCCCGAGGCCCACGATGCCAACGTTGACCTTGTCATTTGCTCCCCAAACGCGAACCGCGGACGCGGCAGTGAGGGCTCCAAGAAAAAACCGGCGAGTTTTCGGATCGGACACCGTGAGTCTCCTTTACGCGCTGATTGTATCAAGTTTGGAGCGCGGCCACTGGCTGGGGCGGCCTTGGGGGGGACGCTGCCTTTGGGAGAGTGGGGCCTGCAATGTCTTCTACTGAGCCGCCCACATCAGGCTGGCTGCACAATCGCCGGCGCCGATTGATTTGTCGAGCCCGCGAAGCTGGACCGGCTTCATGGAGCAGAACATCGGGTCGCACATGGAACAGAAGTGTGCATCCTTGAAGCCCTCGTCCGGGCAGCCGATGACGGCCCAAACCACCGGTACAAGAGCTTGTGCCCGGCGTACCGTTTTGATGCACAACGGTGTTAAGAAATTCGTGGGGAGAGCAGTTCGCCCGAGCGTGGCTCTCCCGCCCTGGCTGGCAAGGCAAGTGGGCGTTATGGCGAAGAGCCGAAAACTGAGCAGGAATCGTAGAGGGTCCGGAAGTGGCCAATCGTCTCGGCGGTGAACTGGACCGAATGGTGTTCGGCGCCGGATGCCGAAAATCGAACGATGGATAATCTGCCCGGGCCTCTGCGGCAACATCTGATCGAAAGGGATCCCGACTCCTTGAAGATCTCTGGCCACGGATCGTACCCCAAAATGTTCCTGCGCCGCCAGGCGCCGACTGGCGAGGCGCTTTGAGATTCCAGGGGTTCGGCAGATTACTCGATCCGCACCAGCGGCTCGGCCGCCCCTCCATTGGCGGCGGCCGCGGCTTCCTCCGGCGTAAACGCCTCCACCTTGGCGGAGATATTCATGGAGCAGAACTTCGGGCCGCACATGGAACAGAAGTGCGCATCCTTGAAGCCCTCGTCGGGCAAGGTTTCATCGTGCATGGCGCGCGCGGTTTCCGGGTCCAGCGAGAGAGCGAACTGGCGGTTCCAGTCGAAACGGTAGCGGGCGCGGGAAAGATCGTCGTCGCGGTCGCGCGCGCCGGGACGGTGGCGGGCGATATCGGCGGCGTGCGCGGCAATCTTGTAGGCGATGATCCCGGCCTTCACATCCTCCCGGTTGGGCAAGCCGAGGTGCTCCTTGGGCGTCACGTAACAGAGCATGGAAGCGCCGTACCAGCCGATCATGGCCGCGCCGATAGCGGAAGTGATGTGGTCGTAGCCCGGCGCGATATCGGTGACCAGCGGCCCCAGCGTGTAGAAGGGGGCCTCGTAGCACATCTCCTCTTCCTTGCGGACCTGGAGCTCGATCTGGTCCATGGGGATGTGGCCGGGACCCTCGATCATCACCTGGACGTCGTATTCCCAGGCCTTTTTGGTCAGCTCGCCCAAGGTCTTCAGCTCCGCGAATTGCGCTTCGTCGCTCGCGTCGGCCACGCTGCCGGGGCGTAGTCCGTCTCCCAACGAGAAGCTCACGTCGTGCTTCTGGAAGATCTTGCAGATATCCTCGAAGCACTCGTAGAGCATATTCTGCTTATGGTTTTTGACCATCCACTCGGCCAGGATGGAGCCGCCGCGGCTGACGATGCCGGTGACCCTCCGGGTGGTGAGCGGAATGTACTGCACCAACACGCCGGCGTGGATGGTCATGTAATCCACACCCTGCTCGGCCTGCTCTTCGATCACGTCCAGCATCACGCGGGCGCTCAGATCCTCTACCCGGCGGACGCGCGAGAGGGCTTCGTAGATGGGCACCGTGCCGATGGGCACCGGGGAGGCCGCGATGATGGCTTTGCGGATGGCCGGAATGTCGCCGCCGGTGGAAAGGTCCATCACCGTATCGGCGCCGTATTTCACCGAGTAGTGGAGCTTTTCCAATTCCTCGTCGATGTGGGAGGTGACCGCGGAATTCCCGATGTTGGAATTAATTTTGCACTTCGAGGCCACCCCGATGCACATCGGTTCCAGATTGGTGTGATGAATATTCGCCGGGATGATCATCCGGCCGCGCGCCACTTCGGAGCGGACCACCTCCGGCGCGAGGCGCTCGCGCTGGGCGATGTAGTGCATCTCTTCGGTGACGACGCCCTGGCGGGCGTAGTGCAACTGCGTGCGAATCGGATCGGCGGTTCGTTTGGATACCCACTCGGTGCGCATGAGATCCCTCCTGGTGGCAAGCGGACGGATTTTCGCCCGTCCGCGCCGGGTTCCTGGCGATCGGATGGCTTCCGATCGCGGGGGCCGAAACTTCCAACCCCGCTACTTGGCCTTCTTTTTCTTCGGCTTCTTGGTTTCCTTCTTGGGGCTCTTATCCTTGGCCACGAAAAATCCTCCCTTATGTCTGAGATTATAACCGCTCTAGGGGATTTTGCCCGATGTGTCTTCGGGGGAATGTTGCGGAGTGACCGGGGAGGTGTCTGGCGCGACTTCGCTGAGGGTGGTTTCCCCGGCCCCGGGCGTTTCCGGGGACGAGTGTGTGGCGGCGCCCGCGGGGGCGTCATGGGGGGGCGCTTCGGGCGCGCTGCCGGCGGGGACCCTGGGGGTGCTTCCGCGGGCTTCCCTGGGGTGGTCCTTTTTGGATCTCCTGGCGGGGGGTTTGAGGCTGCCCGCGGCGGGGCCCTCGCGGACCGGCCGCTTCAACGCGTAGCGAATGCCGCGCCAGAGAATCGAATTTCCGCAAGCCGAGGCGGCCAGGGTTGCCAGCCAGATCCAGGTGGCCAGCGGCGTCCATATGGCGTGCGCCCAGGAGTGGCGACGAAACCAAGGTTCCCGCTCCGGCAGGGCCGCCTTGGCAATGATGGCGCGGTTGAGTCCCTTCAGCATGCCGGGCGAGAGTTGGGCCAGAAGGGCCCATTCGGCCAGACGGCTGCCTTCGATAGAGGCGGCCACGGAAGCCGCCATGCCTCCGCAGTAGAAGACATGCGCCACCAGGGCCGGCCACCAGAGTGCCGGCCGGTAAACGCGGGTGATGGTGAGCTGGCGCCGCGCCCAGGAGAAGAAGCCGGCCGCGGTGGCAGCCTCGAAGCAGGGGGTCAGGGCGCCGGGGGCGTAGGCGATGGTCAGGCCGGCCGCGTGCACGGCATCGGAGAGCGCGTAGTCGTCGCTTACGGCGCCCTTCCAGTACTCGGGAACGTGGGCTTCGTAGAACAGCTCTTTGTGGATGGCCATGGCGCCGCCCCAGGCGAAGGGGTTGTCGCCGGGACCCAGGCGGCCCGCGATCACCGCATCCCAGACACTGCGCATGAGACTCCAGAAACCCGGCGGTACGGGCGTGAACCAGCGGAACCCGGTGGAAGCGCCCACGCCCGCCTCGGCCAGAGGGGCCGCCAGCGCGCGCAGCCAGCGCGGCGTGGGGCGGCCGTCGGAATCGGCGAACGCCAGGATCCGGCTGCGTTTGCGCGAAGCGCGCACGCCCGCCAGCAGGTTCTGCACCTTCTCGCCGGTTTCCGGATCGTCGCCCTGGGCCAGCACGACTTTCACCCGGCGCGGCAGCATCACCGGCGGGATATCGGCGGCGCTGTGCGCGCAGAGAATCAGCTCGTAATCGGGATAATCGAGCGCGGCCAGGGCGGCCAGATTCTCGCGCAGTCCCTCGTCGGGGCCCTTCAGCGGAACGATCACGGAGGCGGGCGGAAGCTCCGCGGGGTTTTCTGCGAGGCGGCGCTCGACGTAGGCGGCGCGTTTACGCTCGCCCCGTAACGAAAGGAGCGCCAGAAGAATCGCCGGAGCGACAAAAAACCAGTACCAGAACACCGAAATGTCAGGATAACAGGGAAGGGCCGCCCGCGCCGGGCGCAGGGCTTAGGAGGTGGTTTGACGCTCGCTGGGCAGTCGGTGGCCGCGCCGCGCATCAACTCTTCTGCGCGGCGCACGTCGCGCGGCGATGGGAGCGAATGCCGATCCGGCCGCCTTTGCCGCTGTTCCGGCGACCCCGCGGGCTGTGGATCTGGCGATCGGGGGATATTCCGTGCGAGGAGGGGCAGCTTGAGAAAAGACCTCTCACCTCTCCGCCACCGACCGTAGGAACGACCAGACTACCGCTTCAAAGCGATCAGGTTGGTCGTAGGGAAGGCCGTGGCCAGCATCCGGTATCTGTTCCACCCGAAGGCGTGGGTTGAGATTATGCAGTTCTCGTGCCGTGTCCAGGGAAACAACACCGTTGCCGCCAATCACCAGCAGGATGGGGACATGAATGGCGCTCACCAACTGATGATTTTCGGGGTTCAGGGGCGTAAGGACGTCAAACGCGTCGATTCGCGTTTGCAGCCTCGCCTCGGCCAGGAGGTTGATGACCTCTAGCGAACGATGTGGGTGCCGCGCCCGTAACTGAGCCAGCACGTCGTCCTTACCTGAACTGAGAAGGCGGCGGTGATGCTGGACGACATCGCTCTCGTGAACTTCGCGCTGACGCCGGGAGCTCAAGAAAGTCGGGTCCGCCAGGATGACTCCGCGAATGGGCACGGCTATCTGACTTGCCACCACGGCCGCAGTCATGCCTCCCATCGAGTGGCCCAGCAGAACCGGAGCCGCAAGCCCGAGCCCTTGGATGAGTCCCACAACATCGCCGGCGTGGTTCTCGTACCGATACCCGTTGAGCGGAGTGCTCGAATTCCCGTGCCCTCTGGCGTCTGGCATCACGACGTCGTATTCACCTTCGAGAGCGCGTGCCAAAGGGCTCCAGCAGGCGCCGCTGGCGGTCAACCCATGGAGTAGAACCAGCGGGGGCTTGCACCCGCCGGTTCTCAGATAGTGGATGCCGACGCCGTTTACTTCGCAGACTGCGCTCATCCAATTTGTCATTGAGGGCATCCGTTTGAGAGCGGGGCGCCGTCGACTCCGCCGCGGCGCGCCGCGGCGCGCCGCGGCATTACGGAAGGCTCGGCCTTCTCAGGCTGTTTAGTGCCCGTCAAGCTGCCCGGCTTCGGATTCCAGATGGGTCGCGGGGGGAAGCGACCCGCCCGGAGGCACGGCAGGCAAAAACGAAGTGGGAATCACGGGATCGACGAACTGCACCAACGCGGCCAGCGAAGCCTCGGGTTCCGGTGTGGATAGCGCCTCGGACGGGGTCACCGGATCCAGGGGTTCCAGGAGGGCGCGAGGCGCCCCCTGCGGAAGAAGCGCGGCCGGTGGCATGGGGGCCGGGTCGGGCAGGATCCCGGCACGCGGCTCGACCGGCAGCGACAAGTCGGC
>JASHSS010000228.1 GCA_030038565.1 Bryobacteraceae bacterium
CGGTGTTCAACGCGCCGTTTTCGAATACTCGCAGCGTGGCGGAACTGGTATTGGCGGAGGCCATTCTGCTGCTGCGCGGGATTCCCCGGCGGGCGGGGCGCGCGCGGCAGGGCGGGTGGATCAAAAGCGCCGTGGGATCGCACGAGGCCCGCGGGCGCTGCCTGGGAATCGTGGGGTACGGGCACATCGGTTCGCAGGTGAGCGTGCTGGCCGAGGCGCTGGGGATGAGCGTGCTGTTCTACGACACAGAAGCGCGCCTGGCGTTGGGGAACGCGCGGCCTACGGCGTCCCTGGAAGCCCTGCTGGAGACCGCCGATGTGGTGACCCTGCACGTCCCCGAGACGCCGCAAACCGCGGGGATGATCGGCGCGGCGCAGTTAGCTTTGATGAAGCCCGGCGCGCATCTGATTAACGCCTCTCGGGGAACCGTGGTGGATATTGACGCGCTGGCGGAAGCGCTGCGCGATGGGCGCCTTGGGGGAGCGGCTATCGATGTATTCCCGCGGGAACCCAGAAGCGCGGGTGAGGAATTTGTTTCGCCGCTGCGCGAGTTCGAGAACGTGATTCTCACCCCGCATATCGGCGGGAGCACCGAAGAGGCGCAAGCCTCGATCGGCTCGGAAGTCGCCCAGAAGCTGCTGAAGTACAGCAATAACGGATCGACTCTGAGCGCGGTGAATTTTCCGGAGGTCTCGTTGCCGGAACACCCGGGCAAGCAGCGGTTGTTGCACATCCACCGCAACCGGCCCGGGGTCCTCGCTTCGATTAACGCCGTCTTTTCCAATCGCCGGATCAATGTCTCCGGCGAATACCTGCAAACCAATCCGCGGATCGGCTATGTGGTTGTGGATATCGAATTAGGCGATCCGGCGGAAATTCTGCAGATCCGCCGGGAACTGGAGAAAGTTCCCGGCACCATCCGCACCCGGCTGCTCTACTGATGGAAGCAACCGTCCTGGCCGGCTGATCTCCGGCCGCTCTCAGCGGGCAACAGCCTTGCCGTTCACCGGTCACGTATTCCGGTGGACCGGACGCACCGGGGAGTGGAGGATCTCCCCGGTCGGTCCGCGCCCGGCTGCTGTCGAACTCTCAGCGCAGGCTGGCGTTAATTACCGCCGGCCGCCGTGGCCGCCACCATGGAATCCACCACCGCCGTGGAAACCGCCACCACCACGGACTGCGCCGTGGTATCCGCCACCGTAGCCGTGGCCTACATAACCGTGGCCATAGCCACCGTAGCCGCCGTAGTATCCGCCCCAACCCAGACCAAGGCCAACGGAAGGTCCGTAGTAGTACGGATAATAATCATACGGGTAGGCATACGGACTGTATCCGTAATAGGGATAAGGGTAGCTGTAATAGGGAGCGGGCGCGACTCCCACCCCGATTCCGAACCGGACCGCGGCATCGGCTTTGGCGGGGGCGAAGGCCAGCATGCCGGCCATCGCAAGGGTTGCAAGTCCAATCTTTTTCAGCATCTTTCCACCTCCAGTTGATTGGACGCGGCCCCCTTTCCCCGGACTGCAAATGTATGTCAACGCGCCGAGGAAGCGGCTGGCGAGTGCTTTTGCCTTGACGGGCGGCGCGCGTTGCCATAGATTATCTATGTGACTCGCAGCCAGCGGGACGAAATCCCTCCGGGGACCCTCGATATGCTGATCCTGAAGACTTTGGCACGCTCCGGGCCGCTGCACGGGTTTGAGATCGCCGAATCGATCCGGAAGACCACCGAAGACATTCTGCAGGTGGAAGAGGGATCGCTTTACCCGGCTTTGCAGCGCATGCTCATCAAAGCCTGGATCGTAGGCGAATGGGGGAAAACCGAGGAGAACCGGCGGGCTCGCTATTACCGGTTGACACCAGAGGGCCACCAACAACTGGCGCGCGAACTGGCGCGCTACGGACGGGTGGCCGGGGCCATCGCCCGGATTTTGCAAACCGCATAGGGCGCCGATGTTTGCACGCCTCCGCCATTTCCTCGACCGAAACCGGGAGGCTGCCGACCTGCGCGAGGAAATGCGCCTGCACGTGGAATTGCGCGCGCGCCAACTGGAACAACACGGGATATCGGCCGAGGAGGCCCGATCCATGGCACAACGTCAATTCGGAAACGCGAGCATGGTGGAGGACCACAGCCGCGAGGCGTGGGGCTTCGGCTCCTGGGAGCGGCTTGGACAGGATGTGCGCCTGGCCGCACGCAGTCTGCGCAAGACGCCCGGCTTCACCGCCATCGCCGTGCTCACGCTGGGGTTGGGGCTGGGGATGAACACGGCGGTCTTCACGGTGGTGGATGCGGTGATGCTGCGCGCGCTGCCTTACCCGGAACCGGGGCGCCTGGTTTCGCTGTGGGAAGAAGTGAAGCGCGAGAAGCCCGACGACATGAGCAGCCATGGGTCGCAGCTCGGCAGCGCCGGCCGCAGCGGGCGCACCACCGTGTCGCAGGCCAACCTGGTGGATTACCGGAACCGCACGAAATCTTTCAGCCGATTGGCGGCTTTCTCTCTGACGCCCAAAAACCTGACCGGAGTGGGCACTCCCGAGCGTATTGCCGGAGAAACGGTGGATTGGCCGTTCTTTTCGGTGCTGGGCGTGGCGCCCGTGCCAGGGCGGGATTTTCTGCCCGAAGACGACCGCTTCGGCGCCGATCCGGTGGTCATCGTGACACATGAATTCTGGCTGCGGCATCTGGGCGCCGATCCGCAGGCGCTGGCGCAATCGCTCAATCTGGACGGAAGCACCTATCGCATCATCGGAGTTCTGCCGCCCGCGTTCCGCTCGCCCACGCAACTGACTATCCCCGACGAAATCGCCTTCTATGTCCCCTCGGCGGCTTCCCCCAAACTGCTCGCCAGCCACGGCGATCACGAGGTGAACGTGGTGGGCCGGCTGCGCCCCGGCGTCACGCTGCAGGCGGCGCAGAACGACCTGAAGCTGGTCAGCTCCGCGCTGGCCCGGCAATACCCCGGTTCCAACCGGAACGTCAGCGCCGCCATCGCGCCGCTGGCCGACGACCTGGTGAGCGGCGTGCGGCAATCGCTGTGGGTGCTGCTGGGCGCGACGGCGCTGATCGTCCTGATCACCTGCGTCAATGTGGCCAACCTGCTGCTGGTGCGGGCCACCGCGCGGCGGCACGAAACCAGCGTGCGGTTCGCGCTGGGGGCGAGCCGGCTGAGGATCGCGCGGCAGTTCCTGGCGGAAAGCCTGCTGCTGGCGCTGGCCGGATGCGCGGCGGGAATCCTGCTGGGGCGGCTGCTGATGAAGGTTCTGCTGGCGCTGGCGCCCAAGACCATTCCGCTGATTGCCACGGTGACCATGGATTGGCGGGTGTTCGCGGTAGCCGCCGCCATCGCCACCTTGACCGGCGTCGCATTTGGCTTGGCCCCCGCCTGGCAGGCCGCGCAAACCAAGGCCTCGGAGGCGCTCAAAACCGCGGCTCGCAACACCGGCGGGCGGAGCCAGGTGCGCTGGCGCGCGGTCCTGACGGCGACCGAAGTGGCGCTCTCGCTGGTGCTGCTGGTGGGGGCGGGGCTGCTGCTCAAGAGCTTCGTGCTGCTGATGGGCGTGGACCTTGGCTTCCAGCCGGAGCGCGTCCTGGCGATGAATGTGAACCTGCCCAAGCTGCGCTACCCGACGCCGGAATCGCGCCTGATGTTTTATCAGCAACTGGAAGAGCGCGTCCGCGCGCTGCCCGGAGTCCAATCGGTGGCTTATGCCAACCGCATGCCGCTGCGCGGGGGTTGGGGCGGCGACGTGGAGACCGACCTGGCCCCCGAATCGGGACCGGACGTGGACCTGCAAGCCGTCAGCCCGGGCTACTTCGAGACCCTGGGAATCCCTCTGATGCGCGGGCGTGGCTTCACCCCTGCCGACCGCAACGGCGCGCCCCCGGTGGCGGTGGTGAACCAGACCTTCGCCCGCCAGTGCTTCCCAAACACGGATCCGCTGGGCCACCGGGTCCGTCACGGTACGGGCGCCCCCTGGATGACCGTGGTGGGAGTGGTGAACGACATCCGCCGCAGCGGAAAGGATGGCCAGATCAGACCGCAGGTGTACCTTTCCGCCGCCCAAACCGGCTATCCCGTGGCCCTGGCCGACTTCGCGGTGCGCACGGCGAGCGATCCGCGCCAACTGGTGAAGGGGGTGCAGGCGCAGGTATGGTCGCTGGATAAGGACCAGCCGGTAACCGCGGTACACACGTTCGAGGAGATCGTCACCGCTGCGGCCGCCGAGCGGCGATTCCAGACCACTCTGCTCGCGACCTTCGCCACGGTCGCGCTGGGGCTGGCGGTGATCGGGCTTTTCGGGGTGCTCTCGTACTCGGTGAGCCAGCGCACCGGGGAGTTGGGCATCCGGCTGGCCCTGGGGGCGCGGCCGAGAGCCATCCTGGGGCTGGTGCTGAGGCAGGCCGGCGGGCTGATCGGCACGGGAGTGGCGCTGGGCCTGGCCGCCGCCTTGGCGCTGACGCGGTACTTGCAGAGCCTGCTGTTCGGCATCCAGCGCACCGACTGGACCGCCTACGCCGCGGCGGTGGGCCTGCTGGCGGCGATTTCCATGCTGGCCGCGCTCGTGCCTGCGCGGCGCGGATCGAAGCTCGACCCCATGGCGGCACTGCGGGAAGAGTAGGCGGCGAGGCCAGCGGGGGCGTCAGCGCAGGGCGATAGCGGGGGCGGCTGGCCCTGCGGGCGCCCTATGTTACTATAAGGTCCAAGCCAGAGTCCTGCCTTGCGCCCGATTACTCCCTGTTGTGGGGCTAGCCGTGCCCGGCGCGCGAAACGGCGCGCCGCGAAGGTGCGCCGGACGGCCCGGGCGGGCACGACGGCCGATCGAGTGAGGAGAACTCTCCGGTGACCAACGAGCAGCGTCCCGCGGCGGTCAAGGTGGTGGTGGCCACCACCGTCATGCTGTCGTTCATTTCCTTCTGGCGCGCGGCTGCCATCGTGCTCAGCGACCTGGCCTCTTCCGCCTATTACGTCGGCGGCATCGCCGAACAGGCCATCGGGAAAGCGGCGCCCTGGTTCATCCTGGCGATCATGCTGTTTTCGTACGCCGTGCGGGCCATCTACATCGAAAGCTGCTCCATGTTCGTGCGGGGCGGCGTGTACAAGGTGGTGCACGAGGCCATGGGCGGCACGCTGGCCAAGTTTTCGGTGTCGGCGCTGATGTTCGATTATGTGCTAACCGGACCCATCAGCGCGGTCAGCGCCGGACTTTACCTGGGCGGGCTGATCAACGAAGCCGGCGAGCGCCTCAAGATTGCGGGCCTGCATGTGAACGCGCCCTCCTTCGCGGCCATATTCGCCGCGGTGGTGACGGTGTATTTCTGGCGCAAGAACATCATCGGCATCCACGAATCCAGCGAAAAGGCCCTCCGGATTATGCAGATCACCACGGTGATGGTGGTCATCCTGATCGCCTGGTGCGTGATTACGATTCTGAAAAACGGCTACCAGCCGGTGCCGGCGCCGGTGCTTGGCAATCTGAAATTCAGCCCCGAGGCGCTGGGCTGGCTGCGAGGGACGCTGGCGCCTTCCATAACGGCCATCGCCGTGCTCATCGGGCTGGGGCATTCGCTGCTGGCCATGAGCGGCGAAGAAAGCCTCGCGCAGGTGAACCGCGAGATCGCCCATCCCAAGCTGAAAAACCTGGAGCGCGCCGGGTTCGTAATCTTCATCTACAGCATGCTGTTCACGTCGCTGGTCTCCTTCTTCGCGGTGATGATCATCCCGGACGCCGAGCGGCAGAAGTTTCTGGATAACCTGATCGGCGGGCTTTCGATGTTCCTGGTGGGGCCGGTACCGGTGCGCCTGCTGTTCCACGCTTTCGTGGTCCTGGTGGGGACGTTGATTCTGGCGGGCGCGGTGAACACGGCCATCATCGGCTCCAACGGAGTTTTGAACCGCGTGGCGGAAGACGGCGTGCTGCCGGACTGGTTCCGCCACCCGCACAAGAAGTACGGCACTACTTCGCGGTTGATCAACACCATCGTGCTGCTGCAACTGGTCACCATTCTGATCAGCCGCGGGGATGTCTACATGCTGGGCGAGGCTTACGCCTTCGGGGTGGTCTGGAGCTTCGCCATGAAAGCGCTGTCGGTGCTGGTGCTCCGCTACAAGCAGCCCGGCGGGCGGGAATGGAAAGTGCCGCTGAACTTCCGCATCGCGGGAACCGAAATCCCCGTGGGCCTCATCCTGATCACCCTGGCGCTTTTCGCCCTGGCCAGCATCAACGTGCTCACCAAGAAGGTGGCCACCATTTCGGGCGTGAGTTTCACGGCCGCTTTCTTCCTGGTTTTCGAGCTGTCCGACATCTACAACCGGAAGCGCCGGGCAGGCCATTCGGAGGAGCTGGAAAAATTCCGGCTGGAGACGCGGGGCGATCTTTCCGCCGGCGCGGTCAGCATCCGCCCCGGCAATGTCCTGGTGGCGGTCCGCAATCCCAACCGGCTGCAACACCTGGAGCGCATCCTGCGCAAGACCGATACGCGCAAGATGGATATCGTGGTGCTGTCCATCCGGCCTGTGACGCAGGCGGCCTCGGGCGAGCACCCCCTGGACACCGCGCAGATTTTCTCCGACGATGAGACCACCGTCTTCACCCGCGTGGTGGCGCTGGCGGAGAAGGCCGGCAAACACGTGGAGTTGATGGTGGTGCCCGGCTCGGACCCTTACGAGGCGGTGGTGCAGACCGCCGCGCGCCTGCAATCCTCGCGCATCGTGATGGGACTCTCGCCCAAGCTCACGCCCTCCGAGCAGGGCGCCCAGGTGGGCATGTACTGGGAACAGCTACCCGAGCCGCGGCCTTCGCTTTCCCTGGAAATCATCCTGGAAAACCAGAAGGACATGGTGTTTTTCAACCTCGGGCCGCATCCGCCGCGCCTGTGGCCGGAGGATATCGATTTGGCCCACCGGCTCTGGCTGGAACTGAGCGCGATGGGGCCGGGGCCGAAGTTGCACCACCGCGACGTAGTCGGCGTGGCGCTCCGCCGGATGATCGCCCAGTTGCACTCCCCCGGCCGGGAGGAAGTGCTGAACGATGTCCTCAAGGAGCTTTCCGGCGGCAACGGTCATCCGCCGGCGCAATAGGTTGAGGATCGTGGGACAGGCCTCGGCCTGTCCGAGGCAGGCGTAAGGCCGGGCGTAGCGCCTACCCCGCGGTAGGCATTTTCAAGACGCCCGAGTCAGAGCGCCGCGGCGCAGAGTTGGTGGGACGGGCCTTCGGCCTGTCCAGGGCAGGCTAAATGCCTGCCCCACCAACGCTCACGATATCGCCGACGGCGAGGGCTTCCTTCATCACGAACGGCTCGCCGTAGCGGACCCCGATGCGGCTGCCATGGAAGCGGGCCAGCGCCTCCATGCGCTCCCGCGCGGCGTCTTCGAATGAGTAAGCTTCCAGCGCCTCCGAGCGAAGCTCGAATTGCGCGCTGATATCCACCACGAATCCCGGCCGGGTCTCCGCGAAGAAACTCGCCAACAGGATGCGCTTCGGCCGGTGCGGCTCGGAGTATTCCTCGATCTTCGCCAGGCCGGCCAGGAAGCAGGCCTCCATGCCGAGCTCACGGCAGTGCTGCTGGTCGGGATCGCCCTCTTCGGCATGCGGCAGGATCACCACCGCCGGTTGGAGCTCGCGGATTCGCACCGCCAGAGTCAGGCGCGCGGCGAGCGAGTTTTCCAGGCGTCCGTCGGGCATGTGCTGGTTATCCCGCCACGCAAGCCGCAGGCGCTCCGCTGCAACCTGCGCCTGGGCCAGGCGTTCTTCGGCCGTGCCCTCGGCGCTCACGACGCCGGCGGTCAGGTCCAGCACGCCGGCGCGGTAGCCTTGTTGCGCCATGCGAATGAGCGTGCCGCCGCAGAAAGCCTCGGCATCGCCGGGATGGGCCGCGAGGGCCAGAATATCCAGAGTCATGGGAATAGAGTCAGCGCCGGGCCGCCAGGCGGCGCAGCAGGTCCTTCAAATCCACCCGGTACTTGAACGCCTTGGCGCCGTCGATGGCGATCACGGGCACCTCGTCATTGTACTTCCGGCGCAAGTCGGGGTCGGCGTCGATATCCACTTCCTGGTATTCGAACACCGACCGGCGGCGCGCCTCGGCCAGCACCAGTTTGGCGTCGTCGCACAGGCAGCAGCCCTGGCGCGTGTAGAGGGTCACCAGGGCCATAGACTACCAGTACAGGTCGCGGCGGCGGTAATAGCGCTCGCGCGCGCCCATCAGGTTGACCAGCGCCATGCCAGTGAGGAAACCGCCGATGTGAGCGAAGAAGGCCGTCCCGCCCTGGGAGGCCTGCGAATAACCGATGCTGCCCACGCCGCTGAAGAACTGCACCGCGAACCAGTAAATCAGCATCAGCCAGGCCGGCACGTCGATGCGGGTGAAGAAGATGAAGATGAACACCAGGGTTTCGATACGGGCACGGGGGAACTTCAACATGTAGGCGCCCATCACACCGGCGATGGCGCCGCTGGCCCCTACCATGGGCACGCGCGAACCGGCCGTCATGACCGTCTGGGTAAGGGCCGCCGCCACGCCGCACAGCAGGTAAAACAACAGGAACTTGGCATGTCCCAGAATGTCTTCGATGTTATCCCCGAAAATCCACAGAAACCACAT
>JASHSS010000229.1 GCA_030038565.1 Bryobacteraceae bacterium
AGCCTTGGATTCGGGTGGCAACCTTTACATCGCCGACATTGTTGATGACCGAATTCGGAAGGTTGCCGGAGGGACCATCGTAACGGTGGCTGGAAACGGATCTGACGGGTTCTCGGACGACGGAGGACCCGCCACCAGCGCATCGCTCAACGGACCCTCCGGAGTGGCCGTAGATTCGGCTGGCAACCTCTATATAGCCGATTTGGGCAACAACCGGATTCGCGAGGTCCTGGGCGGCACCACCCCCATTACCTTACAGGTTTCGTCCGCCATTTTGACCTTCTCTGCGACGGTTGGCGGCAACGCGCCGGCTGCGCAAGCGATAACCCTCTCTTCCAACATCGCCCCACTTACCTTCGGTGTTTCAATCAGCAGCGACGCCACTTGGCTCACTATCACACCTTCCGAAGGGCAAACGCCTGCTCTGTTGCAGGCGAGTGTCGATCCGAGCGGACTGGCAGCGGGACCTTATCAAGCCACGGTTCACGTCGCGGCCGAGTCAGTCCAGGGTAGCTCCCTCCAGTTAGGTGTCCTGACCTTCAGCGTCAGCTTGACCGTGCTCCCAGCCACGCCCGCCGCGCTGGGCATCAGCCCGTTCAGTGTCAGTTTCACCGCGACCGAAGGGAGCGCCGCCCTTACACAGCAGTTGACCGTCTCGGACACTGGCGGCGGTTCGCTTTCCTTCTCAGCCAACGCCGCCACCGCTTCCGGCGGCTCCTGGCTCACGCTCTCCCCCACCAGCGGCGCAGCCACTCCGTCCTCTCCCGTTTCGCTCACCATCACGGCCACACCGGGGTCGCTGGCTCCCGGCACATACAGCAGCGCCATCGCCATCAGCGGCGCGGGGAGCACCATCAACGTTCCAGTGACCCTGTCCGTGAGCGCTCCCACGGCTATCATTCTGGTTTCGCAGAGCGGCTTCAGCTTCACCGCCGTGGCGGGGGGCGGCGTGCCACTGCCCGGAAGCTTCGGCATCCTCAACATCGGTCAGGGATCCATGAACTGGACCGCCACGGCCGCCACCTTGTCCGGCGGCGACTGGCTCCAGATCTCGCCCACCAGCGGCACGGTACAGCAACCTTATCTGGATGTCTCTCTGGTCAATGTTTCGATCGACCCGAGCACCTTGAGCGCGGGGACCTACTACGGCCAGATTCAGGTATCGGCTGTGGCTGCAAACACCCCACAAGTGATTACCGTGATTGTGAACGTGCTGCCAGCCGGGTTCAGCCCGGGTCCGCAGGTGTTTCCCGCGGGGCTGATCTTCACCGGTGAGGCGGGCGTGACCCCTGGATCGCAGAACGTCCTCGTGGGCAACGCGTCGGGAACGGCCATCAGCTATCAATCCGGAATTATTGGCACCAACTTCAGCTTCCTGCCTACCAATGCGAACGTGGTGCCTAGTCAGCCCACCACGCTGCGGGTATATCCGGACTTCAGCACGGTGACTCCCGGAAGTATCCAGCGGGGGACCATCACGCTGCAGTTCTCGGACGGGTCGCCGGCGCAGACGGTCAACGTCCTGATGGTGGTGGCTCCTGCCGGCGCGACTGCGGCGAGCGCGGACGCCGATGCTGCCAGCGCCGCGCTTGCGCCCGCCACGTCGGCGGGCTGTGCCTCGCAAGATTTGCAGGTGGTCTGGCGATCGTTACAGCCGAATTTCGCGGCGGTTGTGGGGCAGCCGACCACCTTGGATCTGGCGGTCTCCGACGGGTGCGGGAATTTGGTGAACTCGGGCGCCTCGGTGGCGGCGAGCTTTTCTAACGGAGACCCGCAGGTTGCCCTGGCTTCCATCGGGGGCGGAATCTGGCAGGGAACCTGGAAACCCGTGAACGCGGGAGCGGTGGTGATCAATGTCGGCGCGTATCTCGAAGAAGGCAACCTCGGTCTGCTTGGCTCGCCGCCGGGCTTGAACGGCTCCGTTAGCTCTGCAGCGCCCACTGCTCCCACCCCGACCGTGACGGCGGTTTATCTGGCCAGCGGCCAGGGGGGAACCCCCATTACGCCGGGCGGATTGATGACCATTTACGGCGCCAACCTGGCCAGCGGGACCTCCGTGGTTGGGGGATTACCGTGGCCGCAGGAGGTAACCGGAACCCAGGTGCTCCTGGGGAATCAACCGCTGCCATTCCAGTATGTAAGTCCGGGGCAACTCAACGTGCAGGTGCCCTACACGGCGCCGGTAGACACGCAATACCAGTTGACGGTGCAAAGCGGGAACACCCTGTCGGTGCCGCAATCGCTGATCGTGGCGGAAGCGCAGCCGGGAATCTTCACCGTCAACGAGCAGGGGACCGGCCAGGGAATCATCATGCACAGCGATCTGGTTACGATTGCGCAGCCGGGCACCCCGGCTAACATCGGCGACACGGTAGTGATTTATTGCACCGGCTTGGGAGCGGTTTCGCCGGTGGTGGCGGCGGGCATGCCAGCCCCCAGCACACCGCCGTTCTCGACCACGGTGAATCCGGTAACGGTGACCATAGGGGGGCAGCCGGCGCAGGCGCCATTCAGCGGGCTGACGCCCGGCTTCGCGGGGCTATACCAGGTGAATGCCGTGGTGCCTTCGGGGATTACGACAGGAGATGCGGTGCCCGTCATGATCAGCGTGGCGGGGCAGACCAGTCCGGCTGTTACTATGGCCGTGCAGTAGCGATTTTTGGGGTGGTAGCGGCCACACCGGAATACCGCGGCGGCGGCCGGAAGGGTAAGCCGCCTCAGGGTATTCCCTCGACAATCGCTCTAACTACGGCGGCTGATTTACGCTACACTACGCATGAGGCCTCGCCGTTTTCGTGTGCCCACGGGCCGTTTGGCTCGCGGGCGCGCTTTCCGGCCTGGCAGGCGCGGCGGACCTTACGGTTCGCCACTCCGGCGCCGCCTCAAAAGGAATCTGAATGGAACAAAAATTGAAGATCGCCGTCTTCATCGATTTTGACAATATCGAGATCGGCGTCAAGTCCACCCTGCACCGCGAATTCGACGTGGCTGCCGTGCTGGACGCACTGAAAGAACGTGGTGAAATCGTCACCAAATTTGCTTACGCCAACTGGGGCCGGCAGGAATCGGCGACCCGCGCGCTCTCCGAACACGCGGTTCAGATGGTCCAGCGCGACCCTTCGCCGCGCGGCGACAAGAACGGCGCGGACATCAACCTGGCCCTCGACGCGCTCGAAATGGCCTTTACGCACGACCACATCAACGCCTTCGCGATCGTCAGCGGGGACAGCGATTTCATCGCCCTGGTGAACAAGCTGAAGCAATACGATAAGCGGATTTATGTAGTGGGAGGGCGGGCCTTCACGTCGACGATCCTGCAGAGGAACTGCCACGAATTCGTGGCCTACGAATCGCTCATCGACGAACGGCCGCGCGGCGGCCATCACGATAAACCGCAGCAGCAACAACAACAGCCGCAGCCGCAACCGCAGCAGCAGGCGCAGCAAGGGCCGCCGGACCGCGGGCCGCAGCAGCAGCAGCAGCAGGACCGCGGGCAACAGCAGCAGCAGCGCCCGCACCGGCGCCAGGCGCTCGATCTGGCCCAGGCCATGCCGCTGGTGGAACGGGCGCTGGGCGTGCTGGAGCGGCGCGAGGTGCGGCCGCAGCTGGGGCTGTTGAAGTCGACCATGCTGCAGCTCGACTCCACCTTTAACGAGAAGGCCTACGGGGCCAGCTCGTTCACGGATTTCGTCGAGAAACTGCAGAAGAGCGACTACGTGGAAGTGACCGGGGGCGAGGGCCGCTACATGATCCGCATGAAAGGCGGCGCGACCGCGGAAAAGCCGGGCGCCAAGCCCGATGAGGCCATTCCGCTGCTGCGCGACGTGCTGGAGACGCATCGCCTGGAAGTGGACAACGGCGCGCTGGCCGAGGAACTGGCCGAGTGGGTGCGCCAGGATCATCCGAATTTCGATTGGCGCGAGTATGGCTTCCAGGAATTCGGCGAGCTGTTGAACTTCGCCCAGGACAAGGGCCTGGTGCGCAACCAGGCAGATGAAGAGAAGGGTCTGATCGTGTACCTGGGGGCCGAATTCCACCCGCCCGCTCCGCCGCCCGAACCCGAGCCGGTGATCCCGGTGGAAGAGGAGGAGGAGGACGAGCCGCAGCCGCTAGTGCCGGGACAGCCCACGGCCACCGGAGAGATCCCCATCCCCGAACCGCCTCCCAAGCCCATGCGCCGTCCGCGTGCTCCGCGCAAGAGCGCCGGGGCCGACGGGCAGCCCAAGAAGCGCGTTACCCGGCCGCGCAAGAAGCCCCCCCAGTAAGGATTTGCATCAGGGAGACGCGGAGGCGCGGAGAAAGACGCGGAGGGCACTATTTCTGTCCGTAGTGTCTGCGCCCCTCTGGGCCCGGAGCATGCACGGAGAAAGCCAACGCGAAGGGTCGGGGAGGACGCGGAGGTTTCTGGAGAGTCCCCCACGGGGCGTAGCCAAACCCGTGAGGATGAGAACGGTAAAAGCGACTCTCGCCAAGCCGCCAAGACGCAAAGTAGCGCCAAGGGGATTTTTCGAAGGGTCTCGGGGTTCATGGGAACAGAAGCCCTTCGATGGCGGGCGCGGAGGGGTGCTCTCTTGGCCCGGAGCATGCACGGAGAAAGCCAACGCGAAGGGTTGGGGAGGACGCGGAGGTTTCTGGAGAGTCCCGCACGGGGCGTAGCCAAACCCGTGAGGATGAGAACGGTAAAAGCGGCTCTCGCCAAGCCGCCAAGACGCAAAGTAGCGCCAAGGGGATTTTCGATTGGGTCTCGGGGTTCATGGGAACAGAAGCCGTTCGATGGCGGGTGCGGAGAGGTGCCCTGTGGGCCCGGAGCATGCACGGAGAAAGGCAACGCGAAGGGTTGGGGAGGACGCGGAGTTCTGGAGAGTCCCCCAATGGGGCGTAGCCGCACCCGTGAAGATGAGGATGGTAAAAGCGACTCTCGCCAAGCCGCCAAGACGCAAAGTAGCGCCAAGGGGATTTTTCTAGGGAAGGTCT
>JASHSS010000003.1 GCA_030038565.1 Bryobacteraceae bacterium
GGCGTCCAGGCCCGCGTCAACCAGGCTATCTCGGCATCCAGTTCCGCGATGGGGTCGACCTGGGTCGCCGAGGGAAACCGCATCAGGGCGGATTCCACACGCCGCGACTGGAGGGCGAAATACAGGGCGGCAGCTTGCGGATCGTCGCCTTCGGCAATTACCAGGGTGGGAGTTTTGAAATTGCCGGCGAAGTAAAACGGCGAGTGCTTCACGTATTGGTCGGGGCTTTCCCAGGGAAGCGCGCCCATCCAGGCGGCCACCGGGCGGGCGGGATCGCGGTCGAGCGCGGCAGCCATTGTCCAGTCCACGATGGGGTGGCGCGCCACGGCCGCCTGGAAGCGGTCCGTGTGGCCGATGATCCAGGCCGCCAGCAGGCCGCCGGTCAATTCCAGGCGGGCCGGATCGAGATAGCCCTTGGTGAGCAGAAAATCGACTCCCCGGAGCAGGTCGTCGGCGTCGCCGCCGGGGAAGCGGGTGGGCAGCAGGTTGCCGAATTCCTCTCCGTAGCCGGGGGTACCGCGGGGGTTGGCGCACAGCACCACAAAGCCGCGGGCGGCCAGGATCTGGTCGCGCAGGTCGAAGGCGCCGCCGCACATCCAGCGGGGGTTGTCGCGAATGTCCACCAGCAGGGGGTATTTCTGCGCCGGATGGAAACCGGGCGGCATGGTGATCCAGGCCTGGATGGTCTGGCCTTCGGAAGGCCAGGAGACCTCCTGGACTTCTCCGGGCTGGCGGCTGTCGAGCAGGGCGCGATTGGGGCTGGCCAGAACCCTCAGGTTGGCCGGACGGTCGGTGGGGAAGACCACGATTTCCTGGGCGGTCGAGGGGGTTGAGCGGACGGTCGCGGCGGTGCCGTTATCTGCCAATGAGAAGCCGCTCATCCGCGCCGGGGCCAGGGCCAACTGGCGCACCGTGCCATCGTTGCGGACGGCGTAGGCGTGGGTGCCCCCATGGTCGTCGGCCAGGAAGTAGAGCGTGCGGGAGTCGGAACTCCACTGGGGCGCCGTGACGTCGCGATCCAGCAGACCGGTGAGGATCTTGACGCGGCTGCCATCGGCATTCATCACCCACAGCTTGCGGGTGGCGTAGCCGGAAGGCTGCGGGTCGGTGGCCAGCCAGGCGATTTTGGAGCCATCGGGCGAGGGCAGCGGGCATTCATTGCGGCCGGGGTGCGCGGAGAGAGCCTTTTCGCCGCCGGACAGGCGGAAGGCGTAGATTTGGCCCCCAGCGCGCGCCGCCAGGACGGTTTGGCCGTCCAGCAAAAAGGCCGGTTCGCCGGGGTAATCGAAGTCGCCGGTGGAGAGCCGGCGGGGAGTGGCGGAAGGCGAAGCCATCACGAAAACCTGGATGGGTGATTCGGAGCGCGCCAGGAGCGGCAAAAGCGCGGGCGGCGCCCAGGCGGGCGGGGGGGCTTCGCCCGGCACACGGGCTGTGAATGCCAGGGCATCGCCTTCGGGTGCGAGGGCGATGGCCAGAGGAACCATGGGCAGGTTGGCAATCACGGCTTCGGCGCCTGAATCCATCCGGCGCACTGTAATGCGGACGGCGCCGCCACGTTCGGAAAGCCAGGCCAGGCGGGAGGACTCGAACGACCAGCGGGGCGACCGGTCGCGCCAGATGCCGTTGCCGAGGGATATCGGCGGTTTACCATCGAGGGGGAGTAAGCGTAGGTTAGCGGAGCCGGCCGACTCTTCGACATATGCCAGGAACTGGCCATCGGGGCTGATTCGGGGGTCGGAAAGCGTCTCCCAGCGGGCCATGTCGGCGGCCTCGAAAGGCGCCGGCCCGGAGGCCCCCCAGGAAGCGCCCGCGAGCGCTAAAACCAAGAGCGGCAAAGCAGTTAAGAGGGCCACCCAACCAGTCTCGCACAGCCTCCCAAGGCCATCGGGAGGCCGCTCCGGACTCCCGGAAACGGGGCCGCAAACCCGCGCTCGCCACAGATGCCGGAAAACCCCGTACTACTAACCTTGGAAAGAGCACCAATGCTACCCATGTATAGGGTAAGTGTACATGCCAAGTATCACTTATTTTTGCCGAGGTCGTTCCCTATAATTGGTCCAGCAACGGACAAAAAGGACACCCGTGCCGGGCTGTTTGTACTGCGGTAAAGATATCGGGACATTTAGGCTGCTCCGGGACAGCGAATTCTGTAGTTCCGCGCACCGGAAGAGCTACGGGCAACGCCTGGGAGCAGCGCTCGGCCGCCTTGCTGCGCCCGAGCCGCCGCCAGCCGGAATTGCGGATTTCCAATTCAAGATGCCGGTCCAGGAAGGGAACCGCCAACATTCCCGCGGGCCGGGAGTAGTCGGTCAGGCCAGGCGGGGCACCCGCACGGACATGCCGTGGACGGTTGCGATCGCTCCGGTGCTGGGCGCCAACGCGCTGCAGAGCGCCGGTTGGCCCAAGGTTGCGCCGGAGGGAACAGCCGGCCCCCTGAGTTTGACATGGCTGAACGGCGGCTTGGCCCTCCAGCGCGCGAATGCCCTCCTGCCGGATGCTCTTTTGGGACCGGGGGTGCTTGCACGCGGTGAGGGGATTGTATTCCAGCTCCGTCCGGAGGAGTGTGGGGTTCGTCCGGCGGCGCTACGCCCCGAGTTCGAATGGCGATCCGGGCGATCCCGCCGCAGGCTCCCCGAGATCCGGCTGGATGTGGCGCTCGAGGCGGCGGAGCAGATCCCCGCGCCGTGCCGCCAGTGGATGCCCAGCGCGCCGGCGGACCCCGCCGAGCGCGAGGTGCTACCGGCAACCGCAGCATGGCGGGATTTCGGCATCTGCGCCCCACGCCTGCCGCGGGTGCTTGCGGATGAAGCGGGCATCGCGATCAAGGGCATACCGGAAGCGTCCGGTCAATGGATGCCTGCCCCGCCCGCCCATGCGGCTGAGCGCGAGATGACGCCGTCCACCGCCCGGTTTGCGGAATCCTGCGGCGTGCTTCTGCCGCAGATGCGCCTGGGGATCGCGCCGACGGCCATCGAGCCGATCGCCGATTTCCGCCAGCCGGAGCTTTCGGGAGCCGTGGCCGGCGCCACGATGGTCTTCGACCGCATGGTTTCCACCAGCGCCGCGCGCCTGCCGGAGATGCAATTGGAGGCGGCGGTTGAGGCCCTGGAGCGGATCCCCGAGTTGTGCCAGCAGGCGATGGCCGCGCCGGCCGCCCAAGCCGCCGAGCGCGAGGTGATGCCGGCTGCGGCGCTGCGGTTCGCGGAATCGAGCGTGATTCGCCTGCCCGAGATGCGCCTGGCGATTGCGCCGGCAACCGCGCAACAGGTTCCCAACTTCCGCGAGACGCAAGGTTGGCTATCGCCCGCAGCGGCGGCAGCCCTGGCCGCCGAGTATCAGTCCCAGAACGGGACCTCTCACAACGGGGCCTCCCGGAACGGGACCTCCCGCCTGCCCGAGATGGTGCTGGAGGCGGCGGAACCGGTTCAGCTGATTCCCGAGGCGTGTGGGCAGCCCATGGCAGCCGCCGCCACGGAAGCGGCCAGGCGCGAAGTGATTGCGACGGTGGCCGGGCAGGCCCGGTTCGGCACGGTGGTGCAACTACCGGAGATGACGCTGGCGGTCGAGGCGGAACTGGTCGAGCTGATCCCCGAGGAGTGCGAGCAGCCGATGGCTTCTGCGGTGGCGGAAGCGGCGGAACGGGAAGTGATCGCGGCGGTGGCCGAGCAGGCGCAATTCGGCGCGGTGCGGCTGCCGGAGATGACGCTGGCGGTAGCTGCGCCGGCCATCGAGCAGGTTCACGGCTTCCGCCACTCGGAACTGGTTCGTGCCCCGGCTGCAATCGCCGCCAAGGTCGCCGGACCCGCGGCCCCGGGCAAGCCCGCGCGCCTGCCGGAGACGTTACCGGCGGCGGAGACGGAGGCCATCGAGCAGATTCCCGAGCCGTGCCGGCAGCCGATGCCCAGTGCCACGCCGGAAGCGGCGGAGCGCGAAGTGATCGCCGTGATGGCACAGGCGGCCGGTCTGATGGAGTTGGTTGGGCGGACCCCGGACTGGGAGTTCCAGATCGCCACCCACGTCCCTGCCACGGGTCAATGGAGACACGCGGAGGGTCCCCAGGCAGCCGTGGTACAAGTGCAGTCGCAATTTCGGAAGACTCCGCTGGCGGCGTTACGGTACCCCTCGCTGGCGGAGTTGGAACCGTTGGCGGATTCGCTGGTGAAATCGCGGCCGGGTATGGCCGCTCCGGTGGTAAGCCTGGAGGATGGTCCTCTGGCGCCCTGGCCGGCGGAATCCATGCCCAGCATGACGGGCTTTGTCGCCGTGGCTGTGCCGTTCCTGCCGTCCATCGTGCTGCCGGCCCTGACGCTCGCGCAGACGTCGGAACTGGTCCCCGCCGGCTACCGCGCCAACCTGGAGAAAGAGGCGGCCAAGGCGCCGGAGGTCTCCGCGCCCGGCGCCAGGGACGAGCAGGGTGAGCGCGCCCTCCCCATGGCCGGCTTCCTGGCACTGGACTTCTATTGCGAAACGGGCGCCGGACAGCCCATCGCGCGGTTGGATTGGGCTTCCTCCACGGCGGCTCTGGCCTTGCCGAATGGGGCCTTGCGTCCGATCGGCTATCAGAAAGAAGATCCGCCGCGGGGCAAGACCATCCTCCCGCCCACTCTGCTGCAGCGCGTGTGGCACATGCCGACAGCCGCTCGGGTGGGAATAGCGGCCAAAATCGCTGCCTGCCTGATGGTGGTCACCTCGCTCTGGTTAGGCGGCCGCATGGTGGGCAACCTGCGCTTATCCGAGCGCAGCCGCGAAGCTGCAAACTCGGTCGATTCGGTCCTGCCGGCGCTGACCCCTGGCGAGGCGGCCCGCCAATCCAGCGGGCCGCTGGCCTCGGTGCGCCGGGTCATCGCCCGCCGGGCGGCGGTGGAAGTCACCGACTCATTCGCCAACGGCATGCAGGCCTGGGGCGCCGGCGCGAACGGCTGGGTCAAGGGCTGGTCGCGCGATCCCGCCGGATATGTCAGGCCGGGCGAGATGGCCCTGTTCCGGCCCTCGCTGGGATACAAGGATTACCGGCTGGAGTTTTTCGGTTTGATCGAAAACAAGAGCATGGGTTGGATGGTGCGGGCGCGCGACGGCCAGAACTACTACGCCATGAAGTTCACGACCCTGGAGGCAGGCCTGCGGCCGATTATCGCAGTGGCGCATTATCCGGTGGTAGGCGGGCAGATGGGCCACCGCGTGGATGTGCCGCTGAACGTCATGGTCCACAACAATCAGCCTTATCACGTAGCGGTGAATGTGCGGGGCAACCGCGTGAGCACCTCGATTGAAGGCCAGGAAGTGGATTCGTGGACCGACGACGCCCTGCTGGCGTCGGGTGGAGTGGGCTTCTTTACCGACGCCGGCGCGCGGGCGCGTCTTTACTGGATGAAGGTCTATAAGAACGACGATCTGCTGGGCAGGATCTGCGCCTACCTGGCGGGCACTGAGAGCGGGGCCGACCGAGCGGAGCTATGGCGCCCCGAGGGGCCGGATGGTTCCGGGCGGCCCACGGCTCCCGCGCCGCGCGGGGAAGCCGCATGGGCGGTCGCGTGGGGCGGCGCTTCGTACGCCGGACGGAAAAAGAATTCGAATCGAGGGAGGCAACGATCATGGAGTTAATGAGCAATCCGGCGGGGACAAAGGCCATGCCGCCAGGTGTGATGAACATCGCGGACCTGAAGCAGCAGAAGCGGTCCAGCCGCACGCTGTCGAAAGCGGTTTCGCTCCATCTGGAGGGTAAGCTGGAAGGCGCCGCGCGGCTGATCACCAAGGCCATCGAAGGCGGTGAGCAGGATCCGGGGCTGTACTCGGCCCTGGGCCACATCTATTACGAGATGCGCGATTACGAGGCCGCCTCGGGGGCGTATACGCAACTGGTCTCGCTCGATGGCCGCCATCGCACGGCTCATTTCAACCTGGGGGTCTGCCGGGGCAATCTGAAGGATTGGCCGGGGGCGGCCGAGTCCTTCGCCCGGGCCCTGGATGTAGACGGCTCGCGCAGCGGGGCGCTGCTGGGGCTGGGCGTAGCGTTGCTGCACTCGGGACAGCCGGCGGAGGCGCTGGAGCCGCTGGAAAAATTTCTGAACCTGTTTCCGGAGCACGAGCAGGCGCTCTTCGGCAAGGCGGTCTGTCTCCAGCAGATCGGGCAGCCAGCCGAGGCGGTGGAGTATTACCGCAAGGTGCTGTCGCACAACCCGAAATCGGAGGAGGCACTTTCCAACCTGGTGTCTTTGTTCCTGGAATTGAAGGACAAGGAATCCATCCGCCGGTATGCCGAGATGCTGGCGGATCTGCAACCGGAATCGCCCGTGGCGCTGGAGGCGCTGGCCAGCATGGCCTTCGCCGAAGCCGATTACCTGACGGCGGCGCGCCATTGCCGGAACCTGGCCGAGATCGCGCCCGACCGATATGAAAACTGGTTCAACCTGGGGGTGGCGTATCACAAGATGGGCAACCATCAAAAGGCCGCCCTGGCTTACCAACAGGCCATCTCGGTGAAGCCGGACGCGGTGCAGGCATACCTCAACCTGGGGGTTTCGCACCAGGAACTGAGCGACCTGACGGCGGCCCGAGGCTGCTACGAAAAGGCCATCGAGGTGGATCCCAACCAGCCGGACGTGCTGTGGAACCTGGGCCTGGTGCTGGAGCAGCAGAACGAGCGCCCGCGCGCCGAAAAGCTGTACGCCCGGATTCCCCAGGAAGCCGCCGAGTGGCCGGACGCCACCTTCCGCCTGGGTTACCTACGGCTGATGCGGGCGGACTACGGAGCCGCCGCCGAAGCCTTCCACGCCTGCCTGGCCAAACGTCCGGACTGGCCGGAAGCGTATCTCAACGCGGGCATCGCGCACGCCCGCTCGGGAGTGCCCGAGGATGCGCGGCGCTGTTTCCAGGAGGCCCTGGTGTTGCGCCCGGACTCCTCCGACGCGGTGCGCGGGCTGGCGGCCCTGGCGCTGGAACAACAGGACTTCGAAGAGGCCTACCAGTTGCACAAGCGGCTGATCGAATTGGGTGAGCACGGCGCCGAGCTGTATTACAACGCCGGCCTGATCTGCCAGAAACGCGGCCAGACGCAGGACGCGGTGGTGTTCTATCAGCAGGCGCTCAACGAAGATCCTCAGTTTGCCGAAGCGCTCCTGAACCTGGGCCACGCGCTGATGGCCGTGGGACAGGATGAAGAAGCGCGCTCCTGCTGGCGCAAGGCCATCCGCGAGAAACCCGAGCTGGCCCAGATGTACTTCGAGCCTCCCACGGCTTAAGACGCGCACTTAATGAGCGCCCCAGAACGGGGCTTCCGAGGAGCTTGACCGTCCAGTTCCGGGGAATGTAGTTCAACCATCCGCTCCAGATCGCCGCGCCCCAGGGCGTAGGGCGAAGGGGACCAAGACTGGGAGCCCACTATTGGGCGGCGCGCGCGGGCTATGCGGCGATGGCGCAGCCTGAGGGGGCCATTCCGGTGGAATCGCGGTGGGTGTTGGAAGTGAGGTGCGCGGGAAAATTCTCTCCATGTTGTCCGGTTTTGGGCGCCGGTCTCGTTTCCGAGAATAGGCGGAGGGTCCGCCTGGAAGGACTCGAAGCGAGAATGAAATCAGGCCTCCCGCTCAAAATCTCGGGATTGCTCCTGCTCGCGGCTGCGGGAGGGTATAGCCAGAATCAGTGCCGCCTTGACTTGGCGAACCAATCGGGTAACGCAACTTCGGGATTCACTCTCTCCCTGGTGGCGGCCGCGGATCCCAACGGGAACTGCCAACTCGGCTCGGTCCAGGTTGGCCTCAATGTGGGGGACGGGAAGTCTTCTCACACCGTCCAAGCCCCCTTCTCGTGGCAAACCGGGGTCGTCTACACCGTCACAGCAGTCCTCAGCAGCGCCGGTCCGCAGCAACTCTCGATCGACGGACAATCCGCGGGATCGGTGGTGGGCGGGTTCACCCCGGCGCCAGGCACGTTCTACGCCTCCAACGTGAACGACACCGGCACGGCCACCGAAGCCTACATCGTGACGCAAATCTCTCTTCAGGTTTCGAATGGTTCGAACAGCCTCACGGTAACGCCGAACGGCACTTCGCCGGTTCCCCTGCCCCTCGTCCTGCTAGCGGGAGGTCCGGTACCGTGGCAGACTGCGCTTACCGTCGATCCCACAAAAACCACAACTGTCACTGCGACATTCGAGTTCAACGCCACGGTCGCGAATCCGCACCAGTTCGACCCGTACATCGATGTCTACGGGCAGGCGGTTGCGGCGTCATGGCCATCGAAGATTACATCGGACAGCGACTTACTGGCGACGGTCACCGAAGAGCAGGCGTGGCTCGCGAGCAACCCTCCGGTTGCAGCGCTCGATCCATACGGAGGCTCGACCATCGCCGGATGGACGGGCCACGCCACCGGTTACTATTCCGCGGCCTTTCACAGCGCCCACTGGTATATGATCTCCCCTGCTTGGCAACCCGCTGTTTTACCTGGGCCTGACCTCCATCGGCGACGGCCCAACGGCCATCACGGGGCGCGAATCGATGTTCCAACTGCCTCCGCAGAGCGGAGCTTTTGCGGCGGCGTACACTACCGCGCAAGGGGTGACGCGAGTATCTTTCTCCGTTGCGAACCAAATCGTCAAGTACGGCAGTTCCTGGAAAGCTACGGGAAACACCCTGTTGCATCAACGGTTCCCGAGTTGGGGTTTTGTGGGCGGAGGAAAGTTCGGCACGTTTCCGGCGGATATGCCCTCTACTCCGGTACTGACGCATAGCGACGTTGCCAATGCCGTGCCGGGCGGACACCCCGACGCCTTCGATCCAAACATCGTCAGTGACCTGAAGACTTCATTCGCGGGCCAGATGGAATCGAGCGTCTCCAGCCCGTTAATCGTGGGCTGGTCCGTCGGCAACGAGATCGACGAAATCATCCAACCTTCCGAGGTGACGGCAATTCTGGGACTGGGCCCGTCGTCGCCGGCCAAAATGGCGTTTGTGAATCGGGCGTTGAATGTTCTGTACGGCGGAAGTGTAAGCAAGCTTGCCGCGGCCTGGAAGATCACCGCAACCACGGCGGCCGACGTTTACGCGGCCACCAACGCGCAGCCGCCCGCGAGCGATGTCGAATCGCTTCGGGAATTCTACGCCGGCGCCTATTATTCGGTGCTCTACAAGACTGTAAAGTCGATCGACCCGAATCACATTTACTTCGGGATCTGGATTCTCGCCAGCAACGATCAGGACTGGGCGTTAGTGGCCGCCAACTGCGACGTCGTCGGTTTCGACGATTTCAACCCCGGCGGTCTCACCTCGGATTTGTTGGCCTTATTCACCAGCACGAATAAACCGGTGATGATCGGCGCCTGGGTGGCTGCCGCGGATTACGGTGGCACGCGGGGTTTCGGATGGCTCTCCGACAGGGTCCTGGCGCTATCGGATTCAGCTTCCGGCGACGCCTACACGCAGTTGCTCTCGAGCTTCGCCGCCAACCCTTATATGGTTGGTTCGATGATCTTCCAGTATGGCGACGGGCCGCTTACCGGCACGGGGGCTACCGGCGGGAGTGCTTTGGTGATCGGTGGAAAACGACATCGCATGGGGCATGGTGGACCTGACCGACACGCCCAAATACGACCTCGTGAACAAAGTTCGCGCGGCGAACATTGCCGCGCTCCAGTCGCTCCAATTGTTGGGGACGGCGCCGATGTTGACTTCCGCCCCGCAGAACGGCGCGACCTATCTTACCGGTGGACTGGTGCCCGGCTCGTGGGCGCAGGTGAAGGGCGCCAATTTGTCGGATGTGAGCCGGATCTGGGGTACTGCCGACTTCGCCAACCTGGGAAACGCGCTTCCTACGGTTCTCAGCGGCGTTCAGGTGTTGGTGAACGGGACCGCCGCGGCAGTCTACTACATCAGCCCCACACAAATCAGCTTTCAAGTCCCCGCCGGAATCTCCGGAACCGCCAACGTGCAGGTGATCCGCGATGGGCTGGTAAGCAACACGATGAGCGCATCCGCCCTCGCCAGCGCGCCGGGCATTTTTCCGGTCATTGTCAACGGGACGAATTATCCGGCCGCTGTTTTCCCGGATGGAACATACGTAGGCGATCCGTCCGTGAGTTCGGCATTTCGCGCGGCGAAACCGGTAGACACGATCAGTCTGTTCGCCACCGGTCTCGCGCCATCGACTGCCGGAACCACCGTTGGCGTCACGCAACTCAGCGGCGTCACGATCACCATCGGAAGCGTCACGATCAACGTCGACTTCGCGGGTCTGGTGGCCGTGGGCGAATACCAGATCAACTTCACCGTGCCGCAGCAGTTCGCCAATATGCCGGCGGCCAACTATCCGATCACGATATCGGTCAATGGCGTCTCCTCGCCTTCGAGCATTGGCTCCCTGCCGGCCGGTCCGATCGTTATTCCAATCCGGCCGTAGAGGCGTGTCAGCCGCGCCGCAGACGCGGCCGCGTGCGACGCAGCGGTGGCCCGGACACCATCCGATTTGGGAAGTGTTCGGCGTGGGCCGCCCTTAACTGAACGGTATTATGGCCATCGGCGGTTCACCACCGCATCGGCCGCCCGTCCCATGGGCGTGACCGTACGCAGAAAAAGATCCTTTTGGCTACCGCGCATACGGCAGCGGGTATACACTGAGGGCTCTGAGCGTCGTACCTGGCCAATCCGCGAAACTCCCGGACGGGGAGTGCTCCCTGGATGAGCGGCTGAAAGCGGGTGCTATGCCTCTTCCATCGGCCTTGCAGTGCCTCGCCGAGGTGGCGCAAACGCTCGGAGACATCCACCTGGGGGGCCGCGCGCACGGACAGTTGCAAGCGGCCGCGGTCCTCATAACCGCCACGGGCAGCGAACTGCGCCTTCCCGGAGCTGCGGTTGCGGAGGGCGATCCCGAAGGCGATGTTGTGGCGTTTGGCGCCCTGATCTTCGAGACCCTTACGGGCGCGAAACTCGAGCCGGGCGCGCCGCCGCCCCCGGTGGCGCGCGTTCGGGGTCCGCGCCTCGATCCCGACGCCATCCGGGCCGATGCCCTGCGGGTAGCCGTACGCTGCCTTTCGGCACCCGCCGGCGAGCGCCAGGATCTGGCTAAAGCGGCTGCTGAATTACGCGTCCTCGCGGTGCTCGCCAGGCAGGCCGAACGGGGGGCCAGGATCTATCCGGCCGAAGTCGATGAGACGACCTCCGATGACCTCGTCCTGCCCGAGGATCCGGGAATTTCCGTCGAGGATCCCGCCGGTTCAGCCGGGGAGCGGGCACCAGCCGCGGAAGACGCGGCGGTTGCCGCAGGGGAAGCCGGCATCCCGGAGGCGCCTCTGGAGCGGATCGAGCCGCCCGTTCCTATGGCCCTGGTGAAGGAAGAGAAGCGGACAGCCTCTCCTCCCGTTGACCCCAACCTTCCCGAATACCGAAGGTGTCCCGGTTGCCACAGCGCCGACGTACACACCTCCAAGCCGCGCACCGGCCCGGAAAAGCTGGGGGCCCTGGCGCTCAGGATTCCACTTTACCGTTGTCACCAGTGCTACCACCGCTGGTTCCTGCTGTTCCGTGTCGCCATCCCTTGCAAGGTGCAGAAGGTCCACCGGCGCTCATTCTAGAAACGCAACGGCATTCCCGTTGGCGCCCGGTGCCGCAGGCTTACGCGCGGCTCCGTGCCGGGCATGCCTGCGGCGCAGTCTACGCAGCGGCCGCGGCGGCGGGTTCCCGGAATTCCTTAAAGAACAGCAGGCGGCCCTGTGCGGAGTCGAAATCCACCGTCAGGCGATCAAGGCCGTGTAACTGGCCGCTAGCGATGAGGTTGGATAGCGGATGCACC
>JASHSS010000230.1 GCA_030038565.1 Bryobacteraceae bacterium
CTCGTGCGCAAAACGATTGCTGACAGCCCGATGACGCCGGCCCGCAAGCGCAGCTTGGCCCAGCTCGCGGCGCGGCCGGATTCAGAGATCGACTTTTCGGAAATTCCGCCGCTCAAAAAGAGCTTCTGGGAAAACGCCGTTCGCAATCCGTTTTACCGGCCGGTGAAGCAGCAACTCACGGTGCGCCTGGATGCCGATGTGGTGGCCTGGCTCCGGCGGCAGGGGAAGGGCTATCAGACCAGGCTTAACCAGGTGCTTCGGGAAGCGATGCTGGAGGACATCCGGAAAAGCGCCTGACTGCCCCCGGATTGCCTGGCCCTTTACAGGTAGTCGTAAAAGCTCCGCTTCATCCGGCGGAACAGCAGGAGGCCTAAACCCAGCACGGCCACCGATCCCAGGGATAGCTGGGTCAGCAGGGAAGCCGCCGGCGGTTTGCCCTCCATGAGGATGTCGCGCAGCGCGAACACCAGGGCGGCCACCGGGTTCAGCTCGAACATGGCGCGGTATTCGGGGCGCGGGAAGGGGTACACGATCGGCACCAGCCAGAACAGCACGGCGTTGAAGGACTCCACCAGGTAGCGCGTGTCGCGCACGTACACGTTCACCGCCGAGGAGATCAGCGAGAGGCCGCACAGCAGCACGACTTCCATGGCCCAGAGGAGCGGCAGCCAGGCCCAGTAGCGGTTGATGCGGCCTTCCGCCAGCGCGAAGGCCAGCAGCAGGGCCACCTGGATCAGCAGGTGCAGGCTGTTCCCCAGAACCGTGGCGATGGGGATGATTTCGCGCGGCACAGCTACGCGCTTGATGAGGTGCGCGTTGTCGGCGAGCGAGCTGGTGCCGGTCGACCAGGCCATGGCGAAAAAATTGTAGGGGATCAGGCCGCACAGGAAGAACAGCGCGTAATGCTGGATGGCGGGATTGGGCATGAATTTGGTAAACACCACGGTCAGCACCCCCATGGTGACCAGGGGGTTGAGCAGCGACCAGAACATTCCCAGGGACATGTTCCGGTAGCGCACCTTGAAGTCCTTGGCGATGAGGTTATGCAGGAGAAACCCGTAATCCCCGTTCCACATGGTATTGGCGGCCTACAACTCCGGCTTTTTCAATCATAAAATCCTTTTGCGCGGGAAAGCCCCGGCTTGCAGCCCCGCGGTTGCTTACATGTGACAATGGCAGACGAATGCAGCGGGCGCTTATCACGGGGATCACCGGCCAGGACGGCTCGTACCTGGCGGAATTCCTGCTGGCCAGGGGCTACGAGGTACACGGGCTGAAGCGCCGTTCTTCCTCCTTCAACACCGATCGCGTGGACCACCTGTATGCCGACCCGCACGAGCCCAGCCCGCGCTTCCGGCTGCACTATGGCGACCTGGGCGACTCCAGCTCGCTGGCCTGGCTGCTGGCCGGCCTGGCGCCCGACGAAATCTACAACCTGGGCGCGCAGAGCCACGTGAAGGTGAGCTTCGACATCCCCGAATACACCGCCGAAGTGGTGGGGGTGGGGACGGTGCGGCTGCTGGAGGCCATCCGCCGCACCGGCCTGGGATGCCGCTTCTACCAGGCCTCTTCGAGCGAAATGTTCGGCAGCACGCCCCCTCCGCAGAGCGAAACCACGGTATTCCATCCGCGCAGCCCGTACGCCTGCGCCAAAGTCTTCGCCCACCAGGCCACCGTGAACTATCGCGAAAGCTACGGGCTGCACGCTTCGTGCGGGATCCTGTTCAATCACGAATCGCCGCGGCGGGGCGAAACGTTCGTCACCCGCAAGATCACGCGGGCGGTGGCGCAGATTCATTTGGGCGCGGAAGACAAGCTGTACCTGGGCAACCTGGAGGCGCGCCGCGACTGGGGCTTTGCGGGCGATTACGTGGAAGCCATGTGGAAGATGCTGCAGCAGGAGGAGCCAGGCGATTACGTCATCGGCACGGGCGAATCGCACTCGGTGCGCGAGTTCGTGGAGGCGGCCTTCGCACACGCCGGGCTGGACTGGCGGGAGCACGTGCGCATCGATCCGCGCTATTACCGTCCGGCCGAGGTGGACGACCTGCGCGCCGACGCTTCCAAGGCGCGAACCCGTTTGGGATGGACGCCGCGGGTGAGCTTCGGCGAACTGGTGAAAATGATGGTGGACGCCGATATCGCCGAGTTGCGCCGCAAGCTCAAAGGCGGCCGGGAAGCTCTCGGGGGACCCCTGGGGGCCCTGGCGGCAGACTCCTAGCTAACGGGCCCGCCGATGCAGTCCTTTCCCGACTCACTGGATCTTTCCGCCAGGCGCATCCTGGTGACCGGCGGCAGCGGTTTTCTGGGGTCGTACATCGTGGAGCGGCTCACCCGCGAAGGCGCGCGGGAGATTGCCGCGCCGCGCCGCAAGGATTACGACCTGACCCGCGCCGACGCCGTCGAGCGGCTGTTTCGGGAATGCCGGCCGCAGGTGGTGATTCACGCGGCCGCCACGGTGGGGGGCATCGGCGCCAATCGCAGCAATCCCGGGCTGTTCTTCTACGAGAACGCCATCATGGGAATCCAGGTGGTGGAGGCCTGCCGCCGCCACGAGGTGGACAAGACCGTGGTGCTGGGGACCATCTGCTCCTACCCCAAGTTCACCCCCGTGCCGTTTCACGAAGAGGACCTGTGGAACGGTTACCCGGAAGAGACCAACGCCCCCTATGGGATCGCTAAAAAAGCCCTGCTGGTGCAGTGCCAGGCCTACCGCCAGCAGTACGGGATGAACGCCGTGTTCCTGCTGCCGGTGAACCTCTACGGCCCGCGCGACAATTTCGACCCGCGCTCCTCGCACGTCATTCCGGCGCTGATCCGCAAGTGCCGGGAGGCCGTGCGCGGCGGCGCCGGGGAGATTGTGCTGTGGGGCGACGGGTCGCCCACCCGCGAGTTCCTGTACGTGGAAGACGCGGCCGAAGGGATCGTGGCGGCGGCCCGGCGCTATAACGGCGCGGAGCCGGTCAACCTGGGCAGCGGGATGGAGATTTCCATACGCGACCTGGCGCGCAAGATCGCGGCGCTGACCGGGTTCGGCGGGCGGATCGAGTGGGACGCCAGCCAGCCCAACGGCCAGCCGCG
>JASHSS010000231.1 GCA_030038565.1 Bryobacteraceae bacterium
GTTTACGCACGACAGCATCGGACTCGGGGAGGATGGCCCGACTCACCAGCCGATCGAACACCTCGCCGGCTTGCGCGCAGTTCCAGGGCTTACGGTCATCCGCCCTGCGGATGCGAACGAAACCGCGGAGGCATGGGCCTTTGCTGTTCAACATGACGGGCCGACGCTGTTAGTGCTGACGCGGCAGACAGTCCCGCATCTTGACCGCGGCCACGCGGAAAACCCGGGCGTCGCACGCGGCGCTTATGTGCTCGTGGACTCCGAAGGCGGTTCTCCGGATGTGATCCTCATCGGCACCGGCTCCGAAGTTAGTCTCTGCGTGCAGGCGCGAGAGAAGCTGAAGAACTTCGGAGTAAAGGCCCGTGTGGTCAGTATGCCGAGTTGGAGCCTGTTCGAGGCCCAGGACAGCTCTTACCGTGAAAGGGTCCTTCCACGAGCCATCAGGAAACGTGTCACGGTGGAGGCCGGCTCGCCGTTAGGATGGGATCGCTGGGCGGGCGACGAGGGATCGGTGATTGGAGTGGAACGCTTTGGGGCGTCGGCGCCTGGCCAGGACGTTCTTGCTCATCTGGGCTTCACGGCGGATCACGTCGCGGCCACCGCTCTTCGTCTGTTGGGCAAAAACCACGAAGCCGATGTGGAATACGGATCTGAAGCATCGCTGGTGACGGCGTAGCTGGTACTACCACCGTTGGCATCCGTTTTCAGGTCCTCGGCTGGGAGGGTCGTTTGGGCAGTTCCACCTGCGCGTCAACGCCGCTCGCCGCCAGCCGCCCGCGGGATGGGCGACATACGCCGGCGGCGGCTCTTGACGGCGGTTCTCCGGGGCTGGGGCGGCCACCCTGATGCGGCCGCCTTGGGACCGCGAAAAACCGGCTCGCGACCGTGCGCCAGGAAATCGGCCCCCTGGCGCTGTGCGCGCGTGCGCGCGACACTCGCATCGTCCGCCTGCGGCTTGCGCCGGCGTGATCGTCACGGGCATCGAGCGTCGCTATACCTGCGAGTATGGGAGCGGGCGCAGCACCAGGCTGGACACGTTCGAGACGGTCGGCGGATTCAGGTTGAACCGTGGATCGGCGGAGAGCTTCTTCCAGTCGGGATCGGCGGAGAACTTCGCCCACCCGGCTTCGAGCGCCTCGAGGTCCGGGAAGCTCAGCATATAGGTAAGGCTCGGCAGCCGCGGACCGATCAGGGCGTCGGCATAAAACACCCCGGCGGCGCCGGCTTTTGCGAAAATGTCGAATTCGCCGTGATGGAACATCTCGACCTTGCGCACGTGGTCCATGTTGGTCGGAGAGACGTAGGTGCGGAGATGGTAGATGCGCTTTTCCTGCTTTGCGGCAGCGGGCGGGACGGTAAGTTTCGGATACCCCTCGAAAGCACGCAGCAAGGTGCTCTCGATCCTGCTGTAAGGCGGCGCGCCGCCGGGAGCATCCCAGAAAGGCTGGGCCTCCTTCAGGAACGCGGGGTCCTTCGCCACCGCCAAATCGGCGTTCACCAGCGTTTCTAGTTTGGTGGACGCCAGCAGGAGATAGTAAGCCGGCGTGTCGGGCCCAAAATAGATCGAGAATGCGCCGACGGGGCCGATCCCGAGCCGGTTCAAAGCTGGGATGAAGGCGCCGGAGAAATAGCGGTCCGTGAGCTTCGTGCCCGGCCCGCTAACCAGCTGATACCGGCGTAGGTCGTAGTACTCGGGAGCGGCCTTGGGGCTTTCGGCAGGCGACTGCGCCGTCGCAGCAGACGCGCCGGCCAGAGCGATCGAGGTCGCGCTTATAGAAGTCGAGAGGAAATTTCTGCGATCCATGATCTTCAGCAGGAACGATTCAGAGTCTACCACGTGGAATAGGCGGCTGGGAGGCCTCGCCCGCCGCCTCTCCGCCGCCAACCGCTTGCGAAATGCTCCTGGAATATTCAGCGGATCCACGATTCCGGGGCGAGCAGCGGCGTCGATGCGATCGCGGTTTGGCCACTGCACACCAACCTAGGTCCCCGACCACATGATTCGCTTCCCAGAAGACGCGCCTGTCACACCATGATGCGTGAGGCATTGGTGGGACAGGCCTTCAGCCTGTCCAGGGGCAGGCTGAAGGCCTGCCCCACCAAGCGGAAGAACTAAATCACGCGGTCGAAGACCTACTCGGGCGGCTGCGCTCGGGGCGTAGCATGCGGACCGACCGGCCGCGTCCTCCTACCCGGCAAGGCGCCCCTTGGCCCGCGGAACTTGCCTCCCGGCCTCGGTCCCGCGCGCCGCTTGCGGGGCCACCGGAGCATTCTCCGCTGCGGGCCGGACCTGACCGTGCGGCAACCGCGATCGGGAATAACCGCGTCCAATCTCTCCCGATGTCTCCGCCCTTGCCGCCCGGGTTGGCTGAATGCCGGGTAGAATGTTTCTATCGGAGGGCACATGAATCGCATCGCGCTGATGGGCCTGCTCGGAGTGGTGGCGTGCTTCACGGTTCTTTGCGCCAAAACCCCGGACTGGCAATCTGGCAACGTGGCATCCATGGACGTGATCAGAAGCCCGCTGGGCAAGAAGATGCTGTATCGATACTCATATGCTGTCCATGCAAACGGTCACACCTATACCTTTGACGAAACCAGGAAGCTGCCGCTCACGATCAACGGGCCTGTGCGTTTCGCGGTGGACGGCGACAAGCTTCGAGTGGTGGATGAACGAGGCAAGGAACACAAGGAAACCGTGCTTCAGAAGGCCATTGACAAACCTTGACTCAGGGGAGCGCTGAAGGTACGAAGCGGACCAGTCCGGGAGTTTGGACCGCCGGGGACAAGGAGGCGGATTCTCCTCCGTGCCGCGGGCGACCTCGACGAATCGCCGAAGTGCCGGGACGATCAGGCCGGCTTTGTTTCGGCGGAAGCTACGATATAATCTCTTCACATATGTCAAACCTGCGAACTCGCCGTGTGATGCTGCGCGCCTTGGGAGCCTCGGCTGTCGGTGCACCCTTGGCCGCATCCTTATTTGCCCAAGGCCGCTGCCAGAATGGCTACAACACCCCGGGCTGCCCGATGACCAAGGAGGTGGCAACCGCTCCGATCAAGCCGCTCTTCGCGCCCACCGGCTGGAAGACCGTCGCTCTCGAACAGATCTCGTTCCAGGTGCCGGATTACCACAAGGAAGCGGCCTTCTACGTCGCCCTGATGGGTTGGAAGCTGCGCAGCGACGACGGCAAGCAGGCCGTTCTCGACATCGGAGACTGGGGCTCGGCGATCTTCAAGGCCGCGCCGGCGGAACAGAGATCGGCACTGGTGGACGGCTTCGGCTTCGCCATCGAACCGTGGAACGCCAAGACCGTCGAGGCGGAACTCCGCCAGCGCGACCTCAACCCGGTAGCCGATAACGACGGCAAAGGATTCGAGAGCTTCCACGTCAAGGATCCGGACGGTTTCGATTTGCAGATCGGCAACAGCAACGGCCTGGTGAAGGCGCGCAAGACTCCGGCCACCGCCAGGCTCGAAGGGGAACTGCCGTTCGAGGCGACGAACTGGCGGACGGTCTGGCTCGATCACTTTTCCTTCGGCGCGACCAACTACAAGGCGAGCGTGTCCTACTACACCAACCTGCTCGGCTGGAAAGGCAGCTACGATGAAGGCAGCCAGAACGAGGTGCTGATCGGCGACATCGGAGACGCCATCATCCGCGGCGGGAATCCCAACGACCCGAATTTTGGCAAGCCACCGGCCAACGGAAAAGGGCGGCCGCGGAACATCCGCATAGATCACATCTCGTTTGGCATCCAGCCGTGGAATGCCGACACCGTAAAGGACGGTCTGGAGAAGCGCGGGCTGCGCGCCCAGATCGACACCGGCAACACCGGCGATATACACCAGGCGGCCTACCAGAGCTTTCACACCCGGACGCCCAACCAATACAACCTGCAAATGAGCTGCGTCACCCAGGACACGCGGCTGATCGGATCGATCTCGATGAGGCCGAAGCAGTAGGCCGCGAACCGCGCCGCCCTGTGGATTGGAGATTTTTGCCCCGGCAGCTCTGTGTGCGCGGGGACTCGCCTGCCGCGCCTGGAGTTCAGGGGGGTGACGCTTGCGCCTCGGAAAACGCTGCTGCCGGCGGCCGCCTCGTCGCTTACCAGAACCCCGCCACCACCGCCGCCGCGTAAATCAACGACAACGAGAGCGCCCGGATGCCAACCGCCGTCCAGGTGCTCATGACTTGGAACATCGTTGCCGCTGACGATGGCGTACGTTGACCCAAACCGAAAGCGCCGGGAAAATCGCCGCCCCGCAGGACATCGCACCGCGCGGGAACCGTTCTCGTGACTTCCCATACACTTTTATATACGTTTTCGATCATATGTCTTGACAAGTATATTCCATATGGCGTATATAAAAAGAGTGGAGTCCGGGTTCGAAATCGTCGAGCCGAAACGCCCGCGCGATAGCGAGTTTCCTGGAACGACTTCTCCCGGAGGTGCAGAAAATGACCGGTATGACAGTACTGGACGTAAGCCAGGGTGGGGTAACCGCTTGCAATCGCCAGCCGCGGTTCATGGACCACGCGGCGCCCGCCGTGAATGGCTTCAGCTACCAAGCCTTCGTCCGCCGGCAGCCTGACGATACTATCCTCGCGAACGCCGATGGGGTCATCGACTCAGGCGAGGATTGGGGGGTGGAACTCATCAGCAAGGCGGCAGCCGAGAGTACCGAGCGCGAAGCTGAGGATATGCTGGACGCGGTCTTTATGCCGCTGGACGAATTCTCCGGAGGACGACAGACCGGCGACGCCACGATTGCAGTTTTACGGGTGCATTGACTTTTGGGGAACCCGAGGACAAGGAAGTGGAGACTGTATTCGAAATCATTGCGGAGCCGAACCGGCGCGCTATATTGAGCCTTTTGGCCTCGTCGGAACAATCGGTGGGAGAGATCGAGATCCGGCTTGGCATGCCCCAACCGAGTGTGTCCAAGCACCTGCGAGTG
>JASHSS010000020.1 GCA_030038565.1 Bryobacteraceae bacterium
TCAAATCGGTCTCGAAGAGGATCAGGTTGGATGTCCCCGGCGTCGAGGCCAGCAGGTCGGCCCGGTCCAGCACTTCCGCGCGCACCCGCAGGCTCGCCCCGGTGGAGGTGCGGCGCCCGCGGCTCACCAACCGTACCGTCTTGCCCTGCCGGGCGATCTCCGCCAGCCGTTCCGGCGGCAGGCGGGTGATGCCGCGCGTGGAAACCTGCTGCGGAGTTACCCGCGCGTCCAGCAGGACGTTGGCCAGCGCCGCGGTCTTGGCGGCCGAGTCCCAACCCTCCACATCGAACGCTCCATCCGCCTCGGTGATGCCCATGGCGCGCGCCGCGGCCAGGCCCTCTTCGAAGGACCCCCCGCCCTCCATGGTCTCGATCACCACCTTCGACGTGGAGTTCAACACTCCCGTGAAGCCGTTCACCTGGAGCGCCGGCAAATTACGGCGCCACAGGTTAAACACCGGTGCTCCGTCCATCACCGCCGATTCGAAGCGAAAGCCTACGCCGGCGCGGGCGGCTTCGTCTCGCAACTGCGCGTAGGCATGCGCGATCGGCCCCTTGTTCGCGGTGGCCACGTGCATGCCCCGGGCGAAGGCCGCCCGGATGTGCGAAATGGCCGGCTCTCCAGTGGAAGGCTCCAGCGTGGTCAGTTCCACCGCGATGTGCGCCCCGGAACGGTCCAGAAACTCTTCGATGGAAGCGGCCCGCGGTCCAAACGCCGCATGCTCCCCCAGCCCGCCGGCATCCACCGCCGTGCCATGCCGCAGCGTGTGAATGCCCGTGATCCGGAACGGATATTCGCGCCTTTTCCGCGCGATCAGCCGCGCCAGTTCGCGGCCCACGTTGCCGTAGCCTATGAATGCTAAATTCAAGCCGTCCGCCGCCCGCAGCCGGCTCTCAGCCCACGCCCGAGCCGGAACAAGCGCTCCCTCGCGGGGCGCCCTCTGGCGCGCCCGGCCAGGAAGCGGCCATGGCTCTGCGGCCCACCGAAACGGAGGAAGGCGTCCGCCGACGGTGGGGCCGGCGATTCGTCAGCCCAGGGCCGGCCAAAGGCCCGCCTCACCAATGTCTCGCGAATCTGGCGCGGCGGGCGCGTATCAAGGGGAGCGATTGGCACCGTCTACCTAGTCTGCCACATGCCTGGGACCGGCCGCCGATCGCTGATCGCTGCCAAAGCTCCATTCGCCGGTATTCCTCGGGCATTCGCCGAATCGCGCGGGAAGCCGCCCGGCCGGCGGCGTAGGCTCAAGTCATGGAACCGAATATCCGGGATCGCGGCTACGATCCCAACGATTGGAATCGCCGTTATTGGGATCGCCACCAAAGGCGCTGGGAGCGGCGCCAGAGGATGCGCCATGCTGGCATGGTGCCCGCCATCGTCCTGATCGCCGTGGGCGCCATCTTCTTCCTCAACAACCTGCACATCTTCTATTTTCAGGACGTCTGGCGCTACTGGCCGGTGATCCTGGTCGGCCTGGGATTGGTCAAACTGGTGGACGCGCCCGACAACCGCGGCCGCACCGGCGGCGCAATCCTGCTGGTGGTCGGCGCCATTCTCCTGGCGCCCAACCTGGGATTCTGGGATGTTTCGATCGGCGACCTCTGGCCTCTGTTTCTGATCGGCTTGGGCGCCCTGCTGTTAGTGCAACGGGTGTGGACGCCGGGCGTGAACTGGGATAGCGCCGGCGGCCCCGGCGGCAGCACCGGCAGCGTTGCCGGCGGTGGTCTTGGCACGGATCCCGCCAGCCCCCAGGGGACGTTCAATGAGAGCGCCGTCTTCAGTGGCGGCAAACGCCGGATCGTCTCGCCAGACTTCCGCGGCGGCGAGATTTCCTGCATCTTCGGCGGGTTCGATATCGATTTGCGGAAGGCCGGGATTGCCGGCGATTCGGCGGTGCTGGTGGTCAACGCCCTCTTCGGCGGGTGCGATATCAAGGTGCCCGAGTCGTGGGATGTGGTCCTGGAGATGACTGCCATTTTCGGCGGCTGCGACGACAAAACCCTGCATCCCGATCCCACGCTTCCCGGGGTCAAAAAGCTCTTCCTCCGCGGTTCCGCCATCTTCGGCGGCATCGATGTGAAGAACTGAGGAATCATGCATCCGCTACTGGCTTCGTCCCGCCGGCTGATGGCGTACCTGCTGGCGTGGGTTCCCCTGGTGGCCTTGCTGGCCTGGCTCGCGCCGGAGACGCCCGGTGCGGGGTGGCCGCTGCTTGCCGGGGTGCTGGCGCCGGTATGCGGGCTGTATGCGTTTGTGTGCCTCTCGCCGTGGCCCATCTGCCGCGCCTGGCCGCTCTATACCGGCAACCTGGAGGGCCTCGCAGCCACCTGGATTGGCGCGGCGGTGGTCGCCGGGCTGCTCTTGATGGGTACCGCGCGCCTGGCCGAATATCTTCTGCTTCCCGCCCTGCGCCTGCGCCTGCCGCTGCTTTTTGCCATGGGCACGCTGCTGTACCTGTGCTCGGCCGGGCTGCACTATGCCGTCATCGCCGCTCAGGAATCGCGTGACGCCGAGCGCCGCGCCGCGGAGGCCCGCACCTTGGCCCGCGAGGCCGAACTCCAGGCCCTTCGCACCCAGATCAACCCGCATTTCCTCTTCAATTGCCTGCACTCGATCAGCGCCCTCGCCACCATGGACGGGCCGCGCGCCCGCGAGATGTGCATCCGCCTGGGCGACTTTCTGCGCAACAGCCTGCGCCTGGGAGAGTGCGAAACCATTCCTCTCAAGGAGGAACTCGCCCTGGCGCGCAGCTACCTGGAAGTCGAGCAGGTGCGCTTCGGCGCGCGTCTCACCGTCGAGGCGCGTATCGAGCCGGGCTGCGAAGATTGCGCCGTGCCGGCCCTCCTGCTTCAGCCGCTGGTCGAAAATGCCGTCAAGCACGGCGTAGCCGGCCTGGTCGAAGGCGGCGCCATCCGCCTGGAAGCGCGCCG
>JASHSS010000232.1 GCA_030038565.1 Bryobacteraceae bacterium
CCCGGTGGCGTATAGTGAAGATATGCGAATCGCGCTCGGACTGGCGGCGGCAGCCGCGCTCTGGGCGGCCCAGCCTGCCGGCAGCGTCAATGAGGTGATCGCGTTGGTGCGCGCACAGATCGCCCAGAAGCGCCCCGACGCCCAGGTTGCCAAAGAGGTGCGCAAAATCAAGCTGGCGGAGCGCCTGGACGATCAGACGATCGAGGAGTTGGAGAGCGAAGGCGCGGGGCCGAAGACAGTCGAAGAACTGGTCTGGCAGCGCGATCAAACCGTCGCGCTACCCCAGCCGTCCGCAGCGCTGCCCTTCAAGCACGGGCCGCGGCCCAGTATCGAAGACCAGCGCGCCATGCTGAGCGAGGCCCGCCGCAACGCCCTGGAGTATGCCACCTCGCTGCCGGATTTCATGTGCACCGAAGTGGTGCACCGCTATATCGCGGCGGGAAGTAACTGGGATCCGAAGGATGTTCTGCATTTGAAGCTGACTTACTTCGACCACAAGGAAGATTACAAGCTGCTGACTATTAACGGACGCCCCACGCAGAAGGATTACGAGGATGCCGGCGGCTCGATTTCCGAGGGGGAGTTCGGCAGTATCCTGCTACAGGTGTTCGAACTGCGCTCGGCGACACAATTCCGCTGGGATCACTGGACCACCCTGCGCGGGCGGGAGGCCCACGTGCTCTCGTTTCGAGTCACTCCGGAACATTCCACTTATCACCTCGCCTATGGATTTGTGGGCCAGGGAGGGCGCGATTCGACCATCGTCGGGCAGGACGGATTCGTGTATATCGACCGGGAGACCCACCGAGTGCTGCGCATCTGGTCGGAGGCCAACTCGATTCCCTGGGACTTTCCGGTGCGCGAAAGCTCTACCGTGCTGGATTACGATTTTGCGGATATCAGCGGTAAACGGTACCTGGTGCCATTGCGGGCCGATGTGCGGATCGGCGCAACCGAAATGCACACACGCAACGTACTGGAGTTTCAGAACTATCAGAAGTTCGGGGCCGATGCGACTATCTCCTTCGATGGCAAATAGCAACCAGCCGGAGCCGCGGCACGTCCCTCGAATTGGTAACGGGTATTTATGCGACTGGTACCGCCGGGGTTTGCCCCGGACGGGCCAACCGGCGGGTGTACTCCTCCGAACACCCGCCGGTTTTTGCGTTCAGAGCGATTTACTTTTGTCTTTTTCGGCGGGAGAAATACGGTGGGCGCCGTGATATACCAGGAGTGGCATGACGCGACGCCAATTTTGGGCTTGTGCTCCGGCATTCCTGCCGCACCGCCGCGCCGTTGCGGCGACCCAACCGAGCATCCTTGTGGACACGGGAGAAGTGGCCAGGATCCGCGCGGCAATGGCCGGCGGGGCGTTTGCCGCGTCAGCCGATACCCTGCGGCGCAATGCCGAATCGGCGCTTAAAGCCGGTCCCTGGAGCGTCACGAATCACCGGCCAAACGGCGTTCCGGCGGGTCCCCACGACTATTACAGCGAAGGCCCCTACTGGTGGCCCAACCCGAAAGATCCCCATGGTCCGTACATCCGTAAGGATGGCCGGCGCAACCCCGAGCGCTTCATGGGCAACCGGAACGACCTGGGGAGTTTTTGCACCGCCCTACTGGCGCTGGCCATGGGCGCAAGCTGGCTGGGCGACAAGCGCTACGCGGCGCATGCAGGGCTGGTGCTTTCGGTGTGGTGCGTCGATCCCCAAACGCGCATGAACCCGAACCTGGAGTTCGGGCAGGCGGTGCGCGGCGTCAACACCGGACGAGGCACCGGGATCATCGACACCGTAGCGCTGATCCACGCGGCGCAAGGCGTAGCGCTGCTGGCCGGCGGCGATCTTCTGGAAGGGCGCGTGCGGGACGGCGTAGAGCGCTGGTTCGGCGATTATCTGCACTGGATGACGACCAGCGCGAAGGGGCTGGACGAAAAGAAATCGGTCAACAATCACGCTACCTGGTGGACCGCCCAGGCCGCCTCGTATGCCTCGCTAATAGGCGACCGGACGGCCCAACAGATGGCTTGGGAACACTACCGCTCGTACCTGTTGCCCAGCGAAATCCGGCCTGATGGCAGTTGCCCGCGGGAAGAGGAGCGCACCAATTCGCTGAGCTATTCGGCGTACAACCTGGACGCCTTCTCGGTGCTGTGCCGTGTAGCCCAGGCGAATGGCGCGGACCTCTGGCACTACCGCACCGCCCGGGGCGTCGGCGTGGCCCAAGCCTTCGACTACCTGTTGCCCTACTTGCTGCGCCCCGATACCTGGAAGAAGCAGCAGATTTCCCCGTTCAACCCCGAAGGCCTGGTTTTTCCGGGTCTCGCCGGGTTGGGGTTGAAGAACGCGGCGCTGCTGGAAGCCTACCGTACCCTGCCGCACTCGCGCTCGCCCTGGAACCAACTGGCCGACCTGGTGGTGCGGACGGCGTAAGGTTTTTTCGCCCCGGCATGATCGCCGCGGTGCAGTCAGGCTACCGGCGCGGCGAGGAACCGGTCCGGCTCCTGGTCGAAGGCTTTTTTGCAGTGCGGGCAGCAGAAGTAGTAGACCGTGCCCTGGTAGAGCGACTGGTGGCGCGCGGTGGCGGGATCGACCACCATTCCGCATACGGGGTCCTTTTCCTGAAGAGCGGATTCCGGGCGGGCGGCTTGCTGGCCCGTGCGGCGGCGGGCGCCGGCGCGGCAAGCGTGGGCGTGTTCCGCGCGGTCTGCACAATCTCCGCCAGGATGCTGACGGCGATCTCCTCCGGCGAGACGGCGCCGATGGCGAGCCCCGCGGGCACGCGCACCTTCTCCAGCCGCTGTGCTGCCGATCCCTCCCCGCCGCGCAATCCGGCAAACAGTTTCTGGGCCTTGGTTTTGCTAGCCACAAACGCCACGTAGGGCGCCTCCAGCGAGAGCGCCAGTTCCAGGGCTTCTTCGTCGGACTCGCCTTGGGTGGCCACAACCACGTAGGTCTGCGGAGTCACCCGGATGGGCCCGAGGTCCAGTTGCGGGCGCACGATATCCGCGCCCGGAAAACTGGCGCGTCGCCGTCCAGCACGAACGCATGATTCGGTGGGGACCCTGCCCGGCGGCGCCGCCGTGCTCGCGCGCGCTCCCCCTCCGCGGGCGCTGGCGGCTCGCGACACCCGCCGCACGACCGGTGGATTCGCTCTCTCCTCTCCAGCGCGACTGTCTCATTCCCAACAACCTGCCGGTTTATCCCCGCGCGCTTCCGCCAACCCCACGGGTGTATACTGCTTGTCAAAATGATTTCCGCTGGTTATTCTCTGGGTATTTCTCCGCGCTTCCTGGGGGTGCTGTGTCTCTCCGCGGTGAGCGCCGGTCTCTGCCCCGCCCAAGTCCGCTTCAATCGCGACATCGTCCCGATCGTCGCCGACACTTGCTTCCGCTGCCATGGGCCGGACAAAGGCTCACGCATGGCGGGAATGCGCCTCGATATCCGCGAGGAGGCCCTCAAGCCCACCGCCGACGGCACCATTCCCATCGTTCCCGGCGATCCTGAAAAAAGCGGCATCATCCAGCGCATCTTCGCCACCAACGCGCGCGTCATGCCGCCGCCCTACATCCACAAGGAGCTCACCCAGGCGCAGAAAGAGACCATGCGCCGGTGGGTGGCCGAGGGCGCGAAATACGAAGGGCACTGGGCCTATCAGCCCATCGAACGCCCGGCTTTGCCTGTGCCGGCCGAGAATCCCATCGATGCCTTCATTGAGGACCGCCTCGCCCGCGAAGGGCTGAAGCCCTCGCCCGAAGCTGATCGGCGCACGCTCCTGCGTCGCGTCACGCTCGATCTCACGGGGCTGCCGCCCACGCCCGAGGAAGTGTCCGCGTTCCTCAAGGACAGCTCGCCCGACGCTTACGAAAAGGTGGTGGACCGGCTGCTGATTTCGCCGCGCTATGCCGAGCAGCAGGCCATCCACTGGCTGGATGCCGTGCGCTACGCCGATACCTGCGGCTTCCATGGCGATAACGCTTTTCCGGCGTGGCCCTATCGCGATTACGTGCTACACGCTTTCCGCGACAACAAGCCCTTCGACGAATTCACCCGCGAGCAATTGGCCGGCGACCTGCTGCCCAGCCCGACCATCGAGCAGCGCGTCGCCAGCGCCTACAACCGCTTGAACCGCACCTCCGCGGAGGGTGGCATTCAGCCCAAGGAATATCTCGCCAAGTACGCCGCCGATCGCGTCCGCACCACCGTGGCGGTGTGGATGGGCAGCACGCTAGGCTGCGCGGAGTGCCACGATCACAAGTTCGATCCGTTTACCCAGCGCGACTTCTACTCCATGAAGGCCTTCTTCGCCGACATCAAAGAGACCGGCCTGGTGCCCGATCGCGGCCCCAAGGCCTGGGGATCCGTGCTGGCCATTCCCACGCCCGAGCAGGCCAGCCGGCAGGAATCGCTCAAATCCCAACTGGAGGCCGCCCGCGAACGCCTGGCGGACCGAATGAAGAGCCTCGCCGCCGGCCGCGCGGAGTGGGAAAAGCAATTGCTGGCGCGCTTCCAGGCCGGCGACCTCGCCTGGAAGGAGCAGCGCCCGCTCACCGCCCAATCCGCTCACGGCGCGCTGCTGAAGATTTACAACGACGAGCCGGTGGACTTTACCAATTACGATGGCAGCAACCTGACCTCCAGCCGCGGCCCCGGCAACGGCCTGGTAGTCGCCGGCGGCCCCAACCCGGATACGGAAATCTACACCGTCACTTTCCGTCCCGGCGCGGGAGTCTGGAAGGCGCTCGAAATCGAGGTGGTGCAGGATGAGTCGCTGCCCGGCATCCGCGTGGCGCGTGGCGCGGACCGGCTGGTCATCAGCGAAGTCGAAGCCGAGATGGCCGGCCGCCCGATCCGTTTTTCGCAGGCCACCGCCAACACCAACACCAGCAACGCGCCGCCCGAGTACCCGCCCATCGCGGCCATCGATGGCGACGTGAAGACCGGTTGGGCCATGGCCACCTATAACGATGTGAGCAAGGCCGCCCTGGCGTTGCGCCTGGCCGAGCCGCTCGAAACCGATGCCGGGTCGTTGGTGACCCTCCGTCTGCGGCAGGAATCCGAATTTCGCCGCGCCACCCTGGGCCGCTTCCGGGTGGCGCTGTCGGCTGCCGCGGATTCCTGGCCCTCCGCCGAACCCGGCAAGGAGATCCCCGAGCGCGTCTCCAAAGCTTTGGCTAAAGCCGAGGGCGACCGCAACGACGCCGAGCGGAAAGCCATCGACGACCATTTTCGGTGGGCCTCGGCCGAAGCCCAGCCCGACCTTGTGGCGGTGGAAAAACTGGAGATGGAATCCGGCCTGCTGGATGCCTCCATCGAACGCACCCTGGTCACTGAGGCGACCGAACCCACGGAAACGCGCATCCTGGCGCGCGGCAACTGGATGGACGAAACGGGCGCCGTGGTAACGCCAGCCATCCCGGCTTTCCTGGGCAAACTCACGCCCGACGGACCGCGCGCCACGCGCCTCGACCTGGCCAACTGGCTGGTTTCGCCCACCAATCCGCTCACCGCGCGGGTCTTCGCCAACCGCATGTGGCGCCAGTTCTTCGGCACCGGCATTACCAAAACGCTGGACGATCTCGGCTCGCAGGGCGAGTGGCCCACCCACCCCGAACTGCTCGACTGGCTG
>JASHSS010000233.1 GCA_030038565.1 Bryobacteraceae bacterium
GGCCTCAAAATCCAGTTGGAAGGCCACACCGACAGCATCGGCACCGACGACTACAACCAGAAGCTTTCCGAAGAGCGCGCCGATGCGGTTCGCGATTACCTTCAGCAACAGGGGGTTCCCGTCGCCAACCTCTCCGCCGTGGGACTCGGCAAGGCCGATCCGGTGGCTTCCAACGACACCGCCGCCGGCCGCGAACAAAACCGCCGCGTCGAAATGGTGGTTTCCGGCGAGCCCATCGGGATCGACCAACCCGGCCAGCAGCAATAACTTAGGTGGGGCAGGCGTTCTGCCAGGCTTTCAGCCTGCCCGTACCAGCGCCCGTGCAGCGGCCGTACCTCTAAGCTCGCGAGCCGAATATCGGCGGGCCACGCTCGCGTCCCCCGCGCGGCCCGGCCCCGCCGTTTCCGCCTCCTGCCGCCAAGCCTGTACCTTTTCCAGCGCAGCCCAGCTCCCGTCACCTTCTCCTCTGCTATCCTCGTCGGAGTGCCCGATGCGCCCCCTCAGGCCGCGCCTTCCACCGGGTCTCGGGCGCCCGCGTCCCGCCCACTCGGCCTCTTTGACGCCACCATGATCGTCATGGGCGGCATCGTGGGCTCCGGTATTTTCCGCAATCCCTCCGTGGTGGCCCACTCGGTCCACACCCCGTTCCTGATCCTGGGCGTCTGGATCCTCGGCGGCGCTCTTGCCATGGCCGGAGCCTTCATCTGGGCCGAACTCGCCACCCGCCTGCCCGGAGTCGGTGGGCAGTACGCCTATCTCCGCGAGGCCTACCACCCGGCCGTAGCATTCCTCTACGGGTGGGTCCTGTTGCTGGTCACCCAGACCGCCGGAATGGCCGCCGTGGCCATCACCTTCGCCGCCTACTTTCGTCAAATCAGCGGCCTCGCCTGGAACGACAGCCTTATCGCCGCCCTGGCCCTCCTGGCTCTCACCGCGGTCAATTGCCTGGGCGCCAAAGCCGGCAGCAACTTGCAAAGCGCCCTGATGCTCATGAAAACCGGCGCCATCGCGGCCCTGGTCGCCGCCGGACTGGCCCTCGGGGGCGGCGCCTTCCACCCCCTGCCGCTCCTCGATCGCCCCGTCTCCTTTGGCCTCGCGCGCTCCCTGGGCGCCGCCATGATCCCGGTAGCCTTCGCCTACGGAGGCTGGCAGACCGCCAGTTTCGTGGCCGGCGAAATGCGCGACCCGCGCCGCGATCTCTCCCGCGGCCTGCTCCTCGGCGTAGCCGCAGTCGTGACGTTGTATCTCTCCGTCAACATCGCCTGTCTCAAAGCCCTCGGCCCCGCCGGCCTGGATCATACCGCCACCCCCGCTTCCGACGTCATGCGCGCCGCACTCGGCAGCCGCGGTGCGCTGTTTATCGCCGTCGGCATCGCCGTCTCCTCCCTCGGATTTCTCAGCCAGGGCATGCTCACCGCGCCGCGCGTCTACAACGCCATGGCCCGCGACGGCCTGTTCTTTGAGCGCGTCGGCCGCCTCTCGCCCCGCACCGGCGCTCCCGTAACGGCCATCGTTCTCCAGGGCCTGCTGGCCACCGCCATTGCCTGCTCCGGCCGCTATGAACAAATCCTCAATTACGAGGTCAGTGTCGATTTCCTCGCCTTCACCCTGGCCGCCCTGGCCCTGTACAGCCTCCGCCGCCAGAAGCGCGGCTCGGAATCGCCGGCCCTCTATCTCACCCCCGGCTATCCCTTCACCCCTGCCCTGTTCGCCCTCGTCTGCCTGGCGGTGGTCGCGAGCACCCTCCTGGCCGACCCCGCCAACAGCGGAATGGCCATCCTTATTATGCTGGCCGGCCTCCCGGTATATTGGTATTGGCGCCGGCGTTCCCCTTCACCCCGCCGCGCCCCGTCCCGCTCATGAGACACAAACATTCCGACTACCTGCATTGGGCCAAGACCGGGAGCCGCGCCCGCTACAATCTGGCCACCAGCGGGGTGGGCGGCTTCCCCCTCCACGACCTGCCCGTCGATTTCGCCCGCCTAGAAATCCACGGCGATAACCGCTACGGCTACGCACCCCTCCAGACGGCCATCGCCCGCCACGCCGGCGTGCCGCCCGAATGCGTCGTGGAAGCCGCCGGCGCCTCCATGGCCAACCACCTGGCCATGGCAGCCATCCTGGAACCCGGCGACCAAGTGCCCATGGAACAGCCCGTCTACGGCCCTATCATGGACGCTGCCCTGTACCTCGAAGCCGACATCCGCCGCTTTCCCCGCCGCCCCGAAGACGCCTTCGCCCTCGACCCCGCCGAAGTGCGCCGCGCCCTCACGCCCCGCACCCGCCTGATCGTCCTCACCAATCTCCACAACCCCTCCAGCGTGCTCACCCCCCACTCCGTGCTGCGCGAAATCGGCGAATTGGCTGCCGAAGCGGGCGCTCTCGTCCTGGTGGATGAGGTCTACCTGGATGCCGTTTTCGACGACCCGCCGCCCACTGCTTTCCTGCTGGGACCGCGCTTCGTCGTCACCAGCAGCCTCACTAAGGTCTACGGCCTCAGCGGACTGCGCTGCGGATGGATCCTGGCCGAACCCGCCCTCGCCTGGAAAATGCGCCGGCTCAACGATCTCTACGGCTCGCTTCCCGCGCATCCGGCGGAACTGCTGAGCGTCGCGGCCTTCGAAAACCTCGCCCTGCTGCGCGACCGCGCCCGTCGCGTCCTGGATGCCGATCGCGCCCTGCTCTCCGCCTTCCTCGACCGTCATTCCGAAATCGCGGCTCCGCGCCCCCCCTTCGGCACCACCTGTTTCGCCGCTCTTCCCAGCGGTGACGCCGACGCCTTCCTGGCCCGCCTGCGCGCCCAATACGAAACCTCCGCGGTCCCCGGCCGCTTCTTCGAAACGCCCGCTTCGATCCGCATCGGCATGGGCGTTGATACCGCCATGTTCCAGGAAGGCCTGCGCCGCCTGGAACTCCTGCTCGCCCAGCCGGCCTCCTGACACCCGGTTGGCCCCCTGGCTGCTATGGCCTTCCCGGTGCGTCCTGCTGTCGCCATCCTCTTGTTCGCCTCATCCGCCTCCGCGCAGTTCCGAAGCACCGTCCCACTGGTGGTCGCCCCCACCACCGTCACCGATTCCAACGGCCGTTACGTGGACGGCCTGACCACCGGCGACCTGCTTCTCTTCGACAACAATGTGCCTCAGCCGATACAGATGGACTGGATGACCTATCCCATCTCTCTGGTGGTGGCCGTCCAGACCAGCGCCAATTCCGGAGCCGTCATCGACAAACTGGGATCGAGCGGCATCCTGTTCACCGAACTGCTCGCCGCCGATGCCGGTGAAACCGCCGTAATCTCCTTCAGCGACGAAGTCCGGGTCCACCAGGATTTCACCGCCAGTCCCGATGCCGTCAGTCACGCGCTCCGCATGTTGCGCAAGGAAGGCGAGAACGCCCACATGCTGGACGCCCTCCACCAGGCGCTCCTCATGCTCGCCGGGCGCCCGCCCTCCCACCGCCGCATCATCCTGATGATTGCCGAACGCCACGACCGCTCCAGCGTCACCAAACTCCCCGCAGTGGTCGAGCAGGTTCAGCGCCTCAATGCCGCGGTCTATTGGATCACCTACTCACCGTTCCTGCAGCCGTTTACCGTCAAGCCCAAAACCGCCGAGGGCCTCAAGCCCGAAGACGAGCGCATCAAGCACCCCACGTGCTTCACCTGCCCCGGCCCCGACGATACCCCGGTTCCACCCGACCTCGGACCGGGCAATCTGGTTTATGCCCTGGGAGAACTCGTCCGCCTGCACCAGCCCGACCTGGCCGCCCTTTTTACCGCCACCACCGGCGGCCGCACCCTGAGTTTCCTCAAGAAGAACGCCCTGGAACAGGCCATTCAACTGGTCGGCGAGGAGGTGCATCGCCAGTACATCCTCAGTTTCCAGCCGAAAGGCGGCCAACCCGGCCAGTTCCATTCCATCCGCGTGGCCGTCCGGGGCCAGCCCGCATTGAAAGTCAAAACCCGCCAGGGATACTGGTCCCTGGAATGAACGGCAGCGGGTTGACGCGATCATCCGGCGTCCTGTGACCGCCCATTCGCGTCGCACCCCGCACGCCCGTCACGCCCCCTCGCTCTCCGCGCCTGCCGTCACCCGCGTGCGCCGGCACTCCGCGCCTTCCGCACCACCCCACACCCGGCACCCGCGCACTCTCGCACCACCACTCGCGCCCTCCGCACCACCCCACAGCTAGCGCAAGCGCGCCCTCGCACGACCACTCGCGCTTCCGCACCACGGCACACCCCGCGCTGCGCACTCTCGCACAACCACTCGCGCTCGCTCTCGGTCACCTCGGGTTGACATCCCGGCGTGATTTCAGATAACAAGGAGGAGGGCGGGGTCAGATGCCCGGACCCGCGGGAGGTAACCGAACCATGTCGACTCAAGGCGTCTCGCGACGTCATTTCTTCTTTGGCACACTGCTGGCCGGCGCTGTACCGCGCGGCGGCTTCGGCAGCGTTCCCACGCTTCGCGCGATGGGGTACAAGCCGTTCTACGACAAGCTGAATGTCGCCGCCATCGGCTGCGGCGGGCAGGGGGGCGTGGATCTGAACGATGCCGCCCGCACCGAGAATATCGTGGCCCTGTGCGATGTGGACGACAAACGCGCAGCCGCCAATCTCGCCCGTTACGATAAAGCGCCCAAGTACAAAGATTTTCGCGTGATGCTCGATAAGGAGGGCAAGAACATCGACGCCTGCACCATCGGCATCCCCGATTTCATGCACGCTACCGTGGCCCTTGCCTGCATGCAGCATGGCAAACACGTGTACCTGGAAAAGCCGCTCACCCGCACTCCCTGGGAGGCGCGGCTTCTCCAGGAAGCGGCCGTGAAATACAAGGTAGCCACCCAGATGGGCAACCAGGGATTTTCCCACGAATGCAACCGCGTGGCGGCCGAAATGGTTTGGTCGGGAGCCATCGGCGATGTCACCGAGGTGCACATCTCGACCTCGCCGGGAACCCATCCCACCGGCCTCACGGCCCCTCCGCCCGAAGACTCCGTGCCTTCCACGCTAGCCTGGGACCTGTGGCTGGGGGAAGCCGCGTCACGTCCTTTCAGCGAGTATTATGTGCCCTACAACTGGCGCGGGTTCCTGGATTTCGGAACCGGCCAGATCGGCAACTGGGCCACCCATACGGCCGGGCCCGCGCAGACCGCGCTGCAACTCGGCGCGCCCACCAGCCTGGAATGCATCGCCGTGGATGGCCGCAGCGGCATCACCTATCCCAACCGCGCCGTGGTTCGGCTGGATTTTCCGGCGCGCGGCGAGATGCCCCCGGTGAAGGTCTATTATCACGATGGCACCCGCACGGGCGACGCGGAAGCCTACCATGTGCCGGGCATGGAGAATGAGACCATTCTTCCGCCGGCGAATAACCTGGCGGACAAGGGCCGGCC
>JASHSS010000234.1 GCA_030038565.1 Bryobacteraceae bacterium
GGGGACGCGGCGGACGGGGCGGAGCGGCCGCGGCGCCGCGCAGCGCGGAGGCGCAGGACAAGGCCGATGAAGAAGCCGACGCGCAGGCCGCGGCCGATGCCGCCAAAGCCGCCAACGAGCAGGCCAAATCCGACCTGGACACTTTAGCTCACGCCTTGCAGCTCAAATCCGCCGATTATCTGCTGGCCAAGCCCAAGGCTCGCGCCGGCGACGTGGCGGCGCGCGCGCCGCGGCGAACGGGCGCGGAGTTCATGGGCGGCATGACGGCGCTGCTGTTTGCGGCGCGGGAAGGCCACCGGGACGCGGTCCACGCGCTGGTGGAAGGCGGCGCCGACCTCAACGCCATGAACGGCGATAAGTTCACCCCGCTGGTGATGGCCATCATCAACGGACACTACGATGTGGCGCAATATCTTGTGGACCACGGAGCCGACCCGAACCTGGCGGCGGTCTCCGGGCTGACTCCGTTGTATGCCGTCATCGACGTGCAATGGGCCCCGCACGCCTGGTTCCCGCAGCCCAACATCGAGCAGGAAAAGACCGGCTACCTGGACCTGATGAAATCGCTCATCGCCCACAAGGCCAACGTGAACGCGCCCATCAGCGAAAAGCTGTGGTTCCGCAGCTTCACCAACGATTACACCTGGGTGGATCCGGCCGGGGCCACGCCGTTCTGGCGCGCCGCGCAATCCAGCGACATCGCGGCCATGAAACTGTTGGTGGCCGCGGGCGCAGATCCCAAGATCGCGACCAAGGCGGGCGATACGCCGCTGCTGGCCGCCGCGGGCATCGGATGGGCGGCCAACTGGAGCGTGAACGCTCCCGTGCCGGCGGTGGAAGCGGTGAAGCTGTGCGTGGAACTGGGCAACGACGTGAATGCGGCCGACAGCCGCGGCTACACCGCGCTGCATGGCGCGGCCTACCTGGGCGACAACGACATGGTGAACTACCTGATGTCGAAGGGCGCCAACATCAAGGCCAAGAGCAAGGCGGGCGATACGGTGGCGGACCTGGCCAACGGACCGACGCGCTTCGGGCAGCCGCACCCGGAGACGGTCGCGCTGCTCGAAAAACTGGGGTCGGCCAACTCCAATAATTGCCGGTCCGATCAATGCGTGGTGGCGGCGCGCGCCTCGGTCTACGAGCGCCCGCTGCTGCCGGGTGAGCAGGCCGTGAAGGACGCGCTGGATGAGTTCGCCGTGGCCCTGGGATTCCAATCGGCGGTGTACGCGGCCGATATTCCGGCCACGGGGGGACGAGGCCGGGGCGGTAAGTAAATGGCGTGGCGCTCCTGGGGGTGGTTTTTGGTTCCAGCCCTTTGGAGCGCGGGAAGCATTTTGTGGGGCCAGGTTTACGCCTCCAATTTGCCGGCTGACGAATATCTGCGCGCGGCGGCCGGCGATGCGGTGGCCCGCCTGATCCACGATGGCGTAAAACTGGACCGGCGCGAGGGCCTGGGATATCTTCCCAGCCTGCTCGAACACCTGGGGATCTCCGCCGATTCGCAGGCTCTGGTGTTCTCCAAAACCAGTTTTCAAGCGGAGAAGATTTCGCCGCGCAACCCGCGGGCGATTTATTTCAACGACTCGGCGGCCGTGGGATGGGTGCGTGGCGCCCCGTCCATGGAGGTGGCGGCCGTCGATCCGCGCGAGGGCGTAATCTTCTACACGCTGGACGGCGACGGGCGATTTGCGCGGCAGGAGGTGTGCCTGAAGTGCCACCAGGGTGCCGCCACGATGGGGGTGCCGGGGTTGTTTGTGGGGTCGGTGTTTCCGGATATCTCGGGGATGCCCGACCGCTCCGGCGCCATCATCACCGACCATCGCACGGCGTTCGCGGACCGCTGGGGCGGCTGGTATGTGAACGCCGCGCACGGCGAGCAGCCCGACCGCGCCAACGGTGTGGCGCGCGACCCTTCGGAACCGCAGGTCCTCAACGCGCGCCAGAACCTGACCACCCTGGTGGGCGAGTTCAATCCCGCGGGCTACCTGGCGCCGGTGAGCGACATCGTGGCGCTGATGACCTTCGAGCACCAGACCCAGGCGATCAACCTGATGACGCGGGTGGGGTGGGAAGCCCGTATGGGCAAGCCGGTGGACGCGGATATAGACGCGCTGGCGCGCTACCTGGTGTTCCGCGACGAAGCGCCCTTGAAGGAACCCATCGAGGGCGTTTCCACCTTCGCCAAAACCTTCCCCGAGCGCGGCCCGCGCGACCGCCAAGGCCGCAGCCTGCGCGATTTCGATCTACGCACGCGCCTCTTCCGCTATCCCTTGAGTTACACGGTCTACAGCGCCCAGTTCGACGCGCTGCCGCAGGCCGTGCGCGAGGCGCTCTGGGTGCGCATCCGGGCGGAGCTGCAGGAACGGCCGGAGGCGGCGGATGTGCTCGAAATCCTCCGCGACACCAAAGCCGGTATATGATATGCGAATGCGAATTCTCGTGAGCGTGGCGCTGGTTCTGCTAGGCGCGGCCGGGCTACCCGGGCAGGATGCACCCAAACAGGACCCGCCCAAACAGGAAAAACGGCCCGCACCCAACCCCACCAATCTGAAAGTCCTGAAGGTGACCACGGGGGCGGAGGTAGGCCAGATCATGCGCACCTTCACGGCGGGACTGGGGGTGCAGTGCAGCTATTGCCACGTGCAGGGCAATTTCCCCAGCGACGAGAATCCCAAGAAGGCCACGGCCCGCCAGATGATCGCGATGATGCAGAAGATCAACGCCGGGTTCGGCGACGGCAAAATGCACGTTTCGTGTTACACCTGCCATCGCGGCGAGGCCGAGCCGAAGACCGCGCCCGAGCCGCGGGCAGGGGGATAAAGGCAAGTTGCCCATGGCCCAGCGGGCCGATCTGCCAGGAGCGGCCCTCAGTCAGCAACCTTCTTGGCGGCTATCGGAAGCAGGTTGCCTTCCTCGCACGTCCTGCCGGCCTCGGTCCACAGCAGCTCGATTTTCATTTCGTCGCCACTGCGCACGCCCTTGAAGCACAACTTCGGATACCCGGCGTGTTGTACCTGGCCGCCTGACGAGGTCGAAAATGGCAGATGCCCCGTCATGGTAAACGCTACCCGGTTCCCATCGATTTTGCCGTCGGAGATGGCCGCATCTCCAGGCCACGCCGACGCGTGAACCGTGCCGGTAAGCGCATCCCCGTTGGCTTTCATCGCTCGCGAAAAGGCCGGCGGCCGCGGCCACGAGAAGAAAACCAATACCAAACCACTTCATGGCGCCCCTCCGGATTCAATCCTACCGAAAAAGCGGCGCCCGGCCGGCCTGGCGATTCCAGCCCCCCGCCCCAATTCTGATACCATGCAAAACTATGAAGAAGCTTCTCCGCATCGCGGCGCTCGTGGCGCTTCCCTTGCTGCTGGTGGCGCAGCAGGGCGATCTCTTCAAGGAACTGCGTTTCCGGCTCATCGG
>JASHSS010000235.1 GCA_030038565.1 Bryobacteraceae bacterium
AAGTCCGATGCCAGATGGTTCTAAACCACCGCCGTGGTGGATTTCGGCCATGGCGGCGGAATGCAGCCGGGGGAACGCAGAGCGAAAGGAGGGCGTCCGGAAAAAGAGCCTGTCCTTTATAACGCGCGCCCTCTTGCCTCTCTTTAGTGGAGTCGAAAAGTGCGGCGGGCGGCTTGCGCGGTGCGCCGGGCGTTGGCTCACGCGGTGTAAAGGGCGGCCCCGTAGGGAGCGATCTCCACCTCGCCGGGGCCGTCTCCGGAGATGCTCACGACCGGCGGCGCCGTGGCCGGCCCGTAACAGTCCGCGCCGCTCCACAGGGTCAGCGACCAGGGGAAGCCCCGAAACGGAATCCGCACCGCTTCGACTGAGTCGGAGAAATTGCACACCAGAAGGGCGCGGGAGCCGGATGGGTCGCGGCGTTCCAGGATCAGCCAACCTTTCGATGGGTTGGTTTCCGCCCGTGTCAAAGACTTACGGCAGTTGGCTAGCGCTGGGTGCCGGTTCCGGGCGGTGATCGCGTCGCGATACCACGCCAGCAGGCCGGCGTGGGGCGCCTCGAGGTGCAGGGTCCAGTCCAGTTTGCTGCGCTCGAAAGTAGCGGGGTCCTGAGGGTCGGCGAACTCGTCGCCGCAGAAGTCGCCCATCTCCTTCCGCCGCCCTTCGCGGACGGCTTCGATCAGGGCGGGGTCGCCGTGGCTGGTGAAGTAGTCGAAGTTGGCTTTCTCCCCGTACTCCTGCCCCATGAACAGCAGCGGGATGAAAGGGGAAAACAGCAGTACCGCGGCGGCCAGTTTCTGTTGCTCAAGCGAAAGCAGCCGCGATTCGCGCTTGCCCTGCAAGGCGTTGGCCACCTGGTCATGGTTCTGGGAGCAGACGACGAATTGCCTGCCCGGACGGTCCCTGGAACTGGAACCGTGATGGCGGCGGCGGTAGCGGGAGTGCTGACCTTCATAAACGAAGCCGTTGGTGAGCGCCTTGCGCAGGCTGGGAAGGCCATCGAAATCGGCGAAGTATCCGCGGCTGTCGTCGCTCAAGGCGGTGTGGAGGGAGTGATGGAAGTCGTCCAGCCACTGGGCATCGATGCCGTAGCCTCCGCTGTGGGGACGCTGAATCACGCGCGCATCGTTGAGATCGCTTTCCGCGATCAGCCAGGCGAAGCGGCCCAGGGCCTGCGCCTGCTGGTGAAAGGCCTCGGCCATTTCCTGGAGGATGTGTCGCGCGCTGAAATCGAAGATCCCGTGGATGGCATCCAGGCGCAGGGCATCCACGTGATATTCGGTGAGCCAGTAGAGCGCGTTCTCCACCACCATGCGGCGCACCCCGTCGCTTTCGGCGCCGTCGTAGTTCATAGCGTCGCCCCACGGCGTCCGATAAGCTGGGTTGAAGAAGGGAGCCAATGCGGGGAGGTAATTGCCTTCCGGCCCCAGGTGGTTGTAAACCACGTCCAGCACCACGGCTACGCCGGTGTGGTGGCAGGCGTCGATGAGGGACTTGAGACCTGTGGGCCCCCCATAGGTGGATTGCGGGGCATACAATCCAACGCCGTCGTAGCCCCAGTTGCGGCCGCCGGGGAACTCCGCCACCGGCATCAGCTCGATCGCCGTCACTCCCAGCGCGCGAAGGTAGGGCAGGCGGGGGATGATGCTTTCGAAAGTGCCTTCGGGAGTGAATGTGCCGGTGTGCAATTCATAGATCAGGTATTGCTCGATGGGAAGCCCCCGCCAATCCGCGTCGGTCCAGGAAAAAGCCGCCGGATCGACCACTCGGGAAGGGCCGTGAACCCCGCCGGGCTGCCATCGCGAAACCGGGTCGGGCACCCGGCGTCCGTCATCCAGGCGCAGCCAGTAATCGGCGCCGGCGGCAAGCGAATCGGCGAAGGCCGCAAACTCGCCCTCGCCTTCGGGATGCATGGCGAGCGGGCGCGAGGGGTCTTGCGCCATCACCACGGCGACGCCGCGCTGCCTGGGGGCCCATAAGCGGAACCGGACGCCCGAAGACTCCACGGTGGCGCCGTAACGCAACGACCACATGTCTGTCACTCTACACTTTCCAGCAGCGCCAGGGGCAGATGACCGAACACCTCCCCCAGGGGCAGCGCGGGTTTGCCGTTCCGCGGGACGGTCTGGATGGTGGCTTGGGTAAACAGGTCGCGCCAGGCGCCGTGCGAGAGTTCGCGGCGCAGCAGGAGGGCCGAGTCGCCCCAGGTTGCCTCGCCGGCGGGCGTGTGCTTGTCCGCGCCCAGGGCCATGAAGAAGCGGCCCGCCACGGCGATGGCCATGCGGCGTCCCAAGGCGCGCGCAAAGCCGATGGCATGGTTCTGGCGCGCGCCGGCGGTCCGCAAGGGAAGGTAGGATCCTTTGGCCAGCAGGTCGCGATGCGATTTGCGGAAACAGAGGGCCCGGCTGGTGACATACAACTTGATGAGACCATCGGCGGGGTGGGCGGTGGCTTCTTCGACCAGCGGCAGGGCGCCGCGCGATTGTGTCTCGCGCATCCTCTGGAACAGCGTGGCGCGCAGAGAGTAATCCACCGGCCGGCGGTTGTCGGGGTCCACCAGGCTGAAATCCCAGATCTCGGCGCCCTGATAGAAATCCGGCACGCCGGGGGAGGCGATTTTCAGAAGCGTCTGGGAAAGCGAGTTCCACATGCCCGCGGCCTTGATGCGGTCGAGGAAGGGGGTGAATTCTTTGAGGAACGGGTTCGCCGGCGAGGGGTCGAGCGAGGCTCTGACGAAGCGGTCTACGGCCTCTTCGTAGGGTTGGTTGGGATTGATCCAGCTGGAATGGATCTTGGCTTCGCGCAGCGCCTTGCGCATGTAGGCCCGCAAACGTGCAGTCAACCCTTCCAGTTGGCCGGGATCGGGAGGGTCCAGGGGCCACGCGCCTACCAGGGTCTGATAGAACAGGTACTCTTCGGCGGCGCTGGGAGTTTCGCCATCCACCGAAGCGGCTTTTCGTCCGGGATTCACGGCGTGCCACAAGCGGATGGCGCGGTACCAGTCGCCGGGGATTTCGGAAAGCACGTCGATGCGGGCGCGCACGTCCTCGCTGCGCTTGGAATCGTGCGTGGACGTGGCCAGCAGGGCATGTGGCCAGGCCCGGCGGCGGCCCAGGTTGCGCGCGTGGAAGGTGGCCGTCGAAACCCCAAACCGGCGGGGGTCGCCGCCCACCTCGTTCAGCGACGACAGCGGAAAATAGCGGTAGAAGGCGGTGTCTTCGACACCCTTAGCCATCACCGGGCCGGTGAATTGCTGGATCGACAGGACGAATTCGCGCCGCTCGGCGCGCTGGGCCTCATCAAGTCCTTCGGGCTCCTCGAGCAGGAGGACCCTCTGGAGGAAATCGAAAATCGATTCGTCGGTAGAGGGATTGCGGTGTTTGGCGCGGACGATGGCGCTCTGGATGTAGCGTTCATCCGCGGGAT
>JASHSS010000236.1 GCA_030038565.1 Bryobacteraceae bacterium
TATAAGACTCCGGTGGGGGGCGTTCGGTTCCCGGGTGGGGCAAGCTGAGGGCAAGCTAAAGCATGCCCCACCCTGAGGTAGTATGAGATCGTCAGTGGGGGGAGAAATGCATCATCAACTCTTGGCCGCCCTTTTTCTTTCCTGCGCCACCGCCTTCGCGCAGCTCCCATCGGACGCGGAAATCCGCCAGATCCTGGCGGATCGCGTGGGCTCGGCCAACCTCGGTATCGGCATGATCGCCGGTGTCATCGACGCCAACGGCCGCAGGGTGGTGGCCTACGGAAGCCTCGCCAAAAACGACCCGCGGCGCCTGGGCGGCGACACGGTCTTCGAAATCGGCTCCATGACCAAGGTCTTCACCTCGCTGATCCTCATGGACATGGTGCGGCGCGGGGAAGTCGCGCTCACCGATCCGGTCTCCAAATTTCTTCCGCCGGGGGTGAAGGTGCCGGAGCGCAACGGCCGCCAGATCACGCTCGCGGATCTCTCCACGCAGAGTTCCGGGCTGCCGCGAATGCCGTCCAATTTCCACCCCGCGGACACCTCCAATCCCTACGCCGATTACTCCGTCCAGCAGATGTACGATTTCCTTTCCGGTTATCAGCTCACCCGCGATATCGGCTCGCAATACGAGTATTCCAACCTCGGCGTCGGCCTGCTGGGTCATGCGCTGGCGTTGCGCGCGGGCATGAGCTACGAGGCGCTGGTGCGCTCGCGCGTGTGTGAACCGCTGGGCATGGCCGAAACCCGCATCACCCTGACGCCGGAGATGAAGGCGCGGCTGGCCGCCGGCCACAACGAGAGCCTCACCGCCGTGCCCAACTGGGACCTCCCCACCTTCGCCGGCGCCGGCGCGCTGCGCTCCACCGCCAACGACATGCTCACGTTCCTGGCCGCCAATCTGGGTTACGTCAAAACCCCGCTGGCCCAGGATATGGCCGACGAAGTCTCCATCCGCCGCCCGGCCGGACCGGGAATGGAAATCGCTTACGCCTGGCACGTTCAGACCAAGGACGGCAGTTCCATCATCTGGCACAACGGCGGCACCGGCGGTTATCGCACCTATATGGGCTACGATCCAAAGGCCCGCACGGGCGTGGTGGTGCTGGCGAATATCTCCACCGCGGAGGGTCCCGACGATATCGGCCGCCATCTGCTGAATGCCAGTTATCCGCTGGCGAAGGTCGCGCCGCCGGTGGAACATAAGGAGATCACCCTCGACCACCAGGTCTTCGACCGTTACGCGGGCACTTATCAACTCGATACGTATACTCTGATGACCGTCTCGCGCGATGGCGACCACTTTTACTCGCAGCTTACCGGGCAGCCCAAAGTGGAGATGTTCGCCGAAAACGACCACGATTTCTTCCTCAAGGTGGTGGATGCGCAGTTCCACTTCGACGTCGATGCGCAGGGCGCGGCCACCCAGGTCACCCTCCACCAGGGCGGAAGGGACATGCCGGCGAAGCGCCTCACAGACGCCGCGGCCGGGCAGGCCCGGGCGGATATCGAGGCTCACAGCGCCGACATTGCCAGGCGCTTCAAGGCGCAGAGCCAGTCGCCCGGAACCGAGGCCGCCGTGCGCCGTTCGATTCAGGAGCTCCAGCGCGGCGCGCCGGATTACGGCCTGATGACCGCGCAATTCGCGGCCGTCACGCGCCAGCAGTTGCCGCAACTGAAAGAGATCCTCGCCCAGCTTGGCGCGCTGCAATCGGTGACCTTCAAGGGCGTGGGACCGGGCGGCGCCGACATCTACGAGGTGGTCTTTGAGCACGGCAAGACGGAGTGGCGCGTGATGCTCACCCCGGATGGCAAGACCATGAGCCTGGGCTTCCGCGCGGAGTAGCGGGGCACGCGGCGCATCTCGGGCGTGAGCGGCGGTGCGCGGCCGCGGGTTGTTGCGCGGCACTGGCTCGGTGCCGGGCGGTCGTAAAATAGATATTTGCCCCTACTCAACTGGTTCGCGCATTTTCTCCGCGATCTGCGCTTAGGCGCACGCCACCTGGCGTCCAGCGGCAGCTTTGCCGCCGTCGCCATCGCGTCGCTGGCGCTGGGCATGGGCGGCAGCACGGCCATGTACAGCGTGGTGCACGCGGTGATCCTCGACCCGTTCCCTTATAAGGATGTGGACCGGCTGATGAGCGTGCTCGTCCGCGATCCTGCCGGGCGCACCGCCAACTGGAGCCATTACTCCATCGATCAGTTTCTGGATATCGCCGAACACGCTTCGGTCTTCAGCCACGTGATGGCTTCCACGGTCTCCGATGTCACCTGGACGGGCGCCGGCGAACCGCGCCGCCTGCGCGGCAATCATTGCACCATGAACACATTCGAGGGCATGGGGGTGGCGCCGCTGATCGGCCGCGCCACCACCGCGGCGGATGCGGAAGCCAACGCCGAACCGGTGACGCTACTGGGCTACCGCTTCTGGCAGCGCGAATTCGGCGGCTCGCCGGGCGTACTGGGGCGCAGGCTGCTGCTCAACGACACGTTGCGCACGGTCATCGGGGTGATGCCCCCGCGCTTCATGTGGCGCGGCGCGGATGTCTATCTGCCGGATGTGTTCCACCGCGGGCAGGATGTGGACGG